>NZ_JBEZKI010000094.1:0-1093 GCF_040651615.1 Streptomyces sp. NPDC048417 | reverse complement strand
AAGGGCCGGTGCGACGGGCGTACGGCCACGCTGACCGGCTGGAACCGGGCGTTGCGGGTGATCCGGGTCTCCTGGTTGCCGATGGCCGAGCGGATCAGGCGGTTGCTGGCGATATCGGTCGTCGCGGTGCTGACCCGCTGCTCGGGCTTGCCGACCGCCTCGGTGGTCGTGACGGTGCGCGCGAGCGCGCCGGTGACCGCGTCGTTGGCTTCGGCGTAGGCGAACTCCGACTTGGTGCCCTTCCGATCGGTCAGGCTGGCCGGACGGCCACGGAAGTCGGCGGACTCGGGGTTGTACGTATTCTTGACCGTGCCCTTTTCGTCGATGACGTCGCCGAACCGGCGCGGCAGCACGCCGGTGCCGCTGGTCAGGCCGTAGGTCGTCTTCTGGCCCAGCGAATCGGTCACGTCCGTTCCGCCTTCAGGGCGGTAGGTCAGCGTGATCTTGTCGGCGCCGCCGTCATGCTGGCTGGAGATCACCCGGCCCTTAGCGTCGTAGGCGAAGGTGCTGTAGCGCTTGTTGTCCTCGTGGGTGACCCCAGTCAGGTGGCGCGGGAACCGGCTATCTTCGTAATGGTACTTGCGCTTGTCGCCGCCAGCGAACGTCGCGATCTCTACCTGCCGTCCCGCCGTGTAGGCGTAACTCGCCAGCGTCTTGCCTTCCGACGCGATCGAGGCGATCGAGGCATCGCCCGACGGCTCGGCATACACGAACTGCAGCGAGCGCCCGCTGGAGTGAGTCACCTTGTCCAGACGGTCGTACTCGCCATAGGCGCAGGTCAGCCCGGTGCCGTCTTCGTTTCGCCGCTCGATCAAACGCCCTTGAGCGTCGAACACAAGCACGTCGCCTTGCCGGTGCAGCAACCATTGCGAGCCTGACGCCACGACCCGGTCGCCGCTGCTGTCGGTCGCGAAGAAGGCGTTGCCGAGCTTCGCGTAGCGCACCTGATAACCGTCGCCGCCGCTCAAGCCGAGCGTATCGGCCGAGATGCTGAGGCGCAGATCGAGCGAATGCGTCCAGCCCGGGCCGAAACCGCCCGAACGCACGGCGACGCCGGAGTGATAACTGCGGGTGAACGCGATCCAGCCCAGCT
>NZ_JBEZKI010000093.1:0-1108 GCF_040651615.1 Streptomyces sp. NPDC048417 | reverse complement strand
GGCCTATTGGGTGTGCACGCTGATCGACGAATCCGACGAAGTGGTCGCGCAGGCCGCGCAGAGCACGTTCGAAGAATTGTCCAAGCAACTGGCGCCGCTGCGCGTGGGGCTGGTGCACGGGCGGATGAAGGCGAAAGAAAAGCAGGAGACGATGCGCGCGTTCAAGGACGGCGAACTCGACCTGCTGGTGGCGACCACGGTGATCGAAGTCGGCGTCGACGTGCCCAACGCGTCGCTGATGATCATCGAGAACGCCGAGCGCCTGGGCCTGGCGCAGTTGCATCAGCTGCGCGGACGGGTCGGGCGCGGCAGCGCCGCATCCAGTTGCGTGTTGATGTATCGCTCGCCGCTGTCGGGATTGGCGCGGCAGCGCTTGGAGACCATGCGCCAGACCCATGACGGTTTCGTCATCGCGCAGAAGGATCTGGAACTGCGCGGCCCCGGCGAACTGCTCGGCACCCGCCAGACCGGCCTGGCCGGTTTCCGCGTCGCCGATCTCGGCCGCGACGCCGACTTGTTGCCGCTGGTGCAGGAACTCGGCGAGCGCCTGTTGACCGAATCGCCGCAACTGGCCGACCGCATCGTCTCGCGCTGGGTCGGCGGCGCGGCGCGTTACGCCTCGGCCTGAACCTCGGCGCGACGTCGCGCTCGGCGAACCGATGCGCCGCCGCGCCGGCGGCGCATCGCGCGATGTAGTCGCGGCAAGCGCGGCCGTCGCCTGCGGCATTGCGGTCTGTCCGCACCGGCTCGCGATTTTCTTGTTTAGATAATTTTTTCTGATCGCCGCGAATCTTCCGCGCGGCGCAATGCTCGTCGTGCGTTCGCGAACGCCAGCCTTGCCGTCGCCGCCGATGCGGCCCGGCGGCGCCCACGCAGCAAGATAGGCGCCAGTTGACGCGCGCAATTTTCGAACGCCGCGCGATTGATGCAGCGCAGCGCGTTCTTTCGATCCGCGCATTCAGCGAACGCACCGCGTCGTTCGCGCGCGCGGAGCGTCCGGTCGTTCGCGTTTTTGTCGTCTATCTCACTCGCGGGTCGATGAGCGGACGACGAAGCCGGTGGCGGTGTGTCAACGCGCGTCGCCACCAATCGTTGCTGCGAAGTCGGA
>NZ_JBEZKI010000092.1:0-1134 GCF_040651615.1 Streptomyces sp. NPDC048417 | reverse complement strand
CCAACATGTACTACGGCAGCGATTTCTATCTGATCCGCCAGCTCGAACTGCGCGACATCCGCCTGGTCTACGCGCCGCCGGACAGCATCGGCAATTACGGCGAGGAGATCGACAACTTCGTGTGGCCGCGCCACAGCGGCGATTTCACCTTGCTGCGCGCGTACGTGGGCCGCGACGGCAAGCCGGCCGACTACTCGCCCGACAACGTGCCCTACCAGCCGCCGAGCCATCTGCAGATCGCCACCGCACCCGTGCGCGAGGGCGACTACGCCATGCTCGCCGGCTATCCGGGCGTGACCTTCCGCCATCGCATGGCCTCCGAGTTCGCCCAGCAGGTGCAGTGGCAGCTGCCTTCGCGGGTGGCGCTGTACGGCGATCTGATCAAGACCATCGACGCCGCCGCGGCCGGTTCGGCCGATGCGCAGGTCAGCTACGCCGCGCAGGTCAAGGGCTTCAAGAACACGCTCAAGCGCGCCCAGGGCGAACTCGACGGACTGCGCCGCAGCGACGCGGTGCGGGTGCGCGGCGAAGACGAGAAGGCGATGCTGGCCTGGCTGGACAAGCAGGCCGACGCGCGCGCGATCCGCGCCGACATCGACGCCGCGCAGAAGATCCTCGACGCCGGCGCGGCCACGCGCGAGCGCGACCAGTTGCTGAGCGCGATCCGCAGCCAGACCCAGTTGCTCAACGCCGCGCTGACCGTGCAGCGGCTGGCGCAGGAGCGCGCCAAGCCCGACGCCGCGCGCGAAACCGGCTATCAGCAGCGCGATGAGGCGCTGATCGAAGGCCGGCTCAAGCAAGTGCAGCGGCGCTATCGCAGCGAAGTGGAAAAAGAAGTGCTGCGCTATCTGCTGGTGCAGTACAAGCGCGCCGCGCAGGGCGCCCAGCGCGTGGCCGAGATCGAGCGCGTGTTCCCCGGCGAGGACGAGGCCGCGCTCAAGCGCAGCATCGACGCGGTCTACGCCCACACCGGTTTCGGCGAGGAAGCCGCGCGCCTGCAGGCGATGAAGGCCGACGCCAAGACCTTGCAGGCGTCCGAGGATTCGCTGCTCAAGGCCGCCGCCGCGCTGAGCCCGGCGTTCGCCCGGATCGAGGACGAGGGCAAAACGCGCGAAGGCGAGCTGCTGCGCCTGC
>NZ_JBEZKI010000091.1:0-1286 GCF_040651615.1 Streptomyces sp. NPDC048417 | reverse complement strand
GTTGGCGTTATTCGTGGCTGATGTGTTCGCGTCGGTGCCGCGCAAGGATCAGCGGGCGAAGGGCGACTGCTATCTGCGCGGGCTGATGCTGGACGGGCGGCGCAAATCGATCCAGCCGATGGCGGAGCGGCTGCCGGACGGCAACGAGCAGAACCTGCAGCAGTTCGTGAACCAGTCGACGTGGGATCCGGTGCCGGTGCGGCGGCGGATCGCGGAGCGGATGGTGCCGCGGATCGGCCCGGATGCCTGGGCGGTCGATGACGTCTCGTTCCCCAAAGACGGGAAGATGTCGGTGGCGGTCGCGCGCCAGTACTGCGGGGCGCTGGGCAAGCGGGCCAACTGCCAGGTCGCGGTGAGCGTGCACGCGGTCTCCGACACTGCCTCCTGTCCGCTGCAGTGGCGGTTGTTCGTGCCCCAGGAGTGGGCGCACGATGCGCCACGGCGGCAGAAGACCGGGATACCGCCAGAGGTCGGGCACCGGGAGAAGTGGCGCCTGGCCCTGGACACTCTCGACGAACTGGCCGGGTGGGGTCTGGTTCCGCCGGTGGTGGTGGCCGACGCCGGCTACGGGCACAACGCCGACTTCCGCGACGGCCTGAGCGATCGGGGCATCGGATATGTCGTCGCGGTCCGTTCGGACGTGACCGTCCACCCGCACGACGCGCTGCCCACCGCCCCGGCCTGGTCCGGGAACGGTCGCAGGCCGCAGCCCCGCTACCGCGAGAAGCCGTCCTCTGTGGCCGTTTTAGCCGTTGGCCACGGGCGGCAGGCGTTCACCGAGGTGACCTGGCGGGAAGGCTCCCGCGGGCCGATGCGCTCGCGCTTTCTGGCCGTGCGGGTGCGGCCGGCCGGGGTCCGGGCCCGCCGCCTGGCCCAGGCCGCCGGCACCGCCGAAGACGGCCACTGGGACGGTGTCCTGCCCGAGGTCACGCTGCTGGCCGAATGGCCCGAAGACGCCGAAGCACCCACCGACTACTGGCTGTCCAACCTGCCCGCCGACACCCCGCCGGCTGAACTGGTCCGCCTGGCCAAGATCCGCTGGCGGATCGAGCACGACTACCGGGAACTCAAGCACGGCCTGGGCCTGGACCACTTCGAGGGACGATCCTGGGCCGGCTGGCATCACCACGTCACCCTGGTCACCGCAGCCCACGCGTTCCTCACCGAACAGCGACTGGCCCCAAAAGCCGATACAGCGGGCTCACCCTCTACCAGATCCTCGACGCCATCCAGGACCTGCTGAACTGCTGGACCGGCACCTGCACCACCTGCCACCGCTCCCTGCC
>NZ_JBEZKI010000090.1:0-1428 GCF_040651615.1 Streptomyces sp. NPDC048417 | reverse complement strand
CTCCGTAAGTTGTTAGGTGGCCCGGGAGGGCCGGATGTGGCTTATGGGGTCTTGCCTTCAGTGGCTTCTCAGGAGTGGCCGTCCGGCTCTCCGGGGCGCCCTGGCTGCTGATTGAGATGTGCGCGCTTCGTGCGGTCGCTGATTACGGAGATGACAGCGGGGTGTTCCTCGGGCCGACGGCATGCCGGATGGTGCGAGGAGGGGCGAGTGAGCAAGCGGAAGGCCCAGGTCTGGGCCGGTGTCGATGCAGGAAAAGGCCACCATTGGGCGGCGGTGGTCGACGAGACCGGCGCGACGCTGTGGTCGAAGAAGGTCGACAACGACGAGTCGGCGATCCTGACAGCGCTCGGCGAAATCCTCGACCTGGCGGACCAGGTGCACTGGGCGGTGGATATCTCCGGGACATCCTCCGCGCTGCTGTTGGCGCTTCTCGCCGCGCACGGCCAGAGGGCCGTCTACGTGCCCGGACGCACGGTCAACCGCATGTCGGGCGCCTACCGGGGCGAGGCGAAGACCGATGCCCGCGACGCCTACGTCATCGCCGAGACCGCCCGCCACCGCAACGACTTCGCCACGATCGACGTGCCCGCCCAGCTCGCCGCCGACCTCGCTCTGCTGACCGCCCACCGCTCCGACCTCGTGGCCGACCGGGTACGGATGATCAACCGCCTGCGCGACGTGCTGACCGGCGTCTTCCCCGCGCTGGAACGGGCCTTCGACTACAGCTCGCACAAGGGCGCGCTGGTCCTGCTGACGGGTTACCAGACTCCGGCGGCTCTCCGCCGCCGCGGCCGGGCAAGGCTGACGGCCTGGCTGGCCAACCGCAGCGTGCGCAACGCCGATGCCGTCGCCGCGACCGCGCTGGAGGCCGCGCAGGCCCAGCAGACCGCCCTGCCTGGCGAAGACGTCGCCGCCCAGATCGTCGCTGACCTGGCGGCACAGATCCTTGCCCTGGACGACCGGCTGAAGCGCGTCGACAAGCAGATCCGCGAAACCTTCCGCAGCCATCCGCAGGCGGAGACCATCGAATCCCTGCCCGGCATGGGCCCGATACTCGGCGCCGAGTTCGTTGTTGCAGCCGGCGACCTGGCGGCCTACGCCGACGCCGGCCACCTGGCGTCGGCGGCCGGGCTGGTGCCCGTCCCGCGCGACTCCGGCCGCCGCACCGGCAACCTCCACCGGCCCAAGCGCTACAGCCGCCGCCTGCGACGGGTGCTCTACCTGTCCGCGCAGACCAGCATCATCCGCGAGGGGCCGAACCGGGACTTCTACCTCAAGAAGCGCGGCGAGGGCTGCAAACACGTCCAGGCCGTCATCGCCCTCGCCCGCCGACGGGCCAGCGTGCTGTGGGCGCTGCTGCGTGACGGACGGGTCTTCACCTCCGCCCCACCGGTCACGCAGGCGGCTTGACTTCGTCATTGAGACTCC
>NZ_JBEZKI010000089.1:0-1533 GCF_040651615.1 Streptomyces sp. NPDC048417 | reverse complement strand
AGCTCGCCGGTGGCGGTGGTCAACCCGATCGTCGAGGGCATGCAGTTCAACGGCGCGATCGGCGTGCCGATTCCTTCGACCCTGGCCTGCGTGATGAACGAGCAGGGCGAGCGTCTGCCGGTGGGCGAACCCGGCGAGCTGTGCCTGCAGGGTCCGCAGGTGATGAAGGGCTATTGGCGCCAGCCCGAGGAAACCGCGCGCACCATCGACCGCGACGGCTGGCTGCACACCGGCGACATCGCCCGCATCGACGAGAAGGGCTTCATTTTCCTGGTCGACCGCAAGAAGGACATGATCCTGGTGTCGGGCTTCAACGTGTATCCCAACGAAGTCGAGGACGTGATGGCGGCGATGCCGGGCATCCGCGAGGTGGCGGCGGTGGGCGTGCCTAGCGAGAAGTCGGGCGAGACGGTCAAGCTGGTGGTGGTGCGCTCGGATCCGGCGCTGACGGTGGAGCAGATCAAGGCGTATGCGAAGGCCAATCTGACTGGGTACAAGCGCCCGCACGTGATCGAGTTCCGCAACGAGCTGCCCAAGAGCAATGTGGGCAAGATTTTGCGGCGGGAGTTGCGTGGGGGGTAATGCTGCGTCGCGGTGTGGCTGGGGGCATGTGGTGGTGCGCGCTGTTTGAACGTTTGCGCGCAATGCGGGCTGTAGGAGCGACGCAAGTCGCGACCAACCGAAGCGACGTAGCTCCGCCGAACTAACCCGGACCTCCGAAGCTCCCAGCCCGTCATTCCGCCGAAAGCCGGAATCCAGCCACAGCGACGTAGCTCCGCCGAACTCGCCCGAAGGCCCGAAACTCCCAACCCGTCATTCCGGCGAAAGCCGGAACCCATTTTGATCTGGCTTCTGCTTCTCTCGTAGCAACGAGTGACGACAAGCAAAGATCAACAGCTTCCGTCCGCAAGCGGCCGGGTCACTTTCTTTGTCCCAAAGAAAGTAACCAAAGAAAGTGCTTTTCCCTGTTTCGAATCAAGAGCCACTATGGGTCGACGCTTGCGCGGGGATGCGCCACACAGGCCATCCATGGCCTGGGTAGCGCACGGCGCGCGTCCTGCGCGCCGCCCTTCGGGTCTCTCATTGCCTGTGGCGAGTTCGGGGCGGCGGGGGGAGCGAAGAGCAACAGCAACAGCAACAGCAACTGCAACGGCCAGAGCGCCCTCCCATTTACTTCGCCGGAGCGTTCTCCAACGCCACACCGCGTTCGCGCAGCCACGCCGCCACCGCATCGCGCTCGCCGCGAGTACGCGCATTGAGCAAGCGATCCGGGCTCATGAACATGTACCGCTGAAACGTCACCCCCTGCGCATTGCGCGCATTCGGGTCGGCGCCGGCGCGCAACAGCGTCAAGGCATGGCCGAACTCGTTGATCTTCGCCGCCACATGCAACGGCGTATTGCCGAGCCGGTCGGCGCGGCCGGGATCGGCGCCGGCGGCGAGCAAGGCGGCGAAATGTTCGTGACGCTCGGCCATCAGCGCTGCGGTCAGCGCGGTAGCGCCGGTCACGGTGTTGGGCAGGTTGGGATCGAC
>NZ_JBEZKI010000088.1:0-1545 GCF_040651615.1 Streptomyces sp. NPDC048417 | reverse complement strand
CGTTATGTTTTCCGCGGTCCTGCAAGAGGGCCGCTGGCCTCCGGGCCCGGCATGACTGTGTCCCCCTGTCGAACGGATGACCTGGGGGGTGGTGTCACCGGGCCCGGGAGGTGCCGTCGGAGACGCTGATGAGAGGTCCGGCCACCGCCCGGTCCGGCGCAACGCCGGACAGCTCGCGGGCGGCAGGTCTGCATAACGTGGATGCGCGCGTACGACACCGCTGCCGAGGCCGGCACGTTCAACTTTCCTGGAAGGGCGCGATGTTCGACACCGAAGACGTGGGCGTGTTCCTCGGCCTGGACGTCGGCAAGAGCTCTCATCACGGGCACGGGCTGACTCCGGCCGGGAAGAAGGTCTTCGACAAGCAGCTGCCCAACAGCGAGCCGAAACTGCGGGCCGTCTTCGACAAACTGGCCGCGAAGTTCGGCACCGTCCTGGTGATCGTGGACCAGCCCGCCTCCATCGGAGCCCTCCCGCTCACGGTCGCCCGGGACGCGGGCTGCAAAGTCGCCTACCTGCCCGGACTCGCGATGCGGCGGATCGCCGACCTGTATCCGGGCGAGGCCAAGACCGATGCCAAGGACGCTGCGGTCATCGCGGATGCGGCCCGGACCATGCCGCACACCCTGCGCTCGCTGGAGCTCACCGACGAGATCACCGCCGAGCTCACGGTCCTCGTCGGCTTCGACCAGGACCTCGCGGCCGAGGCCACCCGCACCTCCAACCGCATACGCGGCCTGCTCACCCAGTTCCACCCGTCGCTGGAGCGCGTCCTGGGCCCCCGCCTCGACCACCAGGCCATCCCCTGGCTGCTCGAGCGCTACGGCTCCCCGGCCGCACTGCGCAAAGCCGGCCGCCGCAGACTCGTCGAGCTCATCCGGCCCAAGGCCCCGCGCATGGCCCAGCGGCTGATCGACGACGTCTTCGAGGCGTTGGACGAGCAGACCGTCGTGGTCCCGGGGACCGGCACCCTCGACATCGTCGTGCCCTCCCTGGCCCGCTCTCTCGCCGCTGTCCACGAACAGCGCCGGGCCCTGGAAGCCCAGATCAACGCCCTGCTGGAGGCCCACCCTCTTTCCCCGGTCCTGACGTCGATGCCCGGCGTCGGCGTCAGGACCGCCGCCGTCCTGCTGGTCACCGTCGGCGACGGCACCAGCTTCCCGAGCGCCGCCCACCTGGCCTCCTACGCCGGACTCGCCCCGACCACGAAGTCGTCGGGGACCTCGATCCACGGCGAACACGCGCCGCGAGGCGGCAACCGCCAGCTCAAACGCGCCATGTTCCTCTCCGCCTTCGCCTGCATGAACGCCGATCCCGCCTCCCGCACCTACTACGACAAGCAACGCGCCCGCGGCAAAACCCACACCCAGGCCCTCCTCCGCCTCGCCCGCCAACGCGTCAGCGTCCTGTTCGCCATGCTCCGAGACGGCACCTTCTACGAATCCCGCACGCCCGCGGACGTCGAGCTCGCCGCATAACCCCAGCAAGCCCGAATCACCCCAAACCCGACAGGAGTGCCTTGACGAAGGACATAGAGGCACCCCC
>NZ_JBEZKI010000087.1:0-1580 GCF_040651615.1 Streptomyces sp. NPDC048417 | reverse complement strand
GTGTCGCCGTCGGTCAGGACATCGCAGTCCACCGTGACCGGGCCCACCGACGGGTGATCGACCCTCTTGTGGACCTCGCGGTTCGCGGTCACCTCTCCCTTCGCCCACAGCTCGGCGAACCTCTGGTTGCCTGCGTTCAGGTCGCGGACCAGCGCGGCCAGGCGGCTGTCCCGGGGGAAGCGGCCGGTGGCGCGGCGCAGATCGCAGACGAGGGCGGCGTCGGCGGTGTCGGGGTCCGTCTCGGTGACCGGCCACAGCGCGAGGGGGGTGTGATCGGCGCCCACCGGGAATCTGTCGCGGGCGAAGTTGCGCATCCGCGGCGGCGAGGCCAAGGGGTCTCCCAGCAGGGCGGCCCACCCGTGGTTCCACCACACCAGTTGCCAGTCGGCCGCGAACACGGCCACCGGTACGTCTCCGAGGCGGACGAGTACCCGTTGCATACCGGGCGGGAGATGGTCGCAGATCGTGCCGTCCGCCGGCGGCACGATCTGGGCCAGCCGGTAGAGGTGGTCCCGCTCGGCGGTGGACAGTTGGAGAGCGCGCGCCAGGGACGCCACCACCGACGCCGAGGGTGTCGTGGCCCGCCCCTGCTCCAGGCGCACGACGTAGTCGACCGACACTCCGGCCAGGTCGGCCAGTTCCTCGCGCCGCAGCCCGACAGCCCGGCGCTTGCGGACGACCGGCAGCCCAGCGGCTGACGGGGGCAGCCGGTTCCGCCACGTGCGGATCGCCGCGCCCAGTCCGGCCCCGGGCGGTGTCGTCGTCATGCTCTTCATCCTCCCGCGTCCCCGATCACATGCGGGGGCGCGAGGGTGGTACTGGTCTTCCCACCGTCGAAGCGTCCCTGGTCCGGCTCCCTCGTCAAGGCAACTATCGAAGGCATGACGATCACTTTCATCACCGGAGCCAACAAGGGCATCGGCCGCGAGACCGCCCGCCGCCTCATCGCGTGCGGTCACACCGTTCTCCTGGGAGCCCGCGACCGTGAGCGGGGTGAGGAGGCAGCCGCCGCGCTGGGCGCACGCTTCGTCCCCGTCGACGTGACCGACGACGCGTCCGTGGCCGCCGCCGCCGCGGACGTCGCCGAGCACGAGGGCAGGATCGATGTCCTGATCAACAACGCGGGGGTCCAGGGTCCCTTCGGTGATCCCGGCGACCTCACCGCCGCCGACGCCCGCGCCGTCCTCGACGTCAACGTCATCGGCGTGGTCCGCACCACCACCGCGTTCCTGCCGCTGCTGCGCCGTTCGGACGACCCCGTGATCATCAACGTCAGCAGCGGCATGGGCTCCCTCGCCTTCACCCACGACCCCGGCCGGTCCGAGTCGCACGTCGTCGTGCCGCTGTACGCCTCCTCGAAGGCGGCGCTGACGATGTTGACCACGCAGTACGCCAAGGGGCTCAAGGGCATTCGCGTCAACGCCGCCGACCCCGGCTACACCGCGACCGACATAAACGGTCACAGCGGCCCCCAGACCGTCACCGAGGGCACGGACGCGATCGTCGCCCTCGCCACCGAGGGGCCCGGTGCCGGCACCGGACGCTTCATCGACCGCCATGGCGAGATCGCCTGGTCCTGA
>NZ_JBEZKI010000086.1:0-1749 GCF_040651615.1 Streptomyces sp. NPDC048417 | reverse complement strand
TAACGGGCTGCCCCGCGATTGATGTTGGGGCGTGCTGGCCTGGGGGTTCGGCTGGTGGATGATTCAGCAGGCCGTGGTGCGGACGAGCACGAGCTCGGTGCTGGGCTTGCGCCGGGTGGCCCGCTGGGCAGCACGGTCGGAGACCAGGGCCGCGACGGCGCGGTGGGTTTCGCCGTAGGTCTCGCGCCGTCCGGTGAACCGCTGGAGAGGGCGCCACTGGCGGTGTTCGGCGTTGGCGTGCTCGACGCAAATCCGGCGTGAGGACTGGCGGCGTTTCGCTTCGCGCCAGCCGTACCGCTCGCTCAGCGGGGCGTCGTCATCGTCGAGGCCCTTGGGTTTCTTCGGCGGGGCCGAGACCTGGCCGGGGAACTCGTTGGCCAGGCCCCGGTATCCGTCGTCGACCTCGGCTTTCACGCCGGGATGTTGGTGGAACTGCTCGGCGATGCCCTCGGTGCGCAGGGCGGTCTGGTCGTGCATCCGGCCCGGCCGTTCGGCTCCCGACCACAGGGTCCGGCCCTGGTGGTCGCTGATCGTGGTGGTCTTGATGGTGTTCTGTTTCCGTTTGCCCGAGACGAACGCCCGTCGGCCGGGACGGTTCGCTTGCGGACGGCGGACCTGGGTCTCCATCCCGTCGATCCGCAACGTCACCTGCTCAGCCTCCGCGTAGGCGAACACGTCCTCCAGCGTGCGCAGCCGTACTCCGGGGCGGTCAGGCACGGCGAACCCGCGCGCGGCCAGCAGCGGGCGGACCTCACTGATCGCCCGGCCGATGGTGGAGGAGCCCACCTCGTAGATCACGCCCAGCGCCGCATGCGTCAGCCCGGTTCGCAGATGGACCAGTGTCACCAATACCCGGTCGATGAAGACCAGTCCGTACTTCGGGCCGGCGCCGATCTCGCGTTGCCGGGCACCACCGCGCCGCTCGTGGCGTCCCGACTCGCAGCGTGCTTCCCAGCGTGGCGCGAGCTCTTCGATCAAATCGCCGAGATGTTGGCGCGAGATGCCGCAGAAGGCATGATGAGCCATGGCCGCGCGGGCCTGCTTGATGTTCACACCACAAGAACCCGCGCGGCCATCGACACGTCACAGCCTGCTCGGGCAGGAGGTCAGACCCGGTCGAGGGGCCGATGCGGCTCGTCCGGGAGCTGCACTGTGATCGTGTCGCCGGGACGCACCACGCCGCCCACCTGTACGACGCTCATGATTCCTGCCTTGCGCACGATGTTCCCAGCCTCGTCACGGCCGACGACCTTCTTCAGCAGCCCGTCCTGGAAGTTGTCGATCTGCAGGCAGGGGTTGCGCAGGCCGGTGACTTCCACGATCGCCTCGTCGCCAATGCGCAGCAGTGTCCCGACGGGCAGGCAGAGCAGGTCGATGCCGCTGGTGGTGATGTTCTCGCCGAGCGCACCGGGCGTCACGTCGAATCCTTCTTCGCCGACTTCGGCGAAAAGCTCCTTGTGAATGAGGTGGACCTGGCGCAGGTTCGGCTGGGTGGGGTCCTGCGCGACACGCGAGCGGTGCTTGACCGTGACGCCGGCGTGTACGTCTCCCTCCACACCGAGCCCGGCGAGCAACGTGATGCTGGGCCGATTGGGCTTGGTGAACGAGTACTCGCTGCTGCTGCTGACTGCCGTCACCGTCCCGCTCATCACGCGGACCCCCTGTTCAGTAGCGATGGCTCGCCAAGAGCCTAGCCCGCAGTTTTCAGCGCGCGCGGCATCCTGCGATCAATCGCGGGTCAGGCCGTAA
>NZ_JBEZKI010000085.1:0-1814 GCF_040651615.1 Streptomyces sp. NPDC048417 | reverse complement strand
GGCGGGCGCCCCCCAACACCCACCCGACCCCCCCCCCACCGGCTCTTTTCCGCGCAGAAGGCACCCGGGCGCAGGGTTGCCCGGGCCACCGCCATGACCCGGTCCCGCACCGGTTCAGAGTGCCGCGACCGACGTCACACCAGGACGGCCCACATCACACCGGGACCCCCTTGATCGATCATTGACCGGCCGGTTTAGCATATGAGCGCCGCCTAGCTCGATCGAGAGTAGATCTGTGACTGTCAACGACGACTCGTTCACCAACTGGAAGAACCGCGAGGAGATCGCGGAGTCGATGATCCCGATCATCGGGAAGCTGCACCGGGAGCGGGACGTGACGGTCCTCCTCCACAGCCGCTCCTTGGTGAACAAGTCGGTGGTCAGCATCCTCAAGACGCACCGGTTCGCCCGTCAGATAGCCGGCGCCGAACTCTCCGTCACCGAGACGATGCCCTTCCTGCGGGCGCTCACCACGCTCGACCTCGGCCCCTCCCAGATCGACATCGGCATGCTCGCCGCGACCTACAAGGCCGATGACCGGGGCCTGGACGTCGAGGCGTTCACCGCGGAGGCGGTCGCCGGGGCCAGCGGCGCCAACAAGATCGAGCAGCGCGAGCCGCGCGATGTCGTCCTGTACGGCTTCGGCCGCATCGGCCGCCTGGTCGCCCGGCTGCTCATCGAGAAGTCCGGCTCCGGCAACGGGCTGCGCCTGCGGGCCATCGTGGTGCGCGGCGGCGGAGCCCAGGACATCGTGAAGCGCGCCTCGCTGCTGCGCCGCGACTCCATCCACGGCCAGTTCCAGGGCACGATCACCGTCGACGAGGAGAACAGCACGATCCTCGCCAACGGCAACGAGATCAAGGTGATCTACGCCGACGACCCGTCCCAGGTGGACTACACGGCGTACGGCATCCGGAACGCGATCCTCATCGACAACACGGGCAAGTGGCGGGACCGCGAGGGCCTGTCCGAGCACCTGCGCCCCGGTATCGAGAAGGTGGTGCTGACCGCGCCGGGCAAGGGCGACGTCCCGAACATCGTGCACGGCGTCAACCACGACACCATCAAGCCGGACGAGCAGATCCTGTCCTGCGCGTCCTGCACCACCAACGCGATCGTGCCGCCGCTCAAGGCGATGGCCGACGAGTACGGGGTGCTGCGCGGGCACGTGGAGACCGTCCACTCGTTCACCAACGACCAGAACCTGCTGGACAACTACCACAAGTCGGAGCGTCGCGGCCGGTCCGCGCCGCTCAACATGGTCATCACCGAGACGGGTGCCGCGTCCGCCGTCGCGAAGGCGCTGCCCGACCTCAAGGCGCGGATCACCGGCAGCTCGATCCGGGTCCCGGTGCCGGACGTGTCGATCGCGATCCTCAACCTCCAGCTGGCCCGCGAGGCGTCCCGCGAGGAGGTCCTGGACTACCTCCGCGAGGTGTCGCTGACCTCGCCGCTGAGGCGCCAGATCGACTTCATCACCGCCCCGGACGCGGTCTCCAGCGACTTCATCGGCTCGCGCCACGCGTCGATCGTCGACGCCGGCGCCCTGAAGGTGGAGGGCGACAACGCGATCCTCTACCTCTGGTACGACAACGAGTTCGGCTACTCCTGCCAGGTGGTCCGGGTCGTCCAGCACGTCTCCGGCGTCGAGTACCCGACGTTCCCGGCGACGGCGGTCTGACGCCCCTCGCCCCCGACGGCCCGGTCACCCTGCGCGCAGGGTGACCCCGCCCGCCCCCCCCATTAGACCACCCCCCCCCCGCGTAGACGTTATTTTTGATATAAAAAAATAAACAAAACACGGTGAGGGTAGT
>NZ_JBEZKI010000084.1:0-1833 GCF_040651615.1 Streptomyces sp. NPDC048417 | reverse complement strand
AGACACCTCACGCGGCTAAGTGTCAAGCTGCGGTGGCAAGTTGGGTTGGGAACGCGGTCTGTTCGTCGAACAGTTCGTGTTTCTGGAGGCAGTGGTAGAGCTGGCCGATCATGCGGTTGAAGAGGTTGCGCTGGGCGGCCGCGTGCCAGTCTCCGTGTTCGTCGCGGCGTCGCCGGTAGTGCGCCTTGGCGCCGGGAGAGGCGGTGATGGCGGAGAACGCCCAGAGGTAGCCGACGTGGTTGAGCCGGTCGTTCTTGACCCACCGGCGGGTGATGCTTGACTTCTTCCCGGAGGCCCGCGTGATGGGCGAGGAGCCCGCATACGCCTTGAGGCCGCGACCGTCGGCGAACCGTGTGCGGTCGTCCCCGATCTCGGCGAGGACCCGGGCGCCGAGCTGGGTGCCGAGCCCGGGGAAGCTCAGGATCAGGTCAGCGTCCGGGTGCTGAGGGAACGCCTCCTCCACCGCCTTGGCGAGGTCGTCGGTGGCCACGCAGGCGGCCTCCAGCTGGCCCAGAAGGGCGAGCATCTGCTGGCCGAGCGCGTCCTCCAGCAGGGGCGGCTGGTGAGCGAAGTCGCCGCGGAAGACTCCACGGATCCGCTCGGCCTCGGCCTCGATACCGCGTTTGCGGCCAGCTCGCTTGAGTGCGTCGATAATCTGCGGACGGGTCAGTTTCGCGGCCCTGCCCGGGGTCGGCGCGGCCTTGAGGAGTTCGCGGGCTTCGGGCCGGCACAGGCCGTTCTGCCAGGTCGCGAAGGTGTCCAGAGCGGCAGGGTAGTACTCGCGCAGCAGAGAGCGGAGCTGGTTGGCCATCTGCTGGCGGTTCCAGGTGGCGTCCTGCTGGGCACGGGCCAGGACGGCGATGGCGCGGGCCAGATCGCTGTCGCCTGGCAGGGGCCGATGGGCGTGCATGTCGGTGCGCAGGATGTTGGCCAAGACCAGGGCATCGCCGGGGTCGGACTTCTTGCGCGAGACGCTGTGCCGGTCGCGGTAGCGTGCGGCAGCCAGCGGGTTGATCGCGAATACCTGCCGCTTGCCGGTTCGCAGCACCGCGACCAGCAGGCCGCGAGAGGTCTCGATGGCAACCGGGATCGGATTCTCCTCGGTGTCGCCGTACTCGGCGAGCAGATCCAGCAGGAGCTTGTAGCCGGCCGCGTCGTCGGTGATGTGACGCTTGGCCCGTAACTCGCCGCTGTCGTCGACCAAGGCGACGTCGTGTGTCTTCTCGGCCCAGTCGATTCCGCAGTAGATCAAGATGTTCCCTCCCTATGGCACGGGTGTCTGTGCTGGTCACGAGCACATGCGGGCCACGCAGCGACCTAATTCCAGGACTCGGCCCACCGGGCTGGTCCGCCACCTCACTAGCCGTTCGTGGCACCAGCGCACCACGCGGGCCTCGGTCTGTGCGGGAGCTCGGACTGCTCGGGCGTATCAAGAGGTCACCGTGTGGTGGGCTCGCACCACCAGCACCAACGAGTGTTCAGGGCAAGGGGTGTTGACGCTCGACGGCGCCGGGCATCGCCGCTCTGCACGGAGGCATCGTGGCCAGGTAGAGCACAGGCGTCCGCCCGGCGCCCACGAGCGCCAGCCCCTCGCTTTACGGTGGTGGCCGCGAGGACGCCGAACGCCGCCGCTCTGTTGTGAGACGTCGAGGCCAGGGCCTCCTGAGGCGTCCGTCCGACAGCCCACGCGACCACCACCATGAGCATCGGGGCCCACACCGCTCTCAGTGGAGGCTTCAACGGCCAGGGTCCAGAAAGGCGTCGTAGTCCCGCGCTCGAACAGTCCGGCGCGGGCGTGGTCCCCGCTACTGGAGCTGTTAACAAGGAATTAGG
>NZ_JBEZKI010000083.1:0-1944 GCF_040651615.1 Streptomyces sp. NPDC048417 | reverse complement strand
TGATGCTCCTATTGATCGTCAAGCCCTGTGGGTGGGGTGAGCGCCGTATCGTGGCCGGGTGCGGTACTTGACGGAGTCGTTCATTCTTGGGGCCTTGCGGCGGGGCCGTTCGGTCGAGCAGTTCCTCGGGCCGTGCGGCTCGGCAGAGCGGCCCGGTGTGCGCTATGTCGAGGTTCGCGCGACGAAGGGTCGCTTTGAGGTCTATCTCCACGCGGTCGAGGACGTCGGTAGCGAGAGCTTCCTGGACATGGGTGAGTTCCCGCCGTTCGATCCTGATGATGAGGCCGGCGAGTTCGGCCAGCTTGTGGGCATGGCTGAGGACCCGCTGGCCGCGCTGGTCGTTGCCGAACAGCGCATTGGAGCTGTGCGAGGCCGGTGGGTCAACGAGAACGTTGTCCAGGACGAGTACGGCGACTTCGTTCGCGCCGGACGGCCCTCTGGCGCCTCCGCCGACGGTCGGTCGTGGCCGAATGTGCGGGACGTTGTATGACCTCACACGTGATCAAGCGGCGTTGAGCCAGTCCCGGTAGGTGTGGGCGAGGGTGTCGTCGCGGCGGATTCCTCGTTCGAGCGTGGAGATAGTGGCCGGCCAGACTCCGAACTGGCGGGCGGCGGCGGTGAGGGTGATGTTCTTGGCTTGGCGCAGGGGCCGCAGGTCGGCGATTCCGGGGACGGCGACCGTGGTGGTCAGACAGCGGAACATCTCCCGGGCAATGGCTCGCTTCAACAGCCGGATGATCTCCTTCTTGGTTCGTCCGGCTGCGGCCTGCCGGGCAACGTAGTCGCGGGTGCGGGGATCGCTGGACATGCGGACGAGGGCGATGCGGTAGAGGGCGGCGTTGGCTGCTCGGTCACCGCCGCGTGAGAGGCGGTGCCGGTTGGTTCTGCCGCTGGAGGCGGGGACCGGTGCGGCTCCGCACAGGGCGGCGAAAGAAGCCTCGGTTCGCATGCGGTCGGGGTTGCCTCCGGCCGTGACCAGGAGCTGGGCGGCGGTGTCCGGGCCGACTCCATAGGCGGCCCGCAGGCCGGGGTTGTGGGCTGTGACCTCGCTGTCCAGGGTCTTGGTCAGCTCTTCGTGCTCGGCGGTCAGCTCCTTGACGCGCCGGGCGAGACTCTTCAGTGCGGTGAGGACCGCGACGTGGACGGCGTCCCCGGTCGGTCGCAGCCGGGCCAGGGCGTCGGTGCGGTCCGCCCCTTTGAGCTGCCCGTATTTGGCGCGGATGGTCTCGGGCGCCGTGAAGAGAAGATGCGTGATCTGGTTCAGGGCAGCGGTGCGGGCCTTAACGGCGGAGCGGGCGGCGTTGTGCAGGGCGCGTATGCCGGCGACGGTGTCGTCCTTGGGGGCGCTGGAGGCCCGTCCGGACAGGGCGGCGCGGGCAGCGGCGTAGGCGTCGATGGGGTCGGACTTGCCGATGCGGCGGCGTTCGGCCCGGTCGGGCCGGTTGACCTCCACGACGTCAAGGCCCGCCGAGCGGGCGGCGCGGGTGAAGCCGGCGCCGTAGGAGGAGGTGCCCTCGACCCCGATTGCGATCACATGGCCGTGGGCGTTCAGGAAGGCCATAGCCGCGGCGTATCCGGCGGCGGTGGTCTTGAACTCCGCGTCCGCGAGGTGGCCGCCGTTGTCGCTGATCACCGCGACGTGAATGGTGTCGGCATGGGAGTCGACCCCGCCGAACACGTCCTCGTCCGCGCTGCCCTCCACAACCTCTGATGTCATGCTGATGGTGCCTTCCCAACCGGAGGTGGGCACCGGCCGGGTGGCGCAGACAGGACATTGAGGGGGCTTCTGGCCAAGCTCCTATCAGGTCATGTTCCGCCCGGCCGGAGCCATGAGAACAGGTCCCGGCGGCCGGACAGAACAGCCGGAAGACAGCCCAGCAGGGCGTCAGTCAGTGCCCGAGCCACGACCACCGGAACCTGAGTATCAGCATCAATGTCAGTGCC
>NZ_JBEZKI010000082.1:0-3370 GCF_040651615.1 Streptomyces sp. NPDC048417 | reverse complement strand
CAGTGTGTGGAGTGTCGATCTGTGGAGCTAAGGAGAATTGAACTCCTGACCTCCTGCATGCCATGCAGGCGCTCTACCAACTGAGCTATAGCCCCGCGTTTCGCTCCGCCGGGTCTCCCTGGCGGCGACGCCAACATTACACGGTCGACAGGGTGCACCACCAAATCGTTTCCGTTCTGTACGGATACGGACGCTAGTGTCGGACTTCGTGACCGTGATCGTGTTCTCCGAGACCCGGCGCCGGGTGCCGGCGGCCCTGGGGACGTGCCTCTTGTCGTTCACGGCGTTCTGGGCGGCTCAGCGGGCCGCGCACGTGTCGATGATCGACCTGATGGTCTACCGCGCGGAGGGGGCGACCGTCCTCGCGGGCGGCGACCTCTACGCGCTGCGTACGACGGCCGCTCATCTGCCGTCCACCTACCCGCCGTTCGCGGCGCTGCTGTTCACCCCGTTGACGCTGCCGGACGTCCCGACCATGCGGACGCTGGCGACGGCCGGGAACCTCGTTCTTCTGGTGGTGTTCGTGGCGCTTTCGCTGCGGCTCGCCGGGCACGCGCGCGTGGAGGGCGTGCTGTGGGTCGCGGCGGCGGCGGTGTGGTGCGAGCCGGTGTGGACGACCGTGCGCTACGGGCAGGTCAATCTGCTGCTGGCCGTGCTGATCCTTTGGGATCTGTCACGGCCTCCGGCCGAACGGCCGGGCCGCTGGGCGGGGGTGGGCGTCGGGCTCGCGGCCGCGGTCAAGCTGACGCCCGCCCTGTTCGCAGTGTTCCTGCTCGTCACGGGCCTGGTGGCGCGCCGCGGCGGCCGGGACGGGGGGCCGTGGCTGCGGCACGCGCGCGGGGCGGCCGCCGCCTTCGCGGGGGCGACCCTGCTGGCGGCGGCCGTCCTGCCGTACGACTCGTGGCGGTTCTGGACCGGCATGGTGTTCCGGACGGGGCGGGTGGGGCGGGCCGAGGAGACGGCGAATCAGGCCCTGCGCGGCGTTCTGGCGCGCTTGCTGCACACTCCCGAGCCGGGAGCGCTCTGGACCGCCGCAGCGGCTCTGACGGCCGTCCTGGGGCTCGCTGTGGCGGTCTCGGCGGAGCTGCGCGGCCGGCGGGGCTGGGCGGTGGCCGGGTGCGCAGTGACCGCGCTGCTGATCAGCCCGGTGTCCTGGTCGCACCACTGGGTGTGGTGCGTGCCGGTGGTGCTGCTGCTGTGGACGCGCGGGCACCGGGCGGCGTCCGCCGGCACCCTGCTGGTCTTCTGCTCGTACGCCCTGTGGTGGGTGCCACACCGGCACGGACGGCCCGAACTGCACCAGAACGCCGTCGACTTGACGTTGTCGGCGCTCTACGCGGTCACTGGACTGCTGTTCCTGGCGCTCGCCCGGACATCGTTGCCGAAGCCGGGCGCCGCTCAGGCCGTGACGAACGAGTAGAACCGCTTGAGCGTGCAGTGTTCCTCGAGAAGACGGCCGTAGATCGGCTCGCCCTCCAGTTCACGGTAGGTCTCGATCGGGTCGCCTTTTATGATCAGCGCCCGAGCGCATTCCTCGCACCAGTACTGGTAGTCGGGGTTGATCGGCTCCATGTCGCGGACGATCGGGGTGCCGCTTCCGCACCAGTCGCACTTCCGCCTGTGTGCACCCATCGATCAGCTCCAGCTGTGGCCGCAGGCCGTGCACACGTAGGAGATCCCGCCATTGTCGCCCAGCACTTGGGCCACGTGTGCGGAACCGCAGGAAGGGCAGAGCAGCCGGGTGATCGTATCCCGTATCAACGCCGCACCGAGGAGGTGGCCGCCCTCCTCAAGGATGCTCGCAGGCATCGCTACTCCCTCCCGTCGGGCCGCGCCCCCTTCCGGCCGTTTGATTCTGCCACGGCCGGACCAATACGGTCAGCGACGCCTCAGTACCAGTCCGGACACGGCACCCGCGGCCGCCGTCGCGGCGAGCGCCCATGCGCAGGCTGACAGCGCCTCCGCAGAGGTATACGCCCCCGGCGCCCCAAGTGACTCAAGCCGGTTCAAGAACAGTGTGCCGAACGCGGCGACGCCGATGAGCTGGCCGAGCTGGGTGACGGTCGCCAGGAGGCCGCTGGCGTCCGCCGCGTCCTCGGGGCGCACGGTTGCGAGCGCGCCGGTGAGTGTCGGACTGAAAGCGAGCGCGAGCCCCACGCCCACGCCGGCGTACGCCGCGTAGAGCTGCACGCCCCCGTCGCCGCCGTCGTGGTAGGCCAGCCCGACGCCGGCGACGGACAGCGCCGTCAGCGCGAACCCGGCCGGGGTCAGCGCCGGCTGCCAGGAGGCGGGCCACCTGCGCCAGGTCAGGGCGACCGCGCCGAAGACGACGGCGGTCGGCGCGAAGGTGAGCCCGGCACGCAGCGCGCCGTAGCCGAGGCCGCCCTGGACGTGCAGGGTGAGGGCGAAGAGGAGTCCGGCGTTGACGGCCATCACGGCGAGGATGCGGAAGACGGCCAGGCCCATGCCGGGGTGGCGCAGCACCCGCGGTGCGACGATCGGGGCGCCGCCGCGCCGGGCGAGCCGGGCCTCGTAACCGCAGAACAGTGCGAACAGGAGCACGGCGGCCGCCAGGGACAGCCAGGACCACAGCGGCCAGTCCTCCTCCTGGCCGAGCACCAGCGGAACCGTCAGCAGCGACACGGCGGCACCCAGCAGGACCAGGCCGGGCAGGTCCAGGCCACGCGCCCGTTCCGGTCCGGATCCGGCGCCCGTCGGCAGGACGCGCCTGCCGAGGACGAGGAGTACGGCGCCGACCGGCACGTTGACGAGGAACACCGGCCGCCAGCCGGTGCCGAACAGGTCCGCGCTGACCAGGACGCCGCCGATGGTCTGGCCGGCCGCGGCGCCGACCGCGAGGACCGCCGAGTAGGCGCCGAGCGCCCGGATGCGGGCCTCGCCGGTGAAGGTGCGCTGGATGATGCTGAGGACCTGCGGGATCATCACCGCCGAACCGGCACCCTGCACCAGTCGGAACACGATCAGCTCGGTGACCCCCTGGGCCAGGCCGCAGGCCAGTGAGGCCGTCGTGAACAGCGCGAGTCCGGCGAGGTGGACCCGGCCGTGGCCGAGCCGGTCGCCGAGGCGGGCGCCGGTGATCAGCAGCACGGAGTAGGTGATGGCGTAGCCGGCCACGACCAGTTGCAGGTCGGCGCCGGAGGCGTGCAGGTCGGAAGCGATGGTGGGGGCCGCGACGTTCACGATGAAGACGTCCAGTACGGCCATGAACAGGGCCGCGAGGACGACCGCGAGCGGCAGCCGGGGCCGGGGCCGGTTGATGCTCCTATTGATCGTCAAGCCCTGTGGGTGGGGTGAGCGCCGTATCGTGGCCGGGTGCGGTACTTGACGGAGTCGTTCATTCTTGGGGCCT
>NZ_JBEZKI010000081.1:0-3884 GCF_040651615.1 Streptomyces sp. NPDC048417 | reverse complement strand
GACTTCGTCGTGCGCCACCGTCTCGGTCGAGGGTGCAGGCGACACTGACACCGTGTGACATCCCATGTCGACACGCCACACGGTGTCCAGTGCGGGGTGTTCTACGCGGCGAGGCTTTCCGTGAGTTCCTTGGCCTTGGCGGCCGCGTCCTCCAAGGCACTCCTACGGGAGGTCTCGTACAGGGGGACCAGTTCGGACATGGCCGGATTGCGAGGCGCCATGGTGAGTTCCGGAACGATGAAGTGGAGGTCCAGGCCGAGGGTGTTCCTGAGGACGGCCTCCAGGTAGCTCTGGACGAAGTCGTAGCCCTCGCGCGGGGTGCCCGGAGCGTAGGAGCCGCCGCGACTGGCGACGACGACGGTCGGGGTGCCTTGGGCGGAGGGCGTCTCGCCCGCGGTGCGGCCGAGGAGGAGCACGCTGTCCAGCCACGCCTTGAGGGTCGAGGGGATCGAGAAGTTGTACATGGGGGCGCCGATCAGGATGGCGTCCGCCTGCTCCAGTTCCTCGATGAGCTTCAGGCGTGCGGCGAACGCCGCAGACTGCTCAGGGGTGCGCTCGGCGGGGGCGGTGTAACCGGCGGTCCAGGCGTCGGCGGTGATGTGCGGGACGGGGTCGGCGGCGAGGTCGCGACAGATCACCGTGCCCTGCGGCTGCTGTTCCTCCCAGGCCTTGCGGAAGGTGGCGGTGACCCGGCGGGACGAGGAAGCCTCGCCGGGGAATACGGACGAGTCGATGTGCAGCAACGTGGCCATGGGTTTTCTCCCAGGAGAGGATTGATTGCTCGGTGATAGTCAAACATGAAATGGTATTGAATGAGAACATCGCGAGCGAGACGGATGCCTTGATCTTGCGACGGGGCAGGCCGGCACGGACCTCTAGCGAGTGATACAGGATCCGTCAACGGGGACCGAGCGGCCGGATGGGACCGCCGACAAACCGTCCTCGCTGTCCGGCGCAGGGAGACCGCTCCGCCTGACCCGGGCCACGAGCAGCGTGTCCGCGGCCGCTATGGCCTCGTGCACGTTCCGGGTTCCCATCGTGATGCACAGCGTGTAACTCACGTCCTCAAGCTCACGTGTACCTTCCCGCCCCTCGCCTGCGGCGAGTGCGATCCGCAGGGACGCGTACCGGGTCAGCAGCCTTCTGACGACCTTCGGATCCGGAACAACGAGCACAGCAAGGTCCTCTCTTTCGACGTTCGAGTCACACCCGCACCTCGTACCGACAACACGCTTGGCGACAGCAGCGTTCGGTTGCCTTCGTGGGCCAGGCGCTGCCTTGAGTGAAGACCGGCTGCCCCCAGCTTCTGTGACGAGGTCGACTCCAACGCTTCGCCGCCGCGGCCGTGTTGCACGGCTCGGGGCCGGCCTGGCGGCGGCGGGAGCCGGATCGGCTCGGCGGCTGACCTCCGCGGCTGGGTCGCCGAGCGATCGGCGGCGGAGCCGGCCGAGCCGTTCACCTTCGTGGTCGGGATCAGCTTCGCGCACGAGGCAGACCGATGGGCCGTGAGCGAGTTCGGTAACCACTCCGTCGGCTATTGCCCGTGGAAGCCGCGCGGGATGGCTGATGTCACACGATGCGTGCATGCCCGGTCAAAGGATTGAGCCGAGGAATGAAGGAGGTGTGTCGTGTGCGAGGACTCAGTCATGGACTGCAGGAGTCTCTTTGCCGGAGGCGCGGGCCGCGTGTCGGCACCCTGCCATCGGCAGGCAGAAGTCTCTGAAGCCCTCGTGAAGGTTGACGGGATCAGTGTGTGCGGCCGGTGTGGTGCCGTGCCTTGTGAGGGGGAGGATGCCGTATGGACCATGCCGACTCGGTGCCGGTCGCGGAGTTGCTCGACGAGCGTCGGCACCTGCTGGAAGTCACCTACTGGATGTTGGGCAGCTCCGGTGAGGCGGAGAGCGTCGTCGGTGAGACCTACCGTCGGTGGTACGGGCTGTCCGAGGCGGAGCGTGGAGAGATCGCGACTCCCCGATACTGGCTCGCGAAGACCGCGGGCGCGATCTGTCTGGGCGTGCTTGCCCACCCCCGCCGGGGTGCGGCCGGTCAGAGGGACCGGAGGGAGGAGCACCCCACGAAGGCGGGAGACGCCGAAGGAGCTCAGACGAGCCTGGCGAAGGAGGTCAGCCGGGTTCTGCTGAACGCGCTGGACTCTCTGTCGCCGGCCGAGCGGGCGGCGTTCGTCCTCAATGACGTCTTCGGCATGGCCTCCGGTGCGGTGGCCGACATCGTGGGACGCCCGGAGTCCGAGTGCGAAGAGCTCGCCGATCGTGCCCGGCACAGTATTCGGATGCAGCGCTCACGCTCCACCCCACCGGACGAGCACGATCTCCTCGCCCGCACCGTCCGCCAGGCCTGCGTGAACGAGGATGCCGAACTGTTTGAGTCGTTGCTGTGTCCGGACGCGACGGCGTTCTTCGACGGCGGCGGCAAGGTACGCGCACTCAGCAGGCCCGTGCACGGCAGCCGTCAGGTCGCTCACAGCCTGCTGACACTCCTGGCCCACCACCCCCGCACCACTCTGACCACCCAGTCCGTCAATGGCCGTACCGGCCTCATCGCCCGCTACGACCACCAGGTCGCCGCCGTCATCAGCCTCGACATCGCCGAACACCGTGTCGCACAGGTCTGGGTTGTTCTCAACCCCGACAAGCTGCGCTCCTGGAACCAGCTCCCCACACAGGGCGCCCCCGGCTCGCACGGACGCCCGTCACAGTGAGGCGATGGCTGCCTCTGATCGCCTCTGGGTGTTGCTGTGCGGCATCTCGATCGCGGATGTCGTTTCCGATGTCCCCTCCGACGGGCGAGAGCGCCCCCACGGACGCCGGCGGTGTCAGCAACCCTCGACGAACGTCACTGTCTCCTCAAGCGGCGCTCGGCCGATACGGGGCTGGCTTGCCGTGACGTCCTCGTACCCGATCGACATGCCGCAGAAGAGGAGGAGCTCATCCGGGGGCGACAGGACCTCCGTGACGGTTTTGTGATACTTGGCCCAGGCCATCTGCGTGCAACTGTGCAGCCCTTCGGCGCGCAGCAGCAGCATGACGGACTGCAGGTACATGCCCACGTCGGACCACTGGGGTCGGCCCATGCAGCGGTCGATGTAGCAGAACAGGGCGGCGGGCGCCCCGAAGCAGTCCCAGTTCGCGGCAGAGGCCCTCTGTCGCGCCTCCAGGTCCGCACGCGGAATGCCGAGTGCGCCGTAGCGCTGCTCGCCGAAGGCGGATCGGCGCTCCTGGTAGGGGCTCTTGAGCGCCGGGGGGTACTGCTCGTACTCCGGCTCGTCCCAGGGGTCGCCTGCGGCTATGCGCTCGCCGGCGCGCTTTTTGAGCTCGGCCAGTGGTCGGCCGGTCAGCACGTAGGCGTGCCACGGTTGGAGATTCGATGCGGACGGCGCCCACGCCGCGGCGGACAGCACGCGTTCCAGCACCTCCCGCGGCACCTGCTGGTCGGTGAATTCCCGCACAGCGCGCCGACTCGCGACCGCTTCATAGACATTCATGATCGCCTGCACCCTTTTCTATCCGCTACATCTGCAACCGTCGCGTTGTCAACGGTATCAGACAATACTATCTCAGGCGAGTGGGGCGGCACCTGTGGAGAAGGGGTATCGCCCAGGGCTGGTTCGCGACGGGTCTCAGCGGGTCGGCCTGGAGTATTCGGCCCATTCGGCAGTGCCGGGGCCCGATCCGAGGCGGTCAGGACGCCTTGCCCAGCCTCCGTTGGCGCTGCCGCTGTGTCCCCGACTTGGCCACCGCTACAGAGGGTTGGTGATGCTGTCGGTTCCGGGGGCAGGCCACCGACCGCCCCGAAGTTCGTACTGCGTGGCTGTCGCATCGATGCGGGTGGTTCGGTCCCCATCGGCGGCGACGCACCCGACTGTG
>NZ_JBEZKI010000080.1:0-4716 GCF_040651615.1 Streptomyces sp. NPDC048417 | reverse complement strand
CTTCTCTGCACTTCACTCTCACGGGTGAAGGCGGGTATGTGACTCGTCAAAGGGCCTCCGAGGTGGATGAGATGGGGTCAGGGATGGTGGATCCGGCGACCGCCGGGCAGGTCCCCCCGCGCCGGTAAGATCAGCGCTCTCTTTGGGGGTGCGATGCGAACATCAGGGCGGGTCGGCGAGGGGCAGAAGTACGCGCTGACCTCGGATGAGGACGACAGCGACTTCTGGGGCTTCGCTCACGAGGCCGAGGGGCTGTTCACACCCCTGACGGGTGAGGAAGGAGCGCGCCGAGTGCACCTCGCGGGTTGCCTCCCGCAAGGTGGCCTACTCAGATGCGCTGACCACCTCGGTAGTCGTCGTGCCGTGGCGGGGAACGCCTGGTTCGAGCTCCTGGACCGTGACGGTGCCACCGTGGGGTCCTACTTCGTCAACGAGGTCACCGTCATCGACGTCAAGCCCTCCGCCCGCGGTGCCGGCCTTGTCGACCTCACGGTGACGCTCTGGTGCGAGAACGCCCTGCCCGGAGCGGAACGACAGTGGGAGCTGGTCCGCACCGGTCACCTGAACCACACCGGAATGTGGCACGAACTCGCGCCTGAGGACCGACACGCGTGGCTGTCGGTGGCCCTGTGGTCCCGGGAGTACCAACGCCAGGGGAAGCCCGATGCGCCTGCAGGCCAGGTGTTCACCTTGGACGGCCGACACATCGTTGACCGGGACACCTTCTACTGCGCGATCGGTGAGGCCATCAACGGCCCCGGTGGGTACTTCGGCTGGAACCTGGACGCTCTGGACGACTGTCTGAGAGGTGGCTGGGGCGCGACCACTCCGTTCACCTTGCACTGGGACTCCTCGGCCGAGGCTCGGACGCGGTTGGCAGAGCGCGTGCCTGCCGGTGATCGCGAGCTTGTGCTGTTCGACCTCCTCCTGGAGATCTTCGAGGAACGGGGTGTGAGCGTCATCCTTCGGTGACAGCTCGTTGCTTCGAGGCATCGGTCTGGGGGACGTCATTCGGACTCCTGCGGACGGCGGCGTGCGGGGATGCCTAGGTGGACGGCTGGTCGCTGGGCTCGGCGTTGGGTCTCGTCGTGCTTTGCGCGGAGGAAGGTGAGGGTGAGGTCGATGCCCTCGATCTCACCGATCCAGCCTTCGGCCTCGGCCTGCGTCCTGCGTTGCACGAGGTCGGCTTCGAGCTCGGAGAGCCGGGCGAGCATCTTGGGATTGACGTGGAGCATCGGGCAGCGGATGCAGGCGTGTTCGTGCTGGCAGGGGGTGCCGTAGGGGCGTCCGCAGGAGCCGAGTTCGACCTTGCGGCGGTCGAAGTGCTCCTCGAACTCGGTCCACTCGTCCGAGGTGGCGTCTCGGTATTCGTCGGTGGGACGGATCTGGCGCCGGTGTTCCAGGTGTTCCTGGTAGTGGCGGATGACGTCTTCATCGAACACCGCGACGTAGCCGCGAGTGGTCTGGACATTTAGGTGCCCGAGCAGGGCCGCGCCAATGTGGATGGGCAGGCCGCTGTTGACGAGTTCGGTGATGAAGATCCGGCGGAAGTCGTGCGGGGTGAACTTCAGCCCCTTGAAGCCGGGGTGCACTTCGGCGAGCGCGAGGCAGCGCCGCTCGATCATCTTCTGGATGGTGCCGATGTTGAAGACTGCGGGAACCGTGCCGTTCTGCCGCTGGAACAGGAACGGCATCGGAGGACTCCAGACCTTGTCGTGCGGGTCATAGCGAGTCACGAGGGGGATCGGCCGGCCGGTGCGAGCGTGTCGGCGGATGATCGAGGCGATCACGTGGAAGAGCTCGGCGGACATCGGGATCACGCGTTCGCGGTCGGTCTTCGAAGGAGCGATGACCAGCAGCGCGATGACCTCGCCACCGGGCCGCTGATACTGGCGGATGCTCAGGTGGGTGAGCTCGCACAGCTCCTCGACGCGGACGCCGGAGTGCCGCAGCGTCTCCACCGCTGCCCAGTCCCAGAAGGTGGTTTCCTCCTCGGCGGCGATGTGGACCATCTCGCCGCTGTCGTTGTTGCGCAGACGCGGCGGGATTGGTGCTGTGTGACGGCTGAGCTTGCGGTCGGCTTCGCTCAGCACGCGTGTGTAGCTGGTGCCGGCGAAGGTGAACGACTCTCCCTCGGTCGCTCCCTCGGCAAGCTGGAGCAGTTGGCGGAAGTGGTCGTAGCGGGACTCGACGTGCTCGACGAGTACCGGCAGCAGCGGCTGACGCTGGCGGGTGCGGTCGGCGCTGCGTTCGTTGATCCGTCGGCGGCGAGCGCCGAGGCCGTGCAGGTCAGAAGGCGGGACAGGGCAGGGAGCGACCCACGTAGCCCACCGCTCAGGTTCCTGAGCAGCCCAGGTGTGCAGGTCGTAGTAGAAGCTGCGGACTGAGATGACCAGGCTGTCTACTCCGGCGCGCGGAGCGCCGTTGTCCTTGACGGCGATCATCTGCCGCCAGGCGGTGTAGATCTCCGGGGAGATCCGCAGGTCGCCCTGGTCGGGGTTGAGACGTTCGATCTTCTCCCAGAAGTGATGGGCCAGGTGCAGGACCAGGTTCTTCAAGGTGGCGTAGTCGGTGTCCGCACGGCGCCGAGTGAAGTAGTCGATCAGCAGCCCGCGAACGGCCTGGTTGCGGATCGGATAGAGGTCGATGAGCTCCTCGACGCTCTTCTGGCCCCGCATGAGAGCGGCGCGCATCGTTGCCGGAACGGTCGGCTGAAGGTGCCCCACGGCGTGGAGTACGTGCCACACGCCTTGGCCACGGAGCCGGTTTCCGGCCTTGTTCCCGGGGTCCACCACCGACCAGGCTCGCCGGTTCTCCTGCGCGAAGTGCAGCAGAGCGGGAGCCGTGACGTCGCCCAGCGCGACCCCCTGGACCGCGAGCAGAACGCACAGGTCGAACAGGGCCTCAGTGCGGTGCGCGTAGGTGTGCTGGTGCAACTCGACCTGCTTGGCGAACTCGTCCAGCAGCGGGTCACTCTGGGCGGAGATGAAGTGGGCTGCGAAGCCGGTCATGTGGTGGCGCCGGAAGGCAACCAGGGACGGTTGGATGACGCGCAGGCAGATCAGGGCTCGCAGGCCGGTAGTGAGTTTGACGCTAGGGCTGCGGCGGCACTCCAGGTCGTTGACGTCGGCCAGTCCTTGCCCGACGGGGCTGGCGTCCCACCGTTCCTGCCAGGTCAGGCCGGGGAAACCGGCCAGGTAGTCCAGGAGGAGCCCGGCGGCCTGGCCTCGCTGCTGTCGCGTTGACGTACCTCCATCCCAGGTGTCGACGACCAGCTTCGCGATCCACCGCGAACTGCTGCGGGACAGGTCGCCGAACGGGCGGGGTGGCGTCTTGGCGGTGGCCAGCTCGGCTGTCATCGGGCCACCGACGAAGCGGCTGGGGTAGTCCAGGCCCTCGGCGATCGGGCCGTGGCGGCGGCTGACGCCGGTGGTGGGGCTCGCGGCGGTCTTAGGCACCGAACACCGCCGCGATGTCGTCGGCGGCATAGCCGGTCGGGTAACTCACCTGGGGGCGCGGCTGGTTGTAGTGCTCCAGCAGGGCGTCGAAGATCTCCTCGACTCGCACCGCCAGGTAGCGGCTGGTGGTCTGGATATTCGCGTGGCGCAGCACCGCCTGGACCTCGGGCAGTGTGAGCTTTCCACCGTTGGCCATCCGGTGGGCCGCGGTGTGGCGCAGGTCGTGAAGCGTCCAGTTCGTGCGCAGGTTCTGCTGGGCCCGCTGCACCACCCGACGCATCGCCCAGTAGGTCAGAGGCCGGTCTTCACCGTGCCGAGTGCGCCAGACCGGCTCGCCGGTCTCGGGCGTGCCGACGCTGTCCAGGTAGCGGGCGAGTCGGACACATGCCTCCGGCGAGATCGGCACGAGCTCGCGTTCCCGGGTGCCCTTGGTGATGACGTAGAGTCCCGGCTTGGCCCAGTGGACGTCGTCGGTGCCGACGCCGAGCAGTTCCTCCGCCCTGGCGCCGCTGGAGACGTAGCAGTCGAGCAGGGCTCGGTCTCGCTCGCAGCCCATGGCGGCGAACAGCTCGTCCCACAGCGGATCGGGGATGGAGCGTGGAGGTCGGCTGGTGACCTTCTGACGCAGCCTGGCCCGGCCCAACACCGGCTTGGGCACCAGCGGGCTCAGGTGGTTCAAGGCCCGGCGACGCTGTGACGAGGCGGGCACCGGGTTCGCTACCGGGCCGCGTCCGTAGTGCGCGTGGAACGTGTAGAAGCCGCTGACCACCGACAGGGCGTGGTTGATCGTCGTCGGTGCGTACCCGGGGCTGAGGTAGGGCTTTCCGGTCCGGGGATTGACCGTTCCCGGAGGCGGCGACTGCGGGTTGCGCCGTCGGCGCTGCGGGTTCGGGGCAGTTCGCAGCCAGCCGGTCAGGACGGCCGTCTCCGCCTCGGTCGCCCGTTCCCAGGCAACGTCGAGCAGCCACAGCAGTCGGAACCACCGCAGCATTCCGAACCCGTAGCTACGGGCGGTCAGCGGGCTGCTGTCACTCAGCGCCAGGTCGCGCAGGTACGCGGTGACCGGCTCCACCTCGCGTCCGAGGCCGTTGACAACCATGAAGGGAGGGTGGGCCTCTCCGGTTTCCACCACGGCACCAGCGTGGGGCAGCTGGGCCCGACCCTCCATCAGTTCGTGACGTAGATCCACTTCGCTCTCCTTGATCGTGATGACCAACACCGCGATCAACGAGGAGAAGAGGTGCAGATAACTGTGCAC
>NZ_JBEZKI010000079.1:3321-4917 GCF_040651615.1 Streptomyces sp. NPDC048417 | reverse complement strand
GTTCGGCGGTGTCCTACTCTCCCACAGGGTCCCCCCTGCAGTACCATCGGCGCTGTAAGGCTTAGCTTCCGGGTTCGGAATGTAACCGGGCGTTTCCCTCACGCTATGACCACCGAAACACTATGAAACTGTCAGCCGCACCACGCTGTGGCAACGTGGGGCTGTTCGTGGTTTCAGAACCAACACAGTGGACGCGAGCAACTGAGGACAAGCCCTCGGCCTATTAGTACCGGTCACCTCCAGCGGTTACCCGCCTTCCAGATCCGGCCTATCAACCCAGTCGTCTACTGGGAGCCTTACCCCATCAAGTGGGTGGGAACACTCATCTCGAAGCAGGCTTCCCGCTTAGATGCTTTCAGCGGTTATCCCTCCCGAACGTAGCCAACCAGCCATGCCCTTGGCAGAACAACTGGCACACCAGAGGTTCGTCCGTCCCGGTCCTCTCGTACTAGGGACAGCCCTTCTCAATGTTCCTGCGCGCGCAGCGGATAGGGACCGAACTGTCTCACGACGTTCTAAACCCAGCTCGCGTACCGCTTTAATGGGCGAACAGCCCAACCCTTGGGACCGACTCCAGCCCCAGGATGCGACGAGCCGACATCGAGGTGCCAAACCATCCCGTCGATATGGACTCTTGGGGAAGATCAGCCTGTTATCCCCGGGGTACCTTTTATCCGTTGAGCGACGGCGCTTCCACAAGCCACCGCCGGATCACTAGTCCCGACTTTCGTCCCTGCTCGACCCGTCGGTCTCACAGTCAAGCTCCCTTGTGCACTTACACTCAACACCTGATTGCCAACCAGGCTGAGGGAACCTTTGGGCGCCTCCGTTACTCTTTAGGAGGCAACCGCCCCAGTTAAACTACCCATCAGACACTGTCCCTGATCCGGATCACGGACCCAGGTTAGACATCCAGCACGACCAGACTGGTATTTCAACGACGACTCCCCCTGAACTGGCGTCCAGAGTTCACAGTCTCCCAGCTATCCTACACAAGCCGAACCGAACACCAATATCAAACTGTAGTAAAGGTCCCGGGGTCTTTCCGTCCTGCTGCGCGAAACGAGCATCTTTACTCGTAGTGCAATTTCACCGGGCCTATGGTTGAGACAGTCGAGAAGTCGTTACGCCATTCGTGCAGGTCGGAACTTACCCGACAAGGAATTTCGCTACCTTAGGATGGTTATAGTTACCACCGCCGTTTACTGGCGCTTAAGTTCTCAGCTTCGCCCCACCGAAATGGAGCTAACCGGTCCCCTTAACGTTCCAGCACCGGGCAGGCGTCAGTCCGTATACATCGCCTTACGGCTTCGCACGGACCTGTGTTTTTAGTAAACAGTCGCTTCTCGCTGGTCTCTGCGGCCACCCCCAGCTCGAACAGCACGTGTTCTCACCAGGTGTGGCCCCCCTTCTCCCGAAGTTACGGGGGCATTTTGCCGAGTTCCTTAACCATAGTTCACCCGAACGCCTCGGTATTCTCTACCTGACCACCTGAGTCGGTTTAGGGTACGGGCCGCCATGAAACTCGCTAGAGGCTTTTCTCGACAGCATAGGATCATCCACTTCACCACAATCGGCTCGGCATCAGGTCTCACC
>NZ_JBEZKI010000079.1:1894-3224 GCF_040651615.1 Streptomyces sp. NPDC048417 | reverse complement strand
GCTACACCCTTACCCCGGGACAACCACCGCCCGGGATGGACTACCTTCCTGCGTCACCCCATCACTCACCTACTACAAGTCTGGTTCGTCGGCTCCACCACTTTCCATTCCCCGAAGGGTCCGGAACGGCTTCACGGACTAAGCATCGCCTGGTTCGATGTTTGACGCTTCACAGCGGGTACCGGAATATCAACCGGTTATCCATCGACTACGCCTGTCGGCCTCGCCTTAGGTCCCGACTTACCCTGGGCAGATCAGCTTGACCCAGGAACCCTTAGTCAATCGGCGCACACGTTTCCCACGTGTGAATCGCTACTCATGCCTGCATTCTCACTCGTCAACCGTCCACAACTCGCTTACGCGGCTGCTTCACCCGGCAGACGACGCTCCCCTACCCATCACAGCAGGCGTTGGCCCTATTGCTGCAATGACACGACTTCGGCGGTACGCTTGAGCCCCGCTACATTGTCGGCGCGGAATCACTAGACCAGTGAGCTATTACGCACTCTTTCAAGGGTGGCTGCTTCTAAGCCAACCTCCTGGTTGTCTGTGCGACTCCACATCCTTTCCCACTTAGCGTACGCTTAGGGGCCTTAGTCGATGCTCTGGGCTGTTTCCCTCTCGACCATGGAGCTTATCCCCCACAGTCTCACTGCCGCGCTCTCACTTACCGGCATTCGGAGTTTGGCTAAGGTCAGTAACCCGGTAGGGCCCATCGCCTATCCAGTGCTCTACCTCCGGCAAGAAACACACGACGCTGCACCTAAATGCATTTCGGGGAGAACCAGCTATCACGGAGTTTGATTGGCCTTTCACCCCTAACCACAGGTCATCCCCCAGGTTTTCAACCCTGGTGGGTTCGGTCCTCCACGAAGTCTTACCTCCGCTTCAACCTGCCCATGGCTAGATCACTCCGCTTCGGGTCTTGAGCGCGCTACTAAACCGCCCTATTCGGACTCGCTTTCGCTACGGCTACCCCACACGGGTTAACCTCGCAACACACCGCAAACTCGCAGGCTCATTCTTCAAAAGGCACGCAGTCACACCACAAGGATGCTCCCACGGCTTGTAGGCACACGGTTTCAGGTACTATTTCACTCCGCTCCCGCGGTACTTTTCACCATTCCCTCACGGTACTATCCGCTATCGGTCACCAGGGAATATTTAGGCTTAGCGGGTGGTCCCGCCAGATTCACACGGGATTTCTCGGGCCCCGTGCTACTTGGGTGTCTCTCAAACGAGCCGCTGATGTTTCAGCTACGGGGGTCTTACCCTCTACGCCGGACCTTTCGCATGTCCTTCGCCTACATCAACGGTTTCTGACTCGTCC
>NZ_JBEZKI010000078.1:0-6119 GCF_040651615.1 Streptomyces sp. NPDC048417 | reverse complement strand
GTGCGGGTTTTTGGGTTGTGGGGGTGGCTGGATATCTGTGTCGGTTGGCTTGATCGCGTATGTCGGGGGTGGTTTATTGGCTTTTCTTCTCTGGCTTTGCGAATGCTTTGCCATGTTTGTTTTGCGACGAGGGGGCTTGGTGTCTTTGTGTGTCTTTTGCCTTCTTTTAAGTTGGGCTAGTTTTTCGGCTGCTGTGAACTGTGTGGTTCTTGTGAAAACGGGAGTGTGAATGAGCAGGTGGTTGGGGGCCGGGCGCAGACGCAGACCTGGTCTATTGGGCCGTGGGCGGTCGTGGAGCCGGGGCATAGCCGGTTCGCTGGCGCTGGCCATGGCTGTGACAGCTTTCGCTGAGACAGAGCCGGCCTTCGCCGCGGGGGCGGTGGCAGGGAAGGGGGTTGCGGCAGCGACTTCCGGGAGCAAGGCGAAGCACTACGCGTCCGCGGCCGCCGATATGGCATCGGCCCGGGTCCTTGCCCGGTTGTCGGGCAAGCGAGTGGAGGCCTTGGGGGAACGGACGGAGACGTCGACGACGTGGGTCAACCCCAATGGGTCGTTGACGACGGAGTTGTCCGCGGGGCCGGTGCGTTTCCAGGACAACGGTGCCTGGCGGGCGGTCGATCTGGACCTGCAGGCTGCAGGTGGAGGGGTGGCGCCCAAGGCGCATCCCCGGGGGCTGCGTCTTGCCGGCGGTGGCAAGGCCACCGAGCGGTCGGCCGGCGGAGCGGGCAGGGCTCAGGACCTGGTGACGCTGGGAGAGGGCGATCAGCAGATTGCCCTGCAGTGGAAGGGCGATCTGCCCAAGCCGGTCCTGAAGGACAACCGGGCGACCTACCGTGGTGCGGTGCCGGGCGGGGATGTGGTGGTGGAAGCCACCCGTACCGGGTTCGAGCAGTTCGTCCAGATCATCAAGCGGCCCTCGGCGGAGGGTTACTCCTACACGCTGCCGCTGAAGGCCAAGGGCCTGAAGGTGGTGCAGAACAAGGACGGCAGCCTGCTCTTCACCGACAAGAAGGGCAAGAAGCAGGCGGTGATGCCGGCCCCGGTGATGTGGGACGCACAGGTCGACAAGGTCTCCGGAGAGCACACTCATCAGGCGCCGGTGAAGCTGCAGGTCGTCCGTGGCAAGGGGACCATCAATCTGGTCTTCACCCCGGACGCCAAGTTCCTCGCCGATCCCGAGACGCAGTATCCGGTCACGGTGGACCCCTCGACGTCGGCGCTGTCCAACGTCTTCGACACCTACGTCCAGCAGGGTGAGACCACCGACCTGTCCACCGATGTGGAGCTGGACCTCGGCAACCCGGGGACGACGAACCCCGACGGCACCGCTCGGATCGCGCGGTCGTTCATCACCTGGAACACGTCGCGCATCAGTGACTCGCTCGTGTCGAACGCCAAGCTGTCGCTGTGGAACTTCCACTCCGGCAACACCGACTGCAACCCGCACTCCTGGGACGTGTGGGACGCGGGCAAGGCGTCGACGTCCTCCCGGTGGGCCTCTCCCAACCAGCCCGCGTGGAACCAGAAGATGGCCACGTCCACGGAGACCAAGGGCAACCCGGGCTGCACCTCGGCCCCGGACGGCTGGGTCAACGCGGACGTCACCAACCTCGTCCAGACCTGGGCATCGGCGAAGAACACCACGTCCGGCATGGGACTGCGCGCCCTGGACGAGGCCAACGTCCAGCTGTGGAAGCGTTTCAACTCGGCCAACGCCGCATCCAACGTGCCGAAGCTGACCGTCACCTACAACTACCGGCCCAAGACCGGTACCGACCAGCAGGCTGGTCCGCCGTTCTTCCAGGACGCCGCCGGCACCTGGTACGTCAACACCACGACGCCGACGCTGAGCGACACCTTCCTCGACGCCAACAACGACAAGGTCGACGGCACCTTCGAGATCGACGACGCCACCACCGGCACACAGGTCGGCAACTACCTGGTCTCTCCCTACGTGCCGTCGGGGCAGCCGGCGTCGGTGACGGTTCCCTCGGGTCTGCTCACCAACGGCAAGACCTACAAGTTCCGCACCAACCCCTACGACGGCCTGCACTACAACAACGACTGGTCGGCGTACGCGACGTTCACCGTCGACACCTCCGCCCCGTCTGCGCCGACCGCGGTGACCTCGACGGACTACCCGTCCGCGTCGTGGGTCAAGGGCGTCGGCCAGGCGGGCGTGTTCAAGGTGACGCCCCCGGCGGGTGACCAGAACGGCATCGAGTGGTCGCTGGACGGCACGACCTGGACGAAGGTGGCCACCAGCGGCACCACCCCGGTCAGCATCACCGTCAAGCCGACCAAGGCGGGCACCAACACCCTGCAGGTCCGGGCGACGGACAAGGCCGACAACAAGTCCGAGGCCCTCTCCTACACCTTCCACGTCGGTCCCGGTGGTGTCACCAGCCCCGACGAGGGCACCCGCACCGCGGCCCGTCTTCCGCTGACCGCCGAGGCGGACGGTTCGAAGTTCGACAAGGCCACGTTTTCGTGGCGCCGCGGCGAGGCCGACACCTGGACCGTCATCCCCGCAGGTGACGTGACGGTCGGCGGTCAGCCGCTGTCGGCCTGGCCGGTGGCACTGACCAGCGGCAAGAGCCCGAAGCTGACCTGGAACGCCACCTCCACCGTCAACCCTGACGGGGCAGTGCAGATCCGGGCCGACTTCACCGGTCCCTCCAGTGCTTCCGCGTCGTCCGATCCCGTCAACGCCACGGTCGACCGCAGCGCTGACGGCGCCGCGAGCGAGGACGTGGGGCCGGGCTCGCTGAACCTGCTGACCGGTGACTACACGCTTTCCGACAACGACGCCTCCTTCTTCGGCCTGTCGGTCGACCGCACCGCGTCCTCACGCTCTCCGCAGGCGGGGGCCGGCACCGGCCAGCAGGCGCCGATCTTCGGCAAGGAGTGGCTCTACGGCGCCGCCGGTGACCAGACGTCCACCCCGTGGACGGTGCTGGCCAAGACCTCCGCGACATCGGTGAGTGTCGGTGCGGCGGGTGACGACACCCGCCTGAACTTCACCCAGAACGCGGCGAAGACCGGCTGGACACCGGAGGTCGGTGCCGAGGACTTTGAGCTCACCGGCAGCTTCAGTGGCACCTTCACCCTGAAGAGCTCCGAGGGCGAGACCACCACCTTCACCGCGGTCAGCGGCAGCACCACCTTGTGGAACGCCTCCACCTCCTACCTGGAGGGCCTGGCCAACACCACGACCACCACCGTCAGCGAAGCAGTCACGGTGGGCGAGACCAAGACCTCCCGCCCCAAGCTGCTCATCGCCCCGACGTCGGCTGTCGCTGCCTCGGCGTGCGCGGCCGATCCGTCGGCCAAGGGCTGCCGGGCACTGGAGTTCGTCTACGCCACCGCCACCACCGCGAGCGGCTCTGCGCTCGGCGATGTCAAGGACCAGGTCTCGGCGATCAAGCTGTGGTCGACCGTGCCCGGGGCCTCGTTGTCCACCGTGCAGACCATCGCGTCCTACGCCTACGACGCCAGCGGCCGGCTGCGTGAGCAGTGGGACCCGCGGATCAGCCCCGCGCTGAAGACGACCTACACCTACGACAGTTCCGGCCGTGTCACGACGCTGACCCCGCCCGGACAGCTGCCGTGGACGTTCACCTACGGCCAGGCAGGATCCAACCCGGCCGCCGGTGACGGCATGCTGCTCAAGGCTTCCCGTCCGACGCTGACGCCGGGCAGCGCCAGCCAGACCAACGGCACCGCTGCCACCAGCATCGTCTACGGTGTGCCGCTGACCGGCACCACCGCACCGGAGGACCTCGGGGCTTCCGCGCTGGCCTCGTGGGGACAGACCGATGTCCCCAGCGACGCGACCGCGGTCTTCCCCGCGGATCTGGTGCCCGCCGGCAACGACGGCAGCGCCCTGGGCGCCGGCGCCTACACCCGGGCCGGCATCCACTACCTGGATGCCTCCGGCCGTGAGGTCAACGAAGCCACTCCCGGCCACCACATCACGGTCACCGAGTACGACCAGTTCGGCAACACGGTCCGGTCCCTGACCGCGGGCAACCGCGAACTCGCCCTGGGCACGACCTCGGCCCAGAAGACGGAACTGACGGGGCTGGGCATCAGCAACCTCGCCTCGGCCGAGCGGGCCCAACTGCTGTCCACCACCAGCATCTACAACGACACCGGCACCCGCGAAGTGGAAGAAGACGGCCCGATCCACCAGGTCGTGCTCGCCTCCAAGCTGCTCAGCGGCACCACCACCGTCGCGCAGGCCGGCAGCAAGGTCATCGCCCGCACCCAGACCCTCAAGGAATACGACAGCGGCCGGCCCACCGACGGCACCGCCGCGGTGAAGGACCAGGTCACCAAGGAGACCACCGCTGCCCAGCTGCGGGCCTGGCCGACCCTGGCCGCCGACCCGCGTGTGGTGGCGACCGGTTTCGACTGGGTCAAGGGCGTGGCCACCACCAGCACCCAGGACCCGGGCGGCCTGGCACTGACCACGACCACCACCTACGACGACCAGGGACGGGTCATCAAGACCGCCCTGCCCGCATCCACCGGCACCGACGCGGGCGCGACGCAGACCACCTACTACTCCGCCACCGGCACGGGCACCTGCAACGGCCGCCCGGAATGGGCGGACATGGTCTGCCAGACCGCACCGGCCGCAGCGATCACGGGCGGCGGCTCCAACCCCACCCAGCTGCCGACCAAGACCACCGAATACGCCGCCGACGGGCAGGTCGCCAAGGTCACCGAGACCGCCAACGGCACCACCCGCACCACCGCCAACGGCTACGACACCGCCGGCCGCCCCACCACCGTCACCATCACCGGCGGACTCGGCACAGCCGTCCCGGCCACCACCACCAGCTACGACCCGGCGACCGGTCTGGCGAACAAGCAGACCTCCACCGCCGGCGGCACCATCACCAAGACCTTCGACCAGCTCGGCCGTCAGCTGACCTACACCGACGCCGACGCGGCCACCACCACCACCGAGTACGACACCCTCGACCGCCCGTCGAAGGTCACCGACACGGTCCCCTCGACGACCACCTACACCTACGACACTGCCATCGACCCGCGCGGCCTGACCACCTCGGTCACCGACTCGGTCGCCGGCACCTTCACCGCCCGCTACGACGCCGACGGTGACCTGGCCACCCAGACCCTGCCCGGCGGCTACACCCAGACCGACGAACAGGACACCACCGGCTCAGCCACCGCCCGCACCTACACCCGCACCAGCGACGGCACGGTCCTCGCGGCCGACACCGTCAGCGAGAACACCCACAGCCAGATCGTCACCCACGGCGGCACCCCCGGCGTGACCGCCTCCCAGGCGTACACCTACGACAACACCGGCCGCCTCACCCAGGTCCAGGACACCGGCGCCGACGCCGTGTGCACCACCCGCACCTACACCTTCGACAAGAACAGCAACCGCAAGACCCTGGCCACCGCCGCCGCCGGTGTCGGCCTCGACTGCACCACCACCGGCGCCACCACCACCAGTTCCACCTACGACAGCGCCGACCGGCTCATCGACACCGGCTACACCTACGACAACCTCGGCCGCACCACCGCCCTGCCCGGCGCCACCCTCGCCTACTACAACAACGACCTCGCCCAGCAGCAGGTGGCCGGCACCCAGCGCCAGACCTGGACCCTCGACTCCAACCTCCGCTTCCGCGGCTGGACCACCGAGACCAACACCTCCGGCACCTGGACCCAGACCGCCGCCAAGACCAACCACTACGACTCCGACTCCGATAACCCCCGCTGGATCACCGAAGACACCAGCGGCAACCTCACCCGCAACATCGACGGCCCCGCCGGCGACCTTGCCGCCACCAGCACAGCCACCAGCGGCACCGTCCTGCAACTCGCCAACCTCCACGGCGACGTCACCCTCCAACTCCCCCTCGACACCACCATCGCCCCGACCGTCCTGGACGCCGACGAATACGGCAACCCCCGCCCCGGCCAACAGCCCACCCGCTACGGCTGGCTCGGCACCAAACAACGCTCCAGCGAAACACTCACCGGCATCACCCTCATGGGCGCCCGCCTCTACAACCCCACCACCGGACGCTTCCTCTCCATCGACCCCATCCCCGGCGGCAACGCAAACGCCTACG
>NZ_JBEZKI010000077.1:0-7548 GCF_040651615.1 Streptomyces sp. NPDC048417 | reverse complement strand
ACCGGCACCTGCACCACCTGCCACCGCTCCCTGCCCAGAACATCCGCCACCAGCCCAAACCCAAGAGCCAGAGCAACCTAACGGAGCCCTACTAGATGCCTGCCGATTGAAGAACTGGAACGTGCCCGCCTGTGGGCACATCGGATATCCCGGCGAAGACGCCGCCAAGTTCGTCGCGGACCAGCCTCTTCGAGGGGAGAACCTTAACCCGACAATTCCGTCCGCGATTGGGGTCACCCCGAACCCGCTCACCTAGTGTCCTGAGTCGTTAGTTCGCTTGCGGTTGTAGAGTGGGGCGGTGCCTGGTCCGAAGCCGTTGCCGCTGGAGTTGTCCGATCACGAACACTGGGTGCTGCGGGGCTGGTTGCGCAAGCAGACCGCCTCTCAGGCGCTGGTGCTGCGGTCGAGAATCGTGCTGGCGTGCACGGAGGGCCTCTCGAACGCGCGGGTCGCGGATGACCTGGGCGTCTCACGGGAGACGGTGCGTAAGTGGCGGTCCCGGTTCGTGGCGGACCGGCTGGAGGGCCTAGTGGACCGGCCACGTTCGGGGGCGCCACGGAAGATCACGGACGAGCAGGTCGAGGCCCTGGTCGCCAGGACGCTCGGCCAGACGCCGCCGACGGGTGATTCGCACTGGTCGACGCGTTCGATGGCCGAGGCGGCGGGCATGTCGCAGTCGGCCGTCTCCCGGATCTGGCGGGCGTTCGCCCTCAAGCCGCACATCGTGGAGACGTGGAAGCTGTCGACCGACCCGCAGTTCGTGACCAAGGTCCGCGACTTGGTAGGCATTTACTTGTCGCCACCGGAGAACGCCCTGGTCCTGGCGGTGGACGAGAAGTCACAGATACAGGCGCTGGACCGGACCCAGCCCGTGCTCCCGATGGCGCCGGCCACACCGGCAAGGATGACGCACGACTACGTCCGGCACGGCACGACCAGCCTGTTCGCCGCCCTGGACATCGCCTCCGGCTCGGTCATCGCCCAGCACTACCGCCGCCACCGCCACCAGGAATTCCTCCGCTTCCTGAAGGTCATCGACGCCGCCGTCCCCCAGCACCTCGAACTCCACCTGGTCCTGGACAACTACGCCACCCACAAGACCGAGCCGGTCAAGAAGTGGCTTCTCCGGCATCCCCGCTTCCATCTGCACTTCACTCCCACCTCGGCGTCCTGGCTCAACCTCGTCGAGCGCTGGTTCGCCGAGCTGACCTGCCGCAAACTCCGCCGCTCGGCCCACCGCAGTGTCGTCGAACTGGAACGGGACATCCGCGGCTGGATCAACGAGTGGAACAAGAACCCCAGGCCGTTCGTCTGGACGAAGACCGCCGACGACATCCTCGACACCCTCGCCGCGTACTGCACACGAATTAACAACTCAGGACAAAAATCCTAGACAAGGGTGTACCTGTTGAACGATGTTCCAGATCTTGGGCCCATGCCCCAGCGGGTCACCATCAGTGCCGAACAGGCAGGGCGGCTCGTGGCCGAACAGTTCCCACAATGGGCCGCACTACCTGTGACTGCTGTGGAGAACGGCGGCTGGGACAACCGGACCTTCCACTTGGGCGACAACATGTTGCTCCGCCTGCCCAGCGCGGAGGAGTACGCCTTGGCCGTGGAGAAGGAGCACCGTTGGCTACCCGAGCTGGCACCCGCTCTCCCGCTGCCGATCCCGGTACCGCTGGCGAAGGGGAGTCGTGGTGCGACCTACCCGTTCGCGTGGTCGGTCTACGGGTGGATCGACGGCACGCCCGCGACGTTCGAGTCCGTTGTCGATCCGATCCGCTTCGCCGAGGAGCTGGCCAACTTCGTCGCCGCGTTGCAGAGCATCGATGCCTCGGAGGGGCCACAGCCTGGCAAGCACAACTGGTTTCGTGGAGCAACGCTGCGGACCTACGAGGAGCAGGCGCTCGGTGCGCTGGACGAGCTGCGCGGCCACATCGACGTCGCGCTGGCACGCGAGTTGTGGGCTCAGGCGCTCGAGGCGCAGTGGGACGGGGTCGACGTCTGGTTCCACGGCGACCTTGCCCAGGGAAACCTGCTCCTTGAGGACGGACAGCTCGCCGCCGTCGTTGACTTCGGTACGTGTGGCGTGGGGGACCCCGCTTGCGACCTCGCGATCGCGTGGAACTTGCTTTCGGCCGACGGCCGCAGCTTGTTCCGGAAGCGGCTGGGCGTCGACGATGCGACGTGGGCGCGCGGACGCGGCTGGGCGCTGTGGAAGACGCTCGTCTCGTGCGCCAACAGCCTGGGCGAGGACGGCGCTGACGCCCGTAACGCGCGACGCGTGCTCTCAGAGATCCTCGCTGATCGAGGCTGAGGGGTCATAGGGGCGCGTGGACCCGCCGGGGCCACCGCCTGAGAGGCGGTCTGCCTGTGCAACCAGCCCCGCAGCACCCGGTGTTCGTGATCGGACAACTCCAGCGGCAACGGCTTCGGACCAGGCACCGCCCCACTCTACAACCGCAAGCGAACTAACGACTCAGGACACTAGTGGATGAGAGTCGGGCAGTCGACCAGCGCTCGTCCGCGCTTTGTAAAGAAGCCATGACGAGCGCCACTGCCTCAAGGCCCCGCCCGAGGCGCGGGATAGGACCCTGTCCGAGACATACGTGAGGGCCGGGGGGTCGATCCCTCCGGCCCGGCGTACAGACGCCGGTTTTCGTTCCAATGTTCCAGTACGGACCCCCTGCTCGGCGAGGCGGGGTGGAACGGCGATTCTGGCGTGATCAGGCAGCTGACCTGCCCAGTCTGCGGCCAGCTCACATTTGCGGGCGGGGGCCGACGATGCGACACGCTGTATTGCTCTGGGCGGTGCCGATCGAGAGCGTGGCGCCGTCGGGCGGCCCGGGCAGCGGAGCCCTCAGTGACGTCCAGCCGTCACTCGGCCGCTACCAAGGCGTATGACGGCTCTACGTCACGATCGACTCGGGGCGTCTGCGGGTGCTGTCCAATCTCGTGAACATCGCCCCCGGGCAAAAACGAGTGCCTCCCATCGAGCTGAACATCTGCTGTCGAAGCTCGTGGATAAAGCCATCGAGGGGATCAACGACCGTGTAGCCCAGGTACAGCGTGAGATACGAGATCCGGCTCGGCGTCAGTGGTTCGAGCACCACTACGGGCGAAAGCGCACTCCATGGTTGCGTCGTGAGAAGCATGGAGAAGTCCAACGGTGCGAGGAAGGGATGGAGAGCTATCCCTATCCGCCGTGGGAGTCACGAGAGATCAAGCCGTCCAAGAGCCACTATATGCGTGTGCTGTGCTGCGGTTACCAACAAGATCAGGCGCGCCCGGAGTTCATCACCCTAGCCGAAGCCGAGCGTGAAGACCTGCGACGTACGGCGTACGAGAAGGGGTGGTACCTCGGTGATCTGATCGGCGACCTGCTGGGTCGGGCGGTCGAGGAATGGCGCCAGTCTCGGCCAGGTGGCTTCGGTGAGGAGATGCCTGGCGATGCGAACCGCAACAACTGCGCTCGCTGACCCTCGACCATAGCTCAGGCCGCATTGCGAGCCCTCCTGGGCTGATGAGGATGGGACGAGGATCAGCTCGTGGTAAACACCCCGTCGTTGCGAGCCCTTCTGGGCCGATGCCTACCGGGCGTGATGTTCTCACCGGCGATCCGGTCTGCGTGTTGTGAACCCTTCTGGGTTGATGACGACTGGAGACTCAACGTCGTCGAGACGACCGCGATGGCGTTGCGAACCCTACTGGGCTAATGACGACGCACTTGGTTGTGCTCGGCGGCCGTCAGGGGCGCTGATTGCGAACCCTTTTGGGCTGATGACGACAGACCACGCGCACGGCGAGGTGACGATCACCTTATAAGTTGCGAACCCTTCTGGGCTCGTGACAAACCCTCCTGGGCTGATGACGATCGCGGACCAGCTCCTTATCGACATCAACGATGATGGGTTGCGATCCCTCCTGGGCTGATGACTAACGCCACTCAGGCCACGGGCTGGTCCGTGCCCAATCTGTTGCGACCCCTCCTGGGCCAAGGTGGCGGGCGGGACATCATGCGGTTGCAATCCCTCTTGGGCTAACAATGACCACGCCGGGGACTCCGGTCGAGTATGACGTGTGGGAATTTTGAACCTTCTTGGGGTAATGACGACATGGGTTGGCCCCGCTATTCGAGCATACTATCCGCCACGTGTTGCAATCCCTCTTGGGCTGATGACGATATCTGTCGGATTGCTGCTGCCCGCACCGGGAAACAAGTTGCGAACCCTCTTGGGATGATGACAAGTCGGCTGCCGATATAACCCGAGGCAAGGACTACGTGTTGCGAACCCTTCCGGGCTTATGACGACGACCCGGTCACCGGCCATTGCGATGACGGACGCGATGTTGTGATCCCTTCTGGGCTGATGACGACGGCGCTTGCACGCATGCTGGGCGACACAAAGGCGATGTTGCGAACCCTTCTGGGCTTATGACGAGCCGCGATCCTGAAAACAGCACCGAGGCGCACCACATGTTGCGATCCCTCCTGCGCTCATGACATGCTGCCCACCCACCGGGTCGGCATGTACTGTGACACTTTGCGAACCTTGCTGGGCTGATGACGACATCAACGCGCGCGGCATCCCCGTTCTGCCGGTCGGGTTACGAGCCCTTTTGCGCTGATGACGGCCTATGGGCGTTTGCGACAGACGCCGCGACGGACGTATTGCGAACCCTTCTGGGCTGATGATGAATCGAGGCCCGCTGCGCTTCGAGGATGGCGTGGCGACGTTGTGATCCTTCAGGGCTGATGAGTGATGGCGTCGGGTCAGGCGGTTTCTGTGGGCCGGTAGGTGGTGCCGGGGTCTCTTACGGCTTTCAGCCCGTGTTCGCTGGTGTACTGGCCGTCGATGACGTGGACCTTGAGGTCTTTGTCGTAGTGGGCTCGTGGGGCGGTGCTGGCGGGGAGGGGGATGAGGTAGTCGTCGGCGAGGAGCCGGCCGGGGCGGCCGTCGGCTTGGTCGAGTGCGGCGGCATACGCGGTGCGGTCGTCGATGAGGATGGCTTCGGTTCCGTCGAAGAGTTCGTCGAATCGTTGGGCGAGGTCGGTGCGGTCGTCGTAGGGGTGGGTGAAGTTGAGGAACGTGGCTGCGAACTGATCCCGGTGGTGGAGGACTTCCTCCCGCCAGGTGGTGCCCCAGGGGGTGGCGTAGATGGTGTTGAGCCATTCGGTGATCTCGTTTTCGTCGATGGGTTGTGCGTCGTGGGCGGTGAGGATGCGCCAGGCGGCCTGGGTGGGGGCTTGGGGGTAGATGCCGTCGGCGAACCACTGCCCGAGGGCGTTGTTGCGCGGGCTGTACCGGGCTGAGTGCACGATCACGTCGGCTGGGGGTCTGGCGGCGATGCGGTTGGCCCGGCCGAAGCGTTGGGCGAGGGCTTCGAGGTCGGCGGCGGCGGTGAACAGCACGTCGAAGTCGACGTCCATGGAGACCTCGAGGACCTGCGTGGAGACGACCAGGCCAGGTAGCCGCCGGCCTGCGCGCGTGCGGTCGGTGCTGTACCGGGCGGTGATGTGCTGCTCGAGGCGGGCGCGGTCGCGGCGCTTGTAGCGGGAGTGCAGCATGGTCGCCGCCTCCGGCCCGTGCAGGGCGCGCGCCTTGGGGGCGAGCTGGTCGTAGAGCTGCTGGGCCTGGCGGATGTTGTTGGCGATGACCAGGACGGACTCGCCCCGATGCAGACGGTCGGTGATTTCGGTGACGGCGGCGGGGTCGGTGAGGTGGTGGGGGCGGGTGCGGATGCGGTGTCTTGCCGGTGGGTGGCTGTCGGCGTCGTCGGTGCGGGTGACGGTCTGGGTGAGGGTGTCGGTGATCAGGTCGGCGAGGGCGTCGGGCAGGGTCGCGGAGAGGATGGCGAAGCGGCCGCCGAGGTGTTCGAGCAGGCCCATCATGGCCAGGATGTAGCCGAGGCGTTTGGTGTCGTAGGCGTGCAGCTCGTCCATGATGAACACCGAGTTCGCCGCGTCCACGAGCAGTGAGGCGTGGGCGGGGCCGACGAGGGCGGCGCGCAGCAGCTGGTACGGGGTGGTGATCCTGACGGTTTCGGTGAACAGGCGGGTGGCGGCCTGCCGGGCAACGGCCTTGCGCGCGGCACTCACCCGCTTCTCGTCACCGTCCTCGGGGCAGGCGGCGTTTGCCAGGTGGTAGGCGGCCGCCCGACCGTGTGCCACACCGACCAGTTCCGGTGCTCCGAGTTCCCGGGCGGTGCGGTCGGCGTTGGCGTTGATCGACGCCAGGTAGGGCAGGGTGTAGAAGACGCGCGGCACCCCCTGACCGGCCGTCTGCATGGTGGCGGTCTGCCGGCAGGCCCACAGCCAGGAGGCCTCGGTCTTGCCGCTGCCGGTGCGCGAGCGCAGCAGCAGGTGGCCGTCGATTGCGGCGGCGCGCTGCTGGTGTGGGCGCAGGGTGTACCCTTTGGCCTTGATCGTGTTTTCCAGCCGGGCGGCGAAAGCCGGGCCCATGGGCTGCACGAGATGGGGCCGGGCATGGGCGGAGGACAGATGATCCGCCATCGTGACGGCGCCCTGCAGCAGCACCGCCACGAGGCCCTCATCCTTGTCGGTCCCGTATTCGAAGCGGTCCAGCAGCGCGCCGAGCTCCGTGTGTGCTTGGGCGATCCAGTCGCTGCCGGCCGGCAGCGACTTGACGGGCAGTCCGGCCACATCGGCGGTCTGGTACAGCCATGCGGCGAGCTCGTCGGCCATGGCTTGGTCGAGCGGCGCGAACCGGGTCCGCCACTCGGCAAGCGGCGCCGTGCCGTACAGGGCGGCAAGTGAGCGGGGGGAGTTCGTCAGCGGCCGGTGATGGGTGGCGATTCCGGCCGCCACCCAGGCGCGCAGCTCCGCATCCGCTATCAGGGGGGTGAAGGCCAAGGAGAGTACCTCGTGCCGTTCGCCCCAGACGGGGCCGCCGGTGAGCATCTGCTGGAAGCCGGGTGGGATCTTGCCCGCGTCGTGCAGCAGATCGGCCAGGCACACCGCGTCCCAGAATCCGGGCAGGATGCCGGCGGCCGTGGCTATCCGTCCGGTGCGCCGGGCCACCAGGTCGGCTGCTTCCAGGGCCGCGCGCAGGTGGGCGGTCAGCCGTTCGGGCCGCCGCCCGTACTGGGCGCTCTTGGCCAGGACCGCGTGCAGTACACACGCGTCTGCTGGAGCCGGCTGGTCTGCCGGCGCCCTTGTCGGCGGCTTAGACGGCGGTGGTGTGGGTGGCGCCATGTAGTGCTAGGCCTCCGCGGTGGCGGGATGCGTGGGCGGGAGCAGGCTGACCGCCTGCCCCGTGGGGGTGCGGTAGCTGCCGGGAACCGTGTTCGTCGTGGTGCCGCTGGGGTCGTGGCGGTAGGTGCCCCAGATGGTGCGGGTGCGGTCCAGGCGGATCGCGGTGGGCAGACGCAGCGCGGTACCGCCCAGGCCGGGTGCCTCCTCAACCACCGCACCGCGCTGCACCCCCTCCTCGCAGGTGAGTTCGGTGGTGTCCATGCGCAGGCCAGCGAGGTCCTGGCTGCGGCCCAGGCGGAGCGGCCAGGCTGGCCGGCGCAGGATGCCGC
>NZ_JBEZKI010000076.1:0-8949 GCF_040651615.1 Streptomyces sp. NPDC048417 | reverse complement strand
GCGAGCTCCCACAAGCCGTCCGGAACAATCCAACTCCACGTACCCCGCCCCATGAACAGACCAACGAGCGATCACCACATAGGACATCGTCTAAGGTCGCGCCAGCGGATCTTGTGCAGATACGGAGGTGCCAGCATGGATGACAGCACAACCCCTCGCCGAGGCCGGCCTCCGGGGCCGCGGACCGCCGAGGGGGAGCTGACGGACCGCCAAGCGGCGATCGTCCGCTACATCACGGAGACGGTCGCCCGGCAGGGCTACCCGCCGTCGATGCGGGAGATCGGCCAGGCCGTCCGACTCGCCAGCACCTCCTCGGTCGCCCACCAGCTGACGGCGCTGGAGCACAAGGGCGTCCTCTACCGCGACCCGCGCACCCCGCGCGCCTACCGGGTCCGGACTTCCTGGGCGCCCGAGCTGAGCAGCAGAGGCGACACGGCCGTCCAGGTCCCGCTCGTCGGGACGATCGCCGCCGGCGCCCCGCTGCTCGCCGAGGAGACGTTCGAGGACGTCTTCGTGCTGCCCCGGCAGATGGTTGGCGACGGCGACGTCTTCGCCCTGACCGTCTCCGGCGACTCCATGATCGACGCGGCGATCTGCGACGGCGACATCGTCACCGTCAAATGCCAGGACAGCGCCGACCACGGCGACATCGTCGCCGCGCTCCTGGACGACGCGGCCACGGTGAAGGTGCTGCGCCGGCAGGACGGACAGGTGTGGCTCATGCCACGCAACCCGGCGTACGACCCGATCCCCGGCGACGACGCACGCATCCTCGGCAAGGTCGTCGGCGTCCTGCGCGTGCTGTAACGGCGCGGCCCGCGGCGTCGGCGCCTGGGTACGGTCCCGAGGCTCTGGGGATGTCCCTGGCGAGCCGCAGACCTACGCTGAAAGCCCCGCAGGAGGTCGTCCTGGTGCCGCCCTTCGTTCTGCCTGCCCCGCTCGCTCTGGCCCGCGCAGTAACCGACGTGCCCGAGTCCCCGGGCTGGGCCCTCGAACCGAAATGGGACGGTTCTCCAGACACTTGAAGTTGTCTCATCCGAGTGACATCGCGGCATCTCCCAGCACACCTCTGACCGGCGCCGAAAGACTGCACGTTGCCAGAGTGGTGACGCATACCTGTGGGGTCACGTGCAGCTGTTCTTCACCGACCAGCGGAAGGTTTGGAAGGTCGGCCAGGTCGCTGGATTGAGTCACGCAGAGCTGTCAGCTCTGTTCGCCCGGCGTCTGGTGCCTTCGGGTACGCCGATCCTGCTGGATGCGGCGATGCGCCCGGTCGAGCCGGTGTCGTCGTGGTTCCGGTCGCTGGCGCTGGAACGCAAGGACGCCAAGACGATGCGGTCGTACGCGTACTCCGTGCTGATGCTGCTGCGGCCGGGCCGGCAATCCCCACAGCCGCGGCCGATGCGCTCACTGCGTCCTCGCCGAGCGGGTCAACGCCCTGCTGGCCGGGCCGGGCGGCACGGTCACCCCACAGCTGCAACCGCTCGCGACCGCGCTGGCGGACGCACCCTCACCGTTTCCCGCCATCCAGTGGCTCAAGGAGAGCCCGAACACCGAGCTCCTCGCCCAGCTCACGGCCGAAGGCCACACGCTCAGCCATGAGTTGTTGGACGAGCTCCCGCCCAGCCGGAACCAGCGCTACGTCCGTCAACTCCTGGTCCACACAGGTATCTTGGAAGAACGCAACGAGGACCTCGAACGCATTCCCGGCTGGCTGGAGCACGAGCTCGCGGACAAGTCAGCCGCGCACGGCAACCTCGCCCGCCCGTTCCTGCACTGGTTTCTACTCCGGCGAGCACGCCAGCGGGCCGCCATCCGCCGCCATCCCGCCTCCTCCGACCGCGACCTGCGACGCCGCGTCAGCGTCGCCCTGGACTTCTTGTCCTGGATAGACCAACGCGGCCTGCGCCTCGACAAGCTCGCGCAGGAGCACATCGACGACTGGATCGCCGGAGCCACCAGCCAACGCCGCTACCTCATCCGCTACTTCCTGAAATGGACCACGAGCCGCCGGCTCACCTGCGAACTCACGGTCCCCTCCATCCCGAGGCAGGAACCCCAGAACCTGCTCGACGAGGACGATCGGTGGCCGCTCCTCCAACGTTGCCTGACCGACGATGCCCTGCCTGCGGACGTCCGGGCCGCCGGCGCGATCACCCTGCTGTTCGGTCCGTCCACCGAACGCCTCTGTCATCTGACGCCCGAGCACCTCAAGCTCAGCGACAAGGGCACCCACCTCGTCCTAGGCCGCCACCCCGTCCTGCTGCCTCCACGGCTCGCCCAGCTCCTTCGCCACCTCGCCGAACAGCCTCAGCTACGGCCACAACTCTCGCGAGTTCACCCCGGCCCTCGGTGGCTTTTCCCGGGCATGGTCCCGGGCAAGCCGATCTCGACACACGGCATGACAAAGAAGCTCAGCCGGCACGGCATCCCGGTCCGCACCGCGCGCAACGCCGCGCTGGCCACTCTCGCTGCTGATCTACCCAGCCCGATCCTCGCCGACGTGACCGGGATGCACCGCCACACCGCGCTCCGCTGGGTCGCCTACGCCAGACGTGACTGGGCCGAATACCTCGCAGCCCGCCGAGGACGAGGCTGAGAGGCGAGAGGGAAGGAAATAAGCCGGGCCGCTCCCGCAATATGGACGACGGCTGGGATGCGCGCCGCCGCGACAAGGTCAACGACCGGACCCGCTCGATTCGAGGGGTGCCTGGTCTTGGCCGTGACTGCACCCCGCCTGGGCGCGCTCCGTTAGCGTGAACTGCCGCCAGCGGGCGGGAGTTCGGGGCAAGGAGGCGTGATGGCTGTAATGCTGTACTACCCGTTGGTGAAGCCGCCGACGGAGATCCTGCACCAGGCACTGCTCTATTGGGACGGCATCGCGACTATCGTGCCGCGGAGTCCAGAGGTGTACGACGTCGCCGTGCCCGAGCAGCTGAAGGAGCTGCGGGATCGGGACCTGTACTTCCCCCTGGCCTTCGATGAGGGCGCCCTCGCGGCGGGTGAGGGTGAGCGCTCTGGGGCCTGGTCGGGCTGCACCCTTTTCAGCGAGAGTCCGGCCGCCCAGGTTCTGCGGCAGGAATTACGGCGGATGGCTGCAAGTTCCGACCGGCCCCGGCTTCCGTCCCCACCGGATGCATTTCTTTACCAGGGCAAGGTCAGCGGCTGGCTGGGGCAGGAACTCCTCTCTCTCGGCTTGGCCGAGCGATGGGAGGAGGACTACTGGTGCCTCGCTCTCCCGAAGGAGGCGCAGCTGTTGGTCATCGGTACCCTGGCCCGCGACCTCGCCACTAGAATCGAGTTCTCCCCGTACACCGATCACACGCAGGCGCACACCCGCGCTCTGCGCGGCCCCATCGAGAACCGTGTCCCTTCCTGGGAGGTGGAGATCGGTCGCCTGCTTCCCGCCCCCGGCACCCCGGCCAGCGCCGTCCTTGCTTTCAGAGACCGCCACGCTGACGAACGGCAGCGACTGATGCGGGCCCTCCATCGTCTGCTTGGTGATCTCCGCCGTGATTACGAACACCCTTCCGACGTCCTGGCCCAACTCCGCCGCGAGATCGAGCAGTCTGTCCAGGATTACCGTGGAGCAGCCAAGAGCAGCCGGATGGCATGGGTGACGCGGTCAGTCACGGTGACCATTGCCCTGGCCGCCGCCGCGGGGAGCGTCGTCGAGCCCGGTCTCACTTGGGTTTTGGGAGCGGTTGGTGGCTACGCCCTGAACGTAGCCACTCGGGAGATCCGTCCCTTGACCAGCTTCCGTGATGACCACGACTTCAGCTATCTGCACAGGATCGAAAGAACGCTGACCTGACACCTCCCGGGCAGGGACGGGCCGTGTCCGGGAACGGTGAATAGCGCACAGTCGGAATAACCCCCTCCCGCCAGTAATCCGCGAGATCACCAAGGAAGCCCTCACCGAGTACTTCGGCACCCCGGCAGTGAAGTCGGTCAAACGCAAACTCGATCCCGACCGGCCCACCGCCCACTGGTGGATCATCGCACCGGTTGCCCAGGCCATCGAAACCGCCATGCGCCTGTCGATGAGCGACACCCTCGCCTTCGCGGCGGTCACCCCGCGCTTCCACGGCAGCGGCTTCACCAGCCAGACCGCCATCAGGTGCTTCATCAAGCACGTCAACCGTCACCGGAGAATCACCGGCCTTGCCGAGATCCCTCCCAGCAAGGTCACCCCGCACATGTTCCGCCGGACCATGGCCATGCTCACCCGCGACTACCCCGGATCAGAAATCGCCGTCGGCATGCAGCTCAAACACGCAGCCACCCGAGCGCTGGCCAATCGCTGGACCCAGGGCTACATGGATCACGACCCCTCCTGGGCCCGCCTCCTCACCACCGCCATCGCCGAACGTCGGTTCCAACGCCTGAGGGACCTTTTCGACGCCGACAGCCGCGGCGAGGCTACCGGCTTCGGGCCCGGCGCTGACCAGATGCGTTCGGCCTTCGCTGCCGTCCGAGAGAAGGCCGAAGCCCTCCGAGCGAGTGGAAAGGCCCCGCGAGGGGACATTCGCGTCGAACACGGCCTGCTCAAACGCACGCACCTATCGATCCGGTTCGGAAAGCTCAACCACTGCACCCTGGACGAGAACAATCCCGCCGGCGCGAAGTGCCTCGAAGGCGCCATCGTGCCCCCAGGGCACCGAGGGCCACTCATCGACCGCTGCCAGCCCGCACGCTGCGGCAACAGCATCATCGCCCCGGAGCACCTGCCCATCTGGCAGGCCGAGTACGCCTCCCTTACCAAACTGCGGAGCCTCCCCGCACTACCGGCGAACCGCAGAGCCCTGATCGACCAGCAGATCCGCGACGTCGAGAGCGCGATCACCAAGGCGGGAGAAACATGACCGCCTCAACCCGGCCCGGTCTCTCACCCACTGCCGAGAAGGCCCTTCGAGAGGCCATGCACACCATCGGAGCCCTCGCCAACACCCCACTGCTCACCCTGCAGCGACTACTCGGCAAGACCACCGGCCGGGAGATCGCCGACCGAGCCCGCGGCCACGACCTCCGCCCCGTCACCCCCGGAGCCGCCCCCGCCTCCCGCACCGCCCGCCACGACTTCCCGCACGACGAACTCGACCCCGGACAACACCGCCGCGCCCTCCTCGCCCTGGCCGAACAACTCGGCGCCGACCTCCGCCACACCCGCGACGCCGCCGGCACCCTCACCCTCGACATCCGCTACGCCGACCGCTCCCACACCACCCGCACACGCACCCTGCCCGAAGCCACCAACCACTCCGCCGCCCTCACCCAGGCCGCCTACCGCATCTACGACCACCTCGCCCTTCAGCGCGCACGCGTCCGAACCATCACCCTTCGCGCCTCCGGACTGCGCCCCGCAGCCGACGCACACCAGCAACTCCTCCTCGATGCGAGCGATGACAAATCACGCCAGCTCGAGAAGGCGGCCGACACCGCCCGCGCCCGCTTCGGACCCGACGCCGTCTTCCCGGCCTCCCTGGCCCCCTCACCCTGAACCACCCGCGCTCCGCGAACTCCACCGCACGGCCTCCCGGGCAAGTCCCGCGCCCCTACGATGCGGTGGTGCGGAACACCAAAGCGTTCAAAGAAGCCGTCGCCGAAACCCTCGCCGAACTGGCCCGCCGGGGTGTGACCCTCGCTCCCGCGACGGTCGAGGACATCATCGAGCGCAACGTGCAGGCGGTGGCCACCCAGCTCGGCATCCAGGTGAGATCAGCCTGGCGCTACTTCGACGCCTCCGTACTCGCCGACAGCCTCGCCCAGAGCGTGCGGGAATTCGAAGCCAGCAGCCCCGACGGAGGGGTCGGGCAAGCACCCCTGCCGCCGCAGGTCAACCCCGAGCTGGCACTGATCCTCGCCGGCGTGCCGGATGCCCTGGCCCAATCCGGCGGCGACCTGTACGCCGTCATCCTCAACGTCGCCGTCAACGCATGGATGGCCGGCCACCTCCACGGCGAAGACGGCTGCGAGGGATGCGACGGCAGCCGCGGCCCCACCGGCCACGACTGGCAGGCCCGCATGCGCACCCTCACCGAGATGCAGCCAGACATCACCAAGTGGTTCGACCGCACCGTGTGGACCACGGCGGTCAACGACGCCGGCTACACCGTCACCCGCCGCTGACCGCGAACGCTGGGTGAGCCACGTAAGTCACGGGCGGGAGCCTCGGGCTGATGTCAATGGGTCATGAAATGAAGGCGCCGTTACAGAAGGCGTCGTCACGAGCCAGGGCCCGATAGGTCACCCCTTCCCATCCGTTGAGCTGGTGAGCGAGACGCGAATCGGCTTCGGCTGACAGGTACGCCCGGACCATGTCCTCGCCGCCCGTGTCCAGCATCTCGGTGAGCTGCCGGCGGATGTTGCTCACGATGCGGTTGGCCTGAACTGCGAAGAGCCGGGCCAACCCGAAGAGTGCGAAATGGTGGCGGGCCCGGTCGACGAGGACTTGCTCCCAGGCGGGTGGAGGGCTGACGAAGAAGTCGAGCCAGATCGGGCTACTGTCCGCGACCCTCGCTTCCAGCCAGGAGTCGTCGTCGACACGGTCCAGGTACGGATGCAGCGGGGTGGTTTCGGCTCCGGAAGGCAGCCCTTCTCCCTTGGCATGGTTGCAGTCACGGCAGGCTGGCACCAGGTTCAGCGGATCTACGCACAGTGCGGGGAACATTCTCTTGGGCAGGAAGTGATCCAGCGTGCTGACCACACCATGGCCGCACAGGGGGCATCTCTCGTCCAGGGGAGCAGTTTTGATCCGGTTGTAGATGGCGCGTCCGTCCTGGTTCGTGACCATGCCGTACTCATAGACCCACCGCACGACGTTGCCTGCCGAGATGCCCGGCACGGTGAACTCAGCACTGCTCAGCTCATGCATCCGGCCTTGCCGAGCAGCTTGCCGGAATCGCTCGCCTGCAGCCTCCACGCTGTCACCCGCGGCTTCCAGCAGGCTGCGCCGCTGCTGATCCCTGGTACCGCGCACGCACGTGTCGTAGCTCTCCCGGGTCCGAAGGGCCGGCGGGTCGAGGGGCCACATCAGCGGCGCCCGTCCACGGCCCGGTACGCCAGGAGGATCCGGACCAGTCCCTTCGCCTCCCCGCCGAACTGTCCCCGGAAGCGGTCCAGGACCTGATCGTAGGATCCCAACTCGTCAACGGCCTTGGCGATCTCGGCGTGGAATCCAGACTCTCTGACCTCCAGACCGAAGATCTCGTGAGTGAGCACCCCAACGTTCTCCCCGTAAGTCTCCAGAGAGGGGCGCACCGGCGGGTGGCGGTCCCAGCCGCTGACTTTCCACACGCAGGAACGAGGAACTTCCTGCAGCACCACGGGGGAGTGGGTACCGATCAAAGCGACGCCGTTGCGGTCGGTCAGCAGATCCGACAGAGCCCTGATGAACGACGCGAGCAATGGTGGATGCAGGTGGGCTTCGGGCTCGTCCAGGAGCACGAGGGACTGCTCCGCCACGGTCTCCACCAGCCGTGTGACGGTCAACAAGACGATCGCGTGCCCTGAGCTGAGGCGAGTGAAGAACAAGCGAGCATCTCGCTCGTCCTGCTCAAGAAAATACGTGCGCCGCTGCACCGAGCGGGCGAACCCATGGATGGGGGAGTCGCAGAAGTACGGGTCGCTGCTCAGCGTGTCCAGGGCATCTATCCACCGACCGATCCGCCCGGCAGCCTTGACCTCCTTGACACTCTTGACGAACTCAGTGCTCAGGTCGTCGTACGACTTGCGCTCCCTGGTGGGGCGCCCGAAGACATCGACCTTGGCCAGTCCCACATACGTGTACGACACGGCTGCTTCGACCGGATCAGCGGGCAGCTGCTCGCCGGGAACATCTTTGTCCTCATCCCACCCCTTCTTGACCTTCGGGCGGTCCTCGTCGTCCCCTGTCCCCGTCTCGACGCCCTCATGAGCGGGGTCGAAAGCGCTGAACGTGACGGATACGACGTTCGTAAACGATCCACCCCCATCACCGGCCCAGACGATCTCACCAGCGTCGCCGGACTCCCCGCTCGGGTTCACCACTGCCGCGCCGATGTTGCTCAGCAGCGTTGTCTTGCCCACGCCATTGCGACCTATCAGAACGTGGATGTTGGTCGGAGGACGAGAGTGCGGTGTCACCGAGAAAGACAGTCGCTCCACTTGTGTCTCGGTGTCCTCCGGGGACACGTAATCGAAGTGATAAGCCGTCAGCCGGCGCCCGCCCTGCGTGATGCGACGGAACTGGCCCTCAGCCGTCTGCGGCTCGACGCTGCGCAGAGGAAAATACGCTCGACGACGGCGGCCTGGGCGGTGAGTTCGTCCTTCGAACCGCGGTGCTGCCGCCCCGGCCGACCGCTGGCGAGCGGCACGAGGCCGGTGAGGGCGATGAAACTGTCGAGCTGCTGAATGGCCCACGAGGGGTCAGCGATCGTTGTCACGAACCAACCATGCCCGACTGGTCGTATTGTCCGCCAACACGTATTTACTGGACCTTGATCGGCCGATGAATCCCCCCAGCTGGGGCAACACGGCTGTTGTTCGGTGACTTGCGCGCATAGATCTCCTACCTGCAAGAGTCCGCTCCAGCGAGAGATGAAGAGGCGCAACGAACTGGCGGAAGAAGCGCCGGCAAGGACTCAGTCGTCCAGCTCCACCGCATCGTGACCTGGGCCAAGAAGGCGGGCTGCCTCGACAAGGTCGTCGTCATCCAAATCGATCTGGGTGAGGAGTCCGAGTGGCCGGGCGTCCGCGAACTCGCCCAGCGTCAGGCGGAACGGTACGGCTTGGTCTTCCATGTCCTGCACGCCGAAGGCGGACTGCTCGGTCTCGTTGAAAAGCGCGGCATGTGGCCAGACGCCGCCCGCCGGCTGTGCACAGTTATCTGCACCTCTTCTCCTCGTTGATCGCGGTGTTGGTCATCACGATCAAGGAGAGCGAAGTGGATCTACGTCACGAACTGATGGA
>NZ_JBEZKI010000075.1:0-10034 GCF_040651615.1 Streptomyces sp. NPDC048417 | reverse complement strand
CCACTGCCTCCAGAAACACGAACTGTTCGACGAACAGACCGCGTTCCCAACCCAACTTGCCACCGCAGCTTGACACTTAGCCGCGTGAGGTGTCTGCACGGCCTGTCGTCGGGGGACTTCCTGCCCGCTCTTGAGCAGTTCCTCGGCTCGTCAGCCGGTCTCTCGCCCGCGACGGTGACCCGCCTGACTACACAGTGGCAGGCCGACCACACCGCCTTCCAGGACCGAGACCTGTCCGCCACGGACTACGTCTACGTGTGGGCGGACGGCGTGCACCTGCGGATACGCCTGGAGGAGGCGAAGGCCGCGGTGCTGGTGCTGATGGGCGTGCGCGCGGACGGCACGAAGGAGCTGATCGCGATGGCGGATGGCTACCGCGAATCCTCCGAGGCATGGGCGGGGCTGCTGCGGGACTGTGCCCGCCGGGGCATGCGCGCTCCGGTCCTGGCCGTCGGCGACGGTGCGCTCGGCTTCTGGAACGCACTGAACGAGGTGTTCCCCGACACCCGCCACCAGCGGTGCTGGGTTCACAAAACCGCAAATGCGCTCGACGCGCTGCCGAAATCTGCCCAGCCCGCGGCCAAGCGTGCGATCCAGGAGATCTACAACGCTGAGGACAAGGAGCACGCAGTCAGGGCCGTCCGCGATTTCGAGCGGGTCTACGGGGCGAAGTACCCCAAGGTCGTCAAGCGGATCACGGACGACGAGGACGAGTTGCTGGCGTTCTTCGACTTTCCCGCCGAGCACTGGATCCACCTGCGGACCACCAACCCCATCGAGTCGACCTTCGCCACCGTGCGACTGCGGACCAAGGTCACCAAAGGCGCCGGCTCTCGGGCGGCCGCGCTGGCCATGGTCTTCAAGCTCATCGAGTCCGCCCAGGCCCGATGGCGGGCCGTGAACGCACCCCAGCTCGTCGCTCTCGTCCGCGCTGGGGCCCGCTTCGAACGCGGCCAACTCGTCGAACGAGCCGAGACCCTCGCGGCATAACCAAGTCCCACCGCAGAAGGCATGAAATCTGCCTGAATGGGGAGTCGGTCGTCCGCCTGTTCCTAAAGGTCCGCTACGAGAAGTCGGTAGCCGACGTCCAATGTTTCGCGGTCGAGCAGGTCAGCATGCCGTTCGTGCCACAGGCCGGAAGACAGCTCGCTGGACAGCCGGGTCAGGCCCGGGCGGAGGACCTCTTCGCCGGTTTGGGCAAGCATCGAGATGCCTGCTCGAACTCCCGGATCGAGGTATGCCTCAGGTCGGCGCCAGAATGCAGCACCGAACCCGTCGATGCAGTCGTGCGGGATCAGGACCGTCTCGATGCGGGCGCCTCCCAGCAGCGCAACCAGCCGGTCGATCAGGACCGCCCGTGTGTCGACGACCGCAGCTGCCTCCGGCAGGTACTCGTCCAGCAGCCAGAACCTGCGGAAGATGGCCTGGTCCCACGTGAAGATGACGACGCGCTGCCGCGCGATCCGAAGGAGTTCCCCGATGCCGGCTTCCAGGTTCGTCCAGTGGTGCACGGTCAGCAGGGCCATCGCCGCGTCGGCCGAGTCGTCGGCGATGGGGATCGACTCTGCGGATGCCTGCAGGGCCTGCGCAGATCCGGCGGGACGTTGGGCGATCATCACCGCACTGGGTTCAACCGCCAGCACCGTTTGCGGTGGTTCGTAGGAGCCGGTACCAGCACCGACGTTGATGACAGTGCCAGCATCGCCGAGCGCCTCGTGGATCTTGACACCGATCCGGTGGTCGGGTCGTCGCGTGTGATTGTAGGTCGCACCGATGCGGTCATACGTCGTCACGACGGACAGTATGCCTCGTCACTCGCCACCTACCGTTGTTGATGAGCCAGCCACAAGTATTGACAATTTCTCGACAGCACCCTCCGGGGCGACCTAATTGCGAAACGACACTGCGGGATGGACGGACTCCGCCGCAGGAACCTTCAAGCGGCGCGGACTCCACGATGATCTGCACCCGGTGGCCGAGTGGTTGCCTCTCGTGTCGCAGGTACCAGCACATGGCACGTCAGTGTCATCCATTCCTTCGCCCCGGAGGGCACTGTCCGTACCGTGAGACCGCGCTCGCAACCGTTTCGGGCCCTGTTGGCGGCGGAGCGGGTCATACCGGGCAGAGCGACTCTACAGAGAGTCCCGTAAGGGTGCCGTGACGCGGAGTCGTCAGCGGGGGTCGGTGTAGCCGGGCAGGCCGAGCGGGACGGGGACCAGGGGACGGGAGTCGTCGGGGGCGTCGATGAGATAGAGACGGAAGTGCTCGCCGTCCTGTGGGCGAAAGATGACTTCGGTACCTGCCCCGTTTCCTGTTTTAAGCGCTGCGATGGCCTGTCGACCGTTTTCGGCGGTGACTTGGGCGTGGAACAGATGGACGGGGCCGATGTCCAAGGTGTGGTCGCCAACGGTGACTTCGAAGCCGGATGGGCCGAAGCGCAGGCACTGGGCCTGAGGGCCGAGGACGGTCCGGAGGGCTGGGGAGTCGAGTCCGTTGAGGGTGATGGTGACAGTGCGTGCCGATCGGTAGGCCACGCAGCGGCCCTCAATGAGCAGGCGTGCGATCCGCAGGTCGATGCGCTCCTCGCCGCTGTAGGTCAGGGGCGCGGGGAAGTACGACTCGCAGTGGTGCTGCACAACGTCCAAGTCCGAGAGGTAGGACAACAACTTTTCAACTTCGGTGTTGTCCTCGTGGGTGCCTGTGGCGGACAGTCTCCCGGAGCCGACCCTGGTGCCTTTGACTGTGATGCAGAACGCCCCGCCTTTCAGGATTCGTTGATGCAGCCGAAGTACCTTCATCGCCTCGGCCGGCTCTCGGCCGTTGAGATCGAAGGAGTAGCGGATCGTTCCGTCGACGCGTTTGTCGAACGGGACGAGCATCTGCAGGCGGGCGCCGTGGATTTCGGCTTCCAGGGAGGCTCCCAGCTCACCGGAGCGCTGTGTGATCAGGCGTCCGGCGTAGCGCCCGGTCGTCACCCCTTCGGAGTTCAGGAATTCGACCTCGGCCGCGGCGGTGGCGTCGGATGGTGCGGCGTAAGGAACGGGTTGCCAAATCACTCGGACGTTGCTGACGGTCTTCGACAGCCACTCCGGGCCGTCGATTGTCAGGCTGGCCACTGCCTCGGGAGGCAGTTCGACCTTCTCGGCGATCCCGTAGCCCAGGGTCCGGGTGAAGGCGGCGGTCATTCCTGCGTCCATGGCTTCGGGGCGTGTGGTCAGAGTCAGTCTGACGGGGCTGACCTCATGGGCGAGCGTGTGCTGCGGGCGCAGGGTCTGGATGACGGTGTCGCCTCGCCGCTGGAAGTCCCACGTCCAGTCGGGGTCGATGTTGTCGGCTCGGCTGCCGAGGGCTCGGACGCGTTGGATCAGGTCGTCTCCATCGACGAGAAGTGCTTGTTCACGCCCGAAATCCTTGGCTGCCTCTCGTGCTTGGTCGCGAGTGAAGGTGGCCTCCAGGCACGGGTGGGAGGCGAAGCCGTTGTCGAGTGCTGGTCGATCCATGACGGTCACTTTCACCGTCCGGCCGACGGAGAGTTTGTCGACGAAGGCGCGCTCCGACGGGGTGAGCGTTGTGGGGACCACCAGAGTCCATTTCACCGGATCGTGCTGCATCGCACGCTGGAACGACTTCTTGATCGCGGTGCGGCGTCCTCGATAGGAGCCGGGAAAGCCGTCAGGGTGATACTTCAGCTGGAAGATCCGTAGCCCGTCCTCGGTGCTGACCCGGACGTCGATGCCCTCGTCGCCACCACGCCCGTTGACGGCGATCACCCTGCCGTCGTACATGCGGTGCAGGAGTGCCTCCACATGCCGGTCGAAGGCCACTTGCCCGATACGGTCCCAATCGATTGCCACTCTGCGTACCTCCCGTGTGACCGCATCCTCACACAGGCGTCTGACATGGGAGATCAAGTGCCGGTCGTCGTCGGAACTTGGAGGCGGGGCCGAGGTGGCTGCGCTGTCCAGGTCGCGCCCCGGATTCGTGTGGTGGGTGAGGGAAGGCTGTTGGTGAGCCGGGCTGCCGAGGACGGGCCGCGCACGCCGGTGTCTACGACGGGCACGTCGAGCAGGAGATGCGTCGGCGGATGAACGAGTTGATGCCTTCAACGACAGTGGTGCGCGAGGTGTCCGCGACCTGGCAGGCGTGTTGAGTAGCCAAGACAGGCCAGGCGCTTAGAAGGCGCCTGCTCTATCCACTGAGCTACGGGGGCTGACCTGGGTAAACGCAGCCTCTCGGTGCTGTCCCCCGGGACGCGGGGGACGCATGGGGGAATCGCTGATTCCTGGTGGCCGGGGGACGTGGGCGCTCTCCGGCCGGGCTGTACGTACCTTCTCACAGCACCTTCACGTCTCCGGGGCTTCTCGCGGAAACAATCCCGCACCTTCTTGGCGTTGGTGATCACTGAGCCGAGGAGGGGAAGGTGTCGGGCCTGAAGCTGTTCCGCACGGACGCGACGAATGGCGGCGTGACCGAGGTCATGCCGCGTCTTGCCGAGGTCGAGGCCGATGTGCAGGGTCTCGTCGAGGCGCACATGGAGACGCTGCTGGGTGTCCGGTTCCTGGCGAGCGAGTACGGCACCGGGCCGGTGCACGGGGGCCGGATCGATTCGCTCGGGCTGGACGAGAACGGCTCGCCGGTGGTGGTGGAGTACAAGCGCGGCACGGATGCCGGCGTCATTAACCAGGGCCTGTTCTACCTGGCGTGGCTGATGGACCATCGGGCCGAGTTCGAGCGTGCGGTCCGTGACCGGCTCGGGGTGACGGCCGCGTCCCAGGTCCTGTGGAGCGGCCCGCGCCTGATCTGCATCGCTGGCGACTTCACCCGCTATGACGTGCATGCCGTGCGTGAGCACCGGCGGTCGATCGACCTGGTCCGCTACCGGCTCTTCGGCGACGGCCTGCTCGGGCTTGAGACCGTGGCTTCCGTGAGCGGTGGCATGCCGGTGGCCCGCCGGGCACGGCGGCAGGCGGTTGCCCGGGCAGCGGTCGGCGTGGAGGGCGCGGCGATGGGGGAGCTGGCGGGTGCGGTCGACGAGGTTTTGCTCGGGCTCGGGGACGGCGTGAACCGGGTTGACCGCAAGACCTACCGGGCGTACCAGCGGCTGCGGAACTTCGCCTGCCTGTGTCCGCCGCAGCGGAGCAAGTTGCTGGTCTACCTGAAGGTCGACCCGAAGGACGTCGACCTGGTTCCGGGCTTTACCCGGGACGTGTCGGGTCTCGGGCACCACGGGACGGGTGATCTTGAGGTGCAGCTCCGTACGGTGCGGGACGTGGAGCGGGCGCAGGATCTGTTCCGGGCGAGCTACGCGGCGGCGTGATCGGATGCCGCTGCCTGTCTCCTGGCGGGCTGTGCTTCGTGCTGTGTCTGCGGTCGTGGGCGGGCGCCTTTCGACGGGCGGGCAGGGCGTGGCGGTGGACTGTCTATGGTGCGCGGGATCGCCGGTTTGGCCAACCGGCGATCCCGCGCTATGTTGCCCCGCCCTCGTGCGTCGGTGGTCAGCGTGAACGGCTGGCCGCTGTACCGACTGCACTGGCCGCGACGGGCGCAGTGGCTGGCGGGCTGGTGGTGAGGCTGGTCTTTCGTGCGCGGCCTGCGGGCTGGGTGTGGCGGGTGCCGGTGTCGTGGGCGAGCGTTTCGGAGATGTCGGCCAGCAGTGGGCTGGGGGTGTACGGGGATGCCGTGACGGTCCAGGTGGGGTGGTCGATGCTGGGGCCGGACCAGAGGGTCCAGGTGGTGAGGGTGCTGTTCGGCTGGTGGGCGGCGAATGCGTCGAACCGGCTGCCGGCGTCCCGGGAGGGGTTCGTCCACCGGATCCAGCGTCCGTCGACGGTGTGCTCCCAGCCGGCGTCGGTGAGGGGTTGGGTGGCGGCGGTGACGGTCTTCTCGGTGACGGGGCTTCCGATGGCGGTGTCCCATGCGTCGCCTGTGGCGAGGTGGTGGAGCAGGGTCTCCAGTACGGGGGCGGGGGTGGTGCCGGTGGCGGTGAGGTGCCACATCCGGTCGGAGACGGGCGTCTCGTAGGCGGCCACGGTCCAGGCGGCCTCGCGGGGGTCTGCTTCGTGGACGCGCTCGATGCGCAGGGTCTGGGACTCGTGGATGGCGTGTGTGGTGTCGTCCGACCAGGTCTGCCATTTCTGCCATTTCCCGTGAGAGTCGATGAACGTCTCCAGGAGCGCATCGTGGTCGCCGGTGTCGGCCAGGTAGACGGGGACTGTCTCCAGCGCCGGGCGGGAAGGTTGGGCCTTGGCCGTGGTGACGTCGAAGACGGAGCGCGCTGCGATGGCGGCGCGTTCGGTGTCGGTCAGGGGCGCCGGGCCGGGGCGCATCGCGGCTGCGTGGACCTTCTCGAAGGCGAGCAGTGCCTCTGCGGGTGAGTCGAAGGTGTCGGCGATCTGGCGCAGGTGGTTTTCGCCGTGGAGGTAGACGGACTTGCCGCTCCGGTGAAGGTATGTGCCGACGGCGACGGTGGTGTGGCCGTCGTGGGCGTGGGCGTGGATGAGGAGGTGGCCGTGGCGGATGTTGTCGTGGATCTTCTGCGCCTGGTTGGAGACCTCGCGGATCTCGCTGCGGGTGTACCACGGCATCGGGTAGTTGGCCCAGGTCCATTCCTCGTTCATGGCCTCCTGGAGCCGAGGGGTGCTCTCCACGGTGATGCCTTCGGCGCGCAGGCGCTCGGCTGTGTCCTTGGCCCAGTGGGGCTCCTCGTGATCGATGCGGGCCAGGACCAGGACGTTGGTGGCGGCGACGCTCCACTCGGCAGCCTCTAGGGCCATGAGGGCGAGGTGAGCCTGGCTGCCGGTCAGGACGGCCTGGACGGCGCTCGGGTGGGTGGGGTGGGTATCGAGGCGGACGTGGGCGTCGATGGCGGGAGTCATGTGGGGGTTTCGTCTGTTCTGCTGGTGGCCGGGCCTTCGGGTCCGGCCACCAGCGTTTGCGGGTGCTATCGGGCTGCTCGCACGGGGCGGGTGGCGTGCGCGGCCGTGGTGGTTGGTCGGCCGGCGCGTGTGGTGGGCGCCGGTCGCCGAGGTGGAGGCGGGCAGCAGGGGGGTGTGGTGGCGTGCTGCCAGCGGGTGCGGACGGCGCCGATGTCGGCGAGGGCGCGTCGGGCGCCGAGGACGAGCTGGAAGGGGGTGTTCGCCGGGTCGCCGGCGAACGCCGTGATGCGCTGGCCGGTGTGCTCGGCGGTGGTCAGGAGGGAACGCTGCAGGGCACGCTCGCCCCAGTGTTCTACGGATCCCGCCGGTTCGGCCAGCATCCGCAGCACCTCACCAGGATCGCTTCCGTCGTCGAGCAGGCCGCGCTGCTGCGCTTCCCACAGGACGGTGACGGGGTCGACGGGCTCCTTGCGGCGGGCCAGGGCGTTCAGGCACTGCCACAGGCCGGCGTGCAGCGGCACGACGAGGTCGCCGGGGAGCAGCCAGGGGACGGCGTCGATGCCGGCCGGGTAGGCGGTGGCGGTCGCGAGCAGCAGCCGCTCTTCCTCGATTGCCTCCAGGTAGTCGGGTGCTGCGGGTGGTGGCGGAGCCGCGGTGCGGGGCAGGACGCCTGCGCGTGGCGGGAAGCGGGCTGCGATGTCGTCCACGACCGTGGCGAGCGCGTCGGCCTCGGTGAGCACCGTCTGGACGGGGTGGGGGAGGGAGGCGTCGTGGACGGTGTGCACGAGGCGTTCCGCGGCTGCCTCAAGGCGGCGGCGGGCATGTTCGGCCTCGACCATCCGCGCGTACGCCGGGGCGTGGCGGGGCCAGGGACAGACCTGGACGAGCGCGTGAAGGTCGGAGGCGGTCAGCCCGCGTGCCTGCTGGCGTGCCGTGGTGAGCACGAGATCGAGCCACGTGGCGTTCTTCGCGTGCTCGTCCGGGTCGGGCGGCGGCAGGGCGCTGATCGCGGCGAACAGAGCCGTGTGCGCTGCGGTGGAGAACGAGTCGGCGGTGATGCCGGTCAGGTCACCGAGGCGGTGGGGATCGAGGAGGAGGGCTCCGAGAAGGGCCTGCTCGACGTGGAACACCGGCTGCGGCGGCGCGCTGGCGTAGAGGTCGTGGTCTTCGTCGGGTTCGGGAGTGTGGGGCATCAGGCGGCGAGAGTGAAGTCGTCGGGGTCGAGGCGGACGCCGAGGTGCGGGGCGAGGAGATGGCCGGCGAGCAGCGGCGGGACGGCGTTGCCGATCTGCGAGAACTGCTGGCCCTTGTTCCCGGCCCAGGGATAGTCGGCCGGGAAGGTCTGCAGGAGGCCGGCCTCTTGGGCAGTGATCCGGATCGGCTCGGGAACGGCAGGCACATCGGCTTCTGAGGCCGGCGGTGAGGCGGGTTCGGCGACCCAGGTGCACTCGTTGGCCCGGTGCCCGAAGAACAGCGTCCCCGCCGGCTCGGACAGCGGACGGACGGTGGCGTTGGCCTGGCTGTTGCTGCGCAGGGACCAGGACCAGCGGTGGGCCTCGGCGGTGAACATCGGCGCCTGAGTGTCGGCGGCACGGCTCTCCTGTGTGCTGCGCTTGGCCTCCCGGCTGGCGCCTTCACGACGGGACTGCAGGACCATCCCGTCCGGCCGGGGTGTCCAAGTGCCGCGCTCCCGGGCGTCGGACAGCGTCTTGCGGGAGCCTGAAGGGAACGGCTCAGGTCCGCCGCCGGGCCCGCCGCCAGCGCACATGGTGGGGACGGGCCGGTCGGTTGCCCCCCACCCCAGGGCCTGGGCCATGCTGACCCAGCGGGCGCGGCCCGGACCGAACAGCGATTCTGGCTCGGCGACTTGGGAGTGCGTGGGCGTGGGCGGCTGCGCCGTGCGGACCCGGGAGGCCAGGAGGATGGCCCGCTTCCTGGTCTGCGGGACGCCGAAGTCGGCGGCGTTGAGGATCCCGTACCAGACCGAGAACCCCCACCCGCGCAGCACGGCCGCGTACTGCTTCCACAGGGGCAGGACGTCCGGGACCTCCTCCATGGCGACCCAGTCGGGCTCACCGACCGCGTTCAGCGCGTACAGGTAGCGCATCGGTTCGGCGGCGAGCAGGGAGCGCTCGTCACGGCACGCGGCGAGGAGGCGCTCGCGGGTGTCGCGTCCGGCGGCCAGGTCCTCGACCGCCGTGTGCACCAGCGGCTGGTCGAGCAGGCCCAGGCGCTTGCCGGCCATGCTCCACGCCTGGCACGGCGGCGAGGCGATCACACCGTGGGTGCGGCCGACGAACGGCCAGGTCGGATACCGGGCCACGTCGGTCCGGACCGTCAACTGCCCCGCCGCAGAACGGGTCTTGCACGCCCACGGATCCCATTCCAGCCCGACGTCGCGCGCGCCCAGGACGTGCAGGGCTCTGCTCCAGCCGCCCGGCCCCGCGAAGAGGTCGAGTATCACGTGGCCAGCCCGAAGCCGTCCTGCGTCAGTGGGTCGGCGTCGCCGCGGCAGGCCCAGGGCGAGCAGCCGTCCTCGACGCCGTTCTCCAGGACGTCGGCCTCGTCCCTGCTGATCTGCTGGGCGGCTCGCTCGGCCGCGGTGACGTGGTCGATCGGCGCCTGGCTCAGCGGGACGCGGGAGCGGTGGAGGAACGCCTCGCCGAGGAGCCGGCTGCCCGACGCGTTGGCACGGGCATTGCCCTGCCGGATGGCTGTGTCGAATTCGACGACGTCCGCCCACTCGGACGGAGAGGTGTCCCTGATATGCCGCCACTGGGCATTTCCGTGGAACGGACACCCCAGGCAACTCGATTTCGGGGTATCGGCCAGCCCGAGCGAGGTCAGGTAGCGCATACAGTCTGCTCTGCTCCAGGACATGTCCAGAAGCGGGTGCCGGTTGCGCATGTACTTGACGTCAGCGTCCTTGGCCCGATGGAATTCATCGGTCGAGATTCCCACCCACTGTTCGACGAACACCCCCTTCGGGATGCGTGTGGGATAGGGGTAGCCGAGCAGTTCGCGGACCTTCTGCTTGATCGGCTTCACCTTGTATTCCCCGGTACTTCTCTGCACTTCACTCTCACGGGTGAAGGCGGGTATGTGACTCGTCAAAGGGCCTCCGAGGTGGATGAGATGGGGTCAGGGATGGTGGATCCG
>NZ_JBEZKI010000074.1:0-10974 GCF_040651615.1 Streptomyces sp. NPDC048417 | reverse complement strand
CTCGTACTGGACGTACTTGGGTCTTCGGCTGGTGCGGCGAGAGTGCGTGCCGGGCGTCGCGACGGGGCGAACGTTGCCTGTCACGGCACTAGCCCCTGCCCGGCCCTCTCCGGCCGCCCCTCCCGCGACTCCTCCCGGCCCCTCTCCTCGCCCCGAACGCGAAATGGAAAAAGACCCCAAGGATCACCGAAGAGTGTCAATCGGTATGCACTGGTGATGCCGTACGAAAACGGATCAAGTGGCCGGTGAGGTGGGCGAATGCCTCCTAGCGGACCCGCGCGTTCGAGGCTTGCGAAGATGTGCCAGAGTTGCCACGTCCGCCCTGTGAGCACGTACCGTACGGCCACACAGGTGGGACCAGGTGGGACCAGGTGGGATCAGGTGGGGGCAGCGGGAAGGGGCAGCCGGTTTTGACCACGCACGCACCGCAGGCGGCGCAGGCCGTCACGCTGCCCACGACGCTGAACGAAGCCGTGGCGGCCCTCACCGCCATGCCCGCCGCGGTCCCCGTGGCGGGCGGTACCGACCTGATGGCCGCCGTCAACTCCGGGCAGCTGCGGCCCGCCGCCCTGGTCGGCCTCGGCCGGATCAGCGAGATCCGCGGCTGGCAGTACCAGGACGGCAACGCGCTGCTCGGCGCCGGACTCACCCACGCGCGCATGGGCCGCCCCGACTTCGCGGCCCTGATCCCGGCGCTCGCCGCCGCCGCGCGGGCCGCCGGTCCGCCGCACATCCGCAACGCGGGCACCCTGGGCGGCAACATCGCCACGGCCGCGCCCACCGGCGACGCGCTGCCCGTGCTCGCCGCCCTGGAGGCGACGCTGATCATCGCGGGACCGGGCGGATCCCGCCGGGAGATCCCGGTGTCGCACCTGCTGGCCGGGGTGGAGATGCTCCGCGGCGGCGAGCTGATCGGCTTCGTGCGCGTGCCGCTGCTGCACGCCCCGCAGGTCTTCCTGAAGGCCACGGGCCGCACCGGCCCCGGCCGCTCGGTGGCCTCCGTGGCGCTCGTCCTCGACCCCGCCCGGCGCGGGGTCAGGTGCGCCGTCGGAGCCATAGCGCCGATGCCGCTGCGGCCGCTGGAGGCCGAGCAGTGGGTGGCCCGGCTGATCGACTGGGACAACGACCGCGCGCTCGTCCCGGAGGCGCTGCACGCCTTCGGCGAGTACGTCGCGGCCGCCTGCATCCCCGACCCGGCACCCGAGCCGGACGGCTCGGTGCCCCCGCTTCCGCCTGCCGTACTGCACCTGCGGCGCACCGTCGCCGCGCTGGCCCGACGAGCACTGGGGAGGGCGCTGTCATGACCGACGAACAGCACGAAGAGGGCGCGCCCTCGGGTGGCGGCCGCTGGGACCCGCTGCCCCAGGGCGACTACGACGACGGCGCGACCGCCTTCGTGAAACTCCCCGAGGGCGGCATCGAGGCCCTGCTGTCCCGTGACAGCCCCCTGGCCGCGCCCGGGCACGGCTACGTGCCGCCGCAGATAGCGGTCGCGCCCGGCACCGAGACCTGGGGCACGCCGGCCGACGGCGCCCAGTGGCCCGACCCGAACGCGGTCCCCCAGGAACGGCCCGTCGACGACCGGTTCACGTACCAGCCGGCGGCCACCCAGCAGTGGACGTACGAGGAGCCGCCGCCCGCGCCCGGTCACGATGTGACCGGGCAGTGGTCCATCCCGGTCGCGAGCGGTGATGTTCCGGACGAATCGGGCGAGTTCACCACCTCCGCGCTCATGGAGCAGTGGGGCGGCACACCGCCGGCCACCCTGCCGGGCGGTGCGCCCGCACCCTGGGCGGCAGAGGTCCAGGCCTGGGAACACCCCATGGAGGCCCCTGGAGGGCCCTCAGGCGCCCCGGCGGGCCACGGTGGCACTCCGGCCCCGGGTTCCCCGCTCGAGGCCGCCGGAGCGGCGCCTGTGCCTGGCGCGGTCGCAGCGAACGAACCGGGCGAACAGGCCGATACGGGCGAACTCCGGGCGGTCGGCGAGTCACTTGGCGCCGCCGCACGCCGCGCGGTCGGCGAGTCGCCCGACACCGGTGAACAGACCTCGGCCGGAGACGAGGCCGCGATCGGCCGCCCGGCCCCCGCGGGCAACGCGGCCCTGATCGGCGGCAACGCGGCCGCGACCCCGGCCCGCCCGGCCGAAGCCGACGAACCCCACGGCGCGCCCGTCCGGCACCCCGCCCGGCGCTTCGACCCGCACCACCCCACCGCCGATCCGCAGGCCGCCGACGGCGATGCGCTCCCACCGAGGCCACCCGCACCCGACGACGAAGGCCACACGGGCGCCGCGGGCGGCACGGAACACGCCGAAGGCGAAGCCGAGGCGGTCGACGACCACCCCCTCGCCTCCTACGTCCTCCGCGTCAACGCCACCGACCGCCCCGTCACCGACGCCTGGATCGGCGAGTCCCTCCTCTACGTCCTGCGCGAACGCCTCGGCCTGGCCGGCGCCAAGGACGGCTGCTCCCAGGGCGAATGCGGCGCCTGCAACGTCCAGGTCGACGGCCGCCTGGTCGCCTCCTGCCTGGTCCCCGCGGTCACCGCCGCCGGCAGCGAGGTCCGCACGGTCGAGGGCCTCGCCCAGGACGGCCGGCCCTCCGACGTCCAACGCGCGCTCGCCCTGCGCGGAGCGGTCCAGTGCGGCTTCTGCGTCCCGGGCATGGCCATGACCCTCCACGACCTGCTGGAAGGCAACCCGGCCCCCACCGAGTTGGAGACCCGCCAGGCCCTGTGCGGCAACCTCTGCCGCTGCTCGGGCTACCGGGGCGTCCTGGACGCCGTCCAGGAGGTCGTCGCCGAACGCGAGGCACACGCCGCCGCCGACGCTGAGACGGACGGCGACACGGCCCGTATTCCGCATCAGGCGGGACCGGGAGCCGGCGGCGTCAACGCGTCGGCGTTCGACTCCCCGGGCACCTTCGCGTCCCCCGCCCAGCGCGAGCAGTCGTCGTACGACGCCCGGCGCGAGCAGTCGTACGACCAGACGTACGGCGGTGACCAGACGTTCGGCGACCAGAGTCAGAGCTACGGCGACCAGCCCTACGGCTCGGACGGAGGCCAGGCGTGACCAACGAGACCGTCACCACGACCACCGCCGCGGAGAGCGCCGTCCCCGCCTCTGAGCCGCTGCCGCACGGCCTCGGCGTGTCGCTGCCGCCCGCCGACGCGCGCGCGAAGACCGAGGGCACCTTCCCGTACGCCGCCGACCTGTGGGCCGAGGGCCTGCTGTGGGCGGCCGTGCTGCGCTCCCCGCACCCGCACGCGCGCATCGTGTCGATCGACACCAGCCACGCGCGCGAGATGCCCGGCGTACGGGCCGTCGTCACCCACGAGGACGTGCCCGGCACCCCCCGCCACGGCCGGGGCACGCCGGACCGCCCGGTGTTCGCCGCCGAGGTCGTACGGCACCACGGCGAGCCCATCGCCGCCGTCGCCGCCGACCACCCCGACACGGCCCGCATGGCCGCCGCCGCCGTCATCGTCGAGTACGAGGTGCTCGACCCGGTCATCGACCCCGAGCAGGCCTTCGAGGCCGAGCCGCTGCACCCCGACGGCAACCTGATCCGGCACATCCCGCTGCACCACGGTGACCCGGACGCGGCCGGCGAGATCGTCGTCGAGGGCCAGTACCGCATCGGCCGCGCCGACCCGGCCCCCATCGGCGCCGAGGCCGGACTCGCCGTACCCCGCCCCGACGGCGGGGTCGAGCTGTACCTGGCCTCCACCGACCCGCACACCGACCGCAACACGGCCGCCGCCTGCTTCGGCCTGTCGCTCGAACAGGTGAAGATCGTGGTCACCGGTGTGCCGGGCGCGACCGCCGACCGCGAGGACCAGGGCTTCCAGCTGCCGCTCGGCCTGCTCGCCCTGAAGACCGGCTGCCCGGTCAAACTCACCGCCACGCGCGAGGAGTCCTTCCTCGGCCACGCCCACCGCCACCCCACCCTGCTCCGCTACCGGCACCACGCCGACGCCGACGGCAAGCTGGTCAAGGTCGAGGCACAGATCCTGCTCGACGCGGGTGCCTACGCCGACACCTCCGCCGAGTCCCTGGCCGCCGCGGTCTCCTTCGCCTGCGGCCCGTACGTCGTCCCGAACGCCTTCATCGAGGGCTGGGCCGTGCGCACCAACAACCCGCCCTCCGGCCACGTCCGCGGCGAGGGCGCCATGCAGGTGTGCGCCGCCTACGAGGCGCAGATGGACAAGCTGGCGAAGAAGCTCGGCATCGACCCCGCCGAGATCCGCCTGCGCAACGCCCTCGCCACCGGCGACGTGCTGCCCATCGGCCAGACGGTGACCTGCCCGGCGCCCGTCGCCGAGCTGCTCCAGGCGGTACGGGACTTCCCGCTGCCCGCGCTCCCCAAGGACACCCCCGAGGACGAGTGGCTGCTGCCCGGCGGCCCCGAGGGCGCGGGCGAGCCGGGCGCGGTGCGCCGGGGCGTCGGCTACGGCCTCGGCATGGTCCACATGCTCGGCGCCGAGGGCGCCGACGAGGTCTCGACGGCCACCGTCAAGGTCCACGACGGGATCGCGACCGTGCTCTGCGCGGCCGTGGAGACCGGCCAGGGCTTCACCACGCTGGCCCGCCAGATCGTCCAGGACACGCTCGGCATCGACGAGGTCCACGTGGCACCCGTCGACACCGACCAGCCGCCGGCCGGCCCCGGCTGCCGCGGCCGCCACACCTGGGTCTCCGGCGGAGCCGTCGAACGCGCGGCCAAGATGGTCCGCACGCAGCTCCTCCAGCCCCTCGCCCACAAGTTCGGCATGTCCACCGAGCTGCTCCAGATCACCGACGGCAAGATCACGTCGTACGACGGCGTCCTGTCGACCACCGTCACCGAGGCACTGGACGGCAAGGAACTGTGGGCCACCGCACAGTGCCGCCCGCACCCGACCGAGCCGCTGAACGCGGAAGGCCAGGGCGACGCCTTCGTCGGCCTCGCCTTCTGCGCGATCCGCGCGGTCGTCGACGTAGACATCGAACTCGGCTCGGTACGCGTCGTGGAGCTGGCCGTCGCCCAGGACGTGGGCCGGGTCCTCAACCCGGCGCAGCTCAACGCGCGTATCGAGGCCGGTGTCACCCAGGGCGTCGGCATCGCCCTCACGGAGAATCTGCGCACCCCGCGCGGGCTGATCCGCCACCCCGACCTCACCGGATACGCCCTGCCGACCGCCCTCGACGCACCGGACATCCGGATCGTCAAGCTCGTCGAGGAACGGGACGTGGTCGCCCCCTTCGGCGCCAAGTCGGTCAGCGCGGTACCGGTCGTGACCTCCCCCGCGGCCATCGCCTCCGCCGTCCGCGCGGCAACGGGCCGCCCGGTCAACCGCCTCCCGATCCGCCCGCAGGCGGCGGTGGTCACGGGCCAGTGAGCCTGTCCGGGGTCGTCGTGATCGCGGGGATCATGGCGTCGGGCAAGTCGACGGTCGCCCAGGCCCTCGCCGAGCGGCTTCCACGGGCGGCACACGTGCGTGGCGACGTCTTCCGCCGGATGATCGTCTCCGGCCGGGAGGAGTACACGCCCGGCGCCTCCCCGGAGGCGACGGCCCAACTCCACCTCCGCTACCGCCTGTCGGCGGCGACGGCGGACGCCTATGCGGCGGCCGGTTTCACGGCGATCGTCCAGGACGTACTGCTGGGCCCCGAGCTGACCTCGTACGTCGAACGGATCCGCACCCGCCCGCTGTACGTCGTCGTCCTCGCCCCCAGCCCCGAGGCGGTGGCGGAGCGGGAGGCCGGGCGGCCGAAGACCGGGTACGGACCGGCGTGGACGATCGCCGACCTGGACGCGGAACTACGGCTGCGCACCCAGGCGATGGGGCTGTGGCTGGACACCTCGGCGTTGACCGTGGAACAGACGGTGGAGGCGATTCTCACCGGGTCGGAACGGGCGAGGGTCGTCTGACGTCCTTTTCCACGGGGCGTTGTCAGTGGCGCGGCGTAGTGTTCTGGGCAGTGGGGACGGCCGTTTCGGAGGGGAAGCCCGGACGGCAGGCCATGCCCTGCTCAGGACGACCCACGGCACACCACTCCGACCCACTTTGCGTTTCCTGAACTCTTTGATCGCGGGGGCAGCGATGAGCACGACCAGCACGACCGGCAGCGGTGCGGCGGCGATCACGCTGACCGAGGCAGAACTGGACCGTTACATCACGCACGAACCGACCCGCATGTGGCTCACCGGCCCCGGACTCCCCGACACCGGCGGCCTGTTGACGTTCGAACCGCTGCGCACGACCGGCCTGCGCACGCTCGCCGACGTCGCGGACATCACGGCCGGCCCGTCCCGGCTCGCGGAGGAACTCCGGGACCGCCTGGTGATAGGCGAGTTGCTGGCCCCGGCCGGCCTGGACACGGAGTCGATCCTCCTCGACGGCGGCACCGGCGAGATCACCACGGCCTACCTGGTCGACCCGACCGAGCCGCGTCCGCTGGCGCCCTCGCTGGAGACGCTGCTGCGCTTCGCCGCGGTCACCGAGGAACTGACCGGCCTGCGCGGCCGTTTCGCCTCCCTCGCCGGCACCTACGGCACCAAGGCGGCGACCGAGGCCTCCCGCAAGCTCCTGGAGCTCTTCGAGGAGGGCACGGCCGGCCGGGTCCCGCCGTACTGGAAGGCGACGGCGCTGATCCGCCCGCTCAGCCTGGTCGCGGGCCCCGGCACGGACTCCGGGCTCGCCGTCGACCTGCCGGCCAGGCTGCTGGACCAGCAGTTCGGGCAGGGCCGGGTGGCCCGCTTCGAGGAGGTCGACTTCCCGCCGACGCTCACCCACCAGCCGACCCGCCGCTTCCTGCGCGAGACGGGCCTGCCGGAGGACGCGGTGCTCTTCCACCTCGACCCGGACGCCCCGCTGCCCACCCTCAAGGAGTACTTCACCGACATACAGCCGGGCGGCTTCCCCCTGGACGCCCTGCCGCCCCACGCCGACCACCTCATACGCCTCGGCCACCTGGTCGAGGACAACAGCCTCGTCGTGGACGGCACCACGGGCGCGATCCTCAACTTCTCCCAGCCCGAGGCGACCCTCTACCCCCTCAACACGGACATCTCCACGCTCGCCTTCACCCTGTGGCTCCTCCACCACGAGCGCACCATCGACGAGCACCTGGGCCACGAACTCACCACGGAGGCCTACGACCAACTCGCCGCGACCATGCTCCACACCCTGGCGACGATCGACCCCACGCCCACGACGATGGACGCCGACTGGCACTACTGGACGGAACTGTTCCAGGACGAGGCGGGCGGAGTGCTCTGAGCGCGCGGCCGGGGTCAGACCACCAGGCCCCGGCGGTAGGCGTAGACGACCGCTTGGACGCGGTCGCGCAGGCCGAGCTTGGTGAGGATGCGGGAGACGAAGGTCTTGACGGTCTCCGGGCTGATCACGAGGGCCGCGGCGATCTCGCCGTTGGAGAGGCCGTCCGCGATCAGCCGCAGGACCTCCAGTTCGCGCGGGGTCAGCGGGATGTCGTCAGGGGTGCCGCCGTCGGCGGGGCGGATCCGGGCGGCGTACCGGCCGACCAGCCGGCGGGTCACCTCGGGATCCAGCAGGGCCGCGCCGGTGGCCACGGTCCGGATGCCGTGCAGCAGCCGGTCCGGCGGCGCGTCCTTGAGCAGAAAGCCGCTCGCGCCCGCGCGCAGGGCCTCGTAGACGTACTCGTCCAGGTTGAACGTCGTCACCACGAGCACCTTCACGGGATGCGGCACCCCGGCCCCGGCCAGCAGCCGGGTGGCCTCGATGCCGTCGAGCACCGGCATACGGACGTCCATGACGACGACGTCCGGGCGCAGCCGGCCGGCGAGGTCGACCGCGGCCTGCCCGTCCCCGCACTCCCCGGCCACCTCCAAGTCGGGCTGGGCGCCGATGATCGTCGCAAGGCCGGTGCGGATCAGCACCTGGTCGTCACAGACCAGGACCCGGATCGGCGCGCCGCCCGCGGCGCTCACGACGGCCTCCCCGCGGGCCGGGGTCACGACGGGTTCCCGGCGGGTATCCGGGCCCGTACGACGAAGCCGCCGTCGGCCGCGCGCCCCGCGCTGAACTCGCCGCCCAGCACGTCCACGCGTTCCCGGAGGCCGGCCAGGCCCCGCCCGCTCCCGCCGGGGGACGCGGCGGCCGACCCCGACCCGTCGGTGCCGACCTCCACGGTGATCTCCTTCTCACCATGGTGCACCAGCACCGAAGTGCGGCTGCCATGGGCGTACTTGAGAGCGTTCGTCAGAGCCTCCTGTACCACCCGGTAGGCCACCAGGTCGGCGCTGCCCGCCGACTGCGTGGGGGTGCCCTCCTCGGTGAACTCCACCGGCTGCCCGGCCCGGCGCGTCTGCTCCACCAGGGTGAGCAGCCGGTCGGCGGGCGGCGTCCTGACGCCGGTGCCGACACCGTGGTCGGGGTTGAGCAGGTCGAGCAGATGGCGCAGGTCGGAGATGGCCCGCCGCCCGGTGTCGGTGACGGCGGTCAGCGTCTGGTCGAGCCGGTCCGGCGCGTCGGTCAGATACCGGGCCGCCTCCGCCTGCACCACCATCGCCGTCACATGGTGGGTCACCACGTCGTGCAGTTCGCGGGCGATCCGGGTGCGTTCGGCGGCGCGGGTGTCCTCGGCGACCCGCCGTCGGCGTTCGGCCTCCGCGGTCCGGGTGGCCCGCAGCCACGCCCCGGCACCCCACGCCAGCACCAGCGCCAGATAGAACGTCACGAACTCGCTCGCCGTCTCGCCCCCCGACCCCAGCCGGTGCAGCACGACCGCGAACGGCACGTAGGCCGCGGAGAACAGGAGCGCGGCGGCCCGCCGGTGCCGGTCCAGATGGGCGCCGGTGCTCAGCAGGGCGAGGGGCAGCGCGACCCCCGCGACCGAGTGGTAGGCGCGGATCTGGTCGACGGCGAAGCCGAGCGACACCAGGGCGAGGGAGACGGCCGGCCACCGCCGGCGCAGGGCGAGCGGCAGGCACTCCAGGCCGAGCGCCAGCCCGGCCAGCGCGTCGAAGGGGCGGGTGGGCAGGTCGCCGACCTGGGTTCCGTTGCCGTGCAGCGTCGGCAGGAAGGCACCGGCCAGGACCAGCAGCCCGAGCGGCAGATCCCGGACCGTGACGTCGAGCCGGTGCCACCACCCGGACATCTGCCGAGGACCGATCACCGGGGCAGTGTAGCGACGGAGCCGGCCGGGATGTCCCGGCGCCGGCGCGGCACCAGGTGCCCCCGCCGCCTGGCCAGGCGCAGGAACGCGAGCGTCACCAGCACCCCGAGCAGCACCGAGTACACGCTCGCCTCCGGCCCGAACTCGCCGCCGGTGATCAGCTGCGCCCCCGAGGTGGAGGCGTCCAGCAGCCCCTTCTGCGCGCCATTGCCGGAGACCTCGGTGCCGAAGATCGCCGACTCGGCGAAGTTCCAGCCGAAGTGCAGGCCGATCGGCAGCCAGAGGGTGCGGGTGGCGGCGTACGCGGCGCCGAGCATGCCGCCGGCCTCGATCGCGATGGCGAGGGCGCCCCACAGGGTCGCGTCCTTGTTGAGCAGATGCATCATCCCGAACAGCAGGCCGGTCGAAGTCAGCGCGATCCAGGTCCCGGTGCGTTCTTCGACGATCCGGAACAGAACGCCCCGGAACAGCAGTTCCTCGGTCGTGGCGGCGGCGGCCATGAACCCGACCAACCCCACCGCGCCCGTCACCGACCCCGTCCCGTGGACCGTGTAGTCCCCGAGGAAGGCGATGTTCGCGATCACGCACGCGAACGTCACCACGCCTATCAGCGCACCACGCCCGAACGCCGCCCGGGCGCCGTCCCGCCCCACGTCGGTGCTCGGCCGGTGCTCGGTCCGTCGCACCACCCACCGGTAGACGACCACCGCGGCCACGGCCGTCAGCACACCGAGAACCAGGGTGAGAAGCCAGTTCCCCTCCACCGCGGCAAGCGCCTGCCCACCGACGAAGGCGACCGCCGACACCGCCAACAACTGCCAGACCAGCCTCATGACGACTCCTCCACAGAACCCGCAGCCCAACCGCCGCGGAACTGGCCCGAACGCTACGGAACGCGGCCCGCGGAATCGTCACCACACGGTGGACACCTGCACGTAGCTCGCACGGGGGACAGGAGAGGGCCCTGGCGAATCAGGAAGGCGGCGCCTCTAGGGACGAAGCCCGGCCACCAAGGACGACCAACAGGGCGGCACCCCTCGCAGGGTGCCGCCTGTCCTTTTGCCTGGTCAGGCAGGTGGAGGCCGTGACCGGAATTGAACCGGTGTAACTCGCTTTGCGGGTTTGTCCGGGCTGGTCAGGGCCTGATCTGGGGTCGTTCAGAGGGGGTTCAATCCCGTGCGGACGACATGGCTGACGGAGCTTAGCCTGGCGCTTTCACGTGGTGGGCTGTCCGATGGCTGATCAAATAAGCGAGGAATGCCTCTGACCTGGGACGATGGAACTTGTCTAGGGGTCCTGTTCGTCATAGGGAGTATCTGCGCGGGCTGCTCGCGCCGTTGAAACGCAAGAACGGCCGGACGCTGGCCGAGCAGGCTGGCGAGCTGTCGCGCAACACCGTCGAACGGTGCATCAACCGCCTGAAGCAGTGGCGCGGCATCGCCACGCGCTACGAGAAGACCGCGACCACATACCTGGCCGGACTCCACATCGCTGGCATCTTCCTCTGGTCCGCCTGCTGACATAGGGAAGCTGTGCGGTGTCAGCTGACGTAGATCGGTACGCCCATTGTCAGACGCTGCTGGCAGCATCCCTGCCGTGAACGCCATCTTTACCACCCCGCCGCGGCTGTTCGACGTCACCGCGCTCTTTCCTCAACTGGCCCCGCTGGCGTGCACGGCGACCCGGCTGCACCCGCGGCCCGGGTCGCCGACCGTGCACGACAGTTCCGTGGGGGGGGGGGCCCCCGGGGGGGCCCCCCCCCCCCGGGCCCCCCCCCGCCCAGCGCCCCCCCCAGATAGACGCGCGCCGAGATAAACAAAAAAACAAAAAAAGAC
>NZ_JBEZKI010000073.1:0-11195 GCF_040651615.1 Streptomyces sp. NPDC048417 | reverse complement strand
GGGGGGTCTCCGTCCCGTCCGTCCCGCGGGGGGGGGCCGCGGGGGGGGGCGTCCTCCTTCGCGGGGGGGGGGGCGCCCCGCCCCTCCCCCGCCCCCCCCCCCCGCTCCATGTCCGCGCGTACGAGAGGCCGTTCGTGGCCCCGAACGCGGGTCAGACCTCCACGACGACCGGGAGGATCATCGGCCTGCGGCGATACGTGTCCGAGACCCACTTACCGAGGGTCCGGCGGATGAGTTGCTGCAGCTGGTGGGGCTCCACGACCCCGTCCTGGGCCGAGCGTTCCAGGACCTCCGAGATCTTCGGGACGACGGCCGCGAACGCCGAGTCGTCGATGCCGGAGCCGCGGGCCTGGATGTGCGGGCCGCCCGTGATCTTGCCGGTGGAGGAGTCGACCACGACGAAGACCGAGATGATGCCCTCGTCGCCGAGGATCTTGCGGTCCTTCAGGGCCGGCTCGCCGACATCGCCGACGGAGAGACCGTCGACGTACACATAGCCCGCCTGGACCTTGCCGGAGATCTTGGCCTTGCCCTCGACCAGGTCGACGACCACGCCGTCCTCGGCGATGACGATGCGGTCGTGCGGGATGCCCGTCAGGGCGCCGAGTTCGGCGTTGGCACGCAGATGGCGCCATTCACCGTGCACCGGCATCAGGTTCTTCGGCCGGCAGATGTTGTAGAAGTACAGCAGTTCACCGGCGGAGGCATGCCCGGAAACATGCACCTTGGCGTTGCCCTTGTGGATGACGTTGGCACCCCAGCGGGTCAGGCCGTTGATGACGCGGTAGACCGCGTTCTCGTTTCCGGGGATCAGGGACGAGGCCAGGATGACCGTGTCGCCGTCGACGATACGGATCTGGTGGTCGCGGTTGGCCATCCGGGACAGGGCGGCCATCGGTTCGCCCTGGGAGCCCGTGCAGACCAAGACCACCTGGCTGTCCGGGAGGTCGTCGAGCGTCTTGACGTCGACGACGAGGCCCGGCGGGACCTTGAGGTAGCCCAGGTCCCGGGCGATGCCCATGTTCCGGACCATGGAACGGCCGACGAAGGCGACCCGGCGGCCGTACTCGTGGGCCGCGTCCAGAATCTGCTGGATGCGGTGGACATGGCTGGCGAAGCTCGCCACGATGATCCGCTTTCGGGCTCCGGCGAAGACCTGGCGCAGGACGTTCGAGATGTCACGCTCGGGCGGGACGAAGCCCGGGACCTCGGCGTTCGTCGAGTCGGCCAGAAGAAGGTCGATGCCTTCCTCGCTCAGCCGTGCGAACGCGTGCAGATCCGTCAGACGGTTGTCCAGCGGGAGCTGGTCCATCTTGAAGTCGCCGGTGTGCACCGCCATCCCGGCCGGGGTGCGGATGGCCACGGCCAGGGCGTCCGGGATGGAATGGTTGACGGCGACGAACTCGCAGTCGAAGGGGCCGATGCGCTCGCGCTGCCCCTCGGCCACTTCCAGGGTGTACGGGCGGATGCGGTGCTCCTGGAGCTTCGCCTCGATGAGGGCGAGGGTCAGCTTGGAGCCGATGAGCGGGATGTCCGGCTTCTCGCGGAGCAGGAAGGGGACGCCGCCGATGTGGTCTTCGTGGCCGTGGGTGAGGACGATGCCCTCGATGTCGTCGAGACGGTCCCGGACGGACGTGAAGTCCGGCAGGATCAGGTCGATTCCGGGCTGCTCCTCCTCGGGGAAGAGCACCCCGCAGTCAACGATCAGCAGACGGCCGCCGTACTCGAAGACGGTCATGTTTCGGCCGATCTCGCCGAGCCCGCCGAGCGGGGTGACGCGCAGGGCGCCTTCGGGGAGCTGGGGCGGCGGGCCGAGTTCAGGATGCGGATGACTCAAAAGACTCTCCTCACCACCCACGCCACGTACCGGTCGGGCACGTGGCGTGGATGACGTTCGTGCATAAGCAGTTGTCGTTGTGGGATGCGGGCACCGGCGTCCCGCCGTATTCAGTTGTTAAGCCTTGCTACGCGGACGTCCGCGTGAAGTCTGTTGTCAGAGCTGTACCCCGCCGGCAGCAAGATCGATCTTGAGCTGGGCGATCTCCTCGGCCGAACATTCGACCATGGGGGCGCGCAGCGGCCCGGCGGGCAGCCCCTGGAGGGTCAGCGCGGCCTTGGTCGTCATGACGCCCTGGGTGCGGAACATGCCGGTGTAGACCGGGAGCAGCTTCTGGTGGATCTCCATGGCCTTCTGTACGTCACCGGAGGTGAAGGCCTCGACGAGGGCCCTGAGGTCCGGGGTGACCACATGGCCCACGACCGAGACGAAGCCGACGGCGCCCACGGAGAGCAGCGGCAGGTTGAGCATGTCGTCGCCGGAGTACCAGGCGAGGCCGGACCGGGCGATGGCCCAGCTCGCGCGGCCGAGGTCGCCCTTGGCGTCCTTGTTGGCGACGATCCTCGGGTGCTCGGCCAGGCGGACGAACGTCTCGGTGTTGATCGGTACGCCGCTGCGGCCGGGGATGTCATAGAGAATGACGGGCAGCCCGGTGGCGTCGGCCACCGTCGTGAAGTGCCGGTACAGGCCCTCCTGCGGGGGCTTGTTGTAGTACGGCGTGACGACCAGCAGGCCGTGCGCGCCGTCGCGCTCGGCCTGGCGGGCCAGCTCGATGCTGTGGTGGGTGTCGTTGGTGCCGACTCCGGCCACGATGTGGGCGCGGTCGCCGACCGCCTCCAGTACGGCTCGTACCAGCTCCGATTTCTCCGCGTCGCTGGTGGTGGGCGACTCACCGGTGGTGCCGTTGATGATCAGGCCGTCGTTGCCTGCGTCCACCAGGTGGGTTGCGAGCCGCTGCGCGCCGTCGAGGTCGAGTGCGCCGTCCGCCGTGAAGGGCGTGACCATGGCGGTGAGGACCCGCCCGAAGGGGGTCTGCGGAGTGGAGGTCGGAGCCATGGGTTACACGCTACTCGGTGCTCACGGCGCGGTCTGCCCTTGGGGTGCGGGGAAAGTCCGGACAAATGCGGAGCCCGGCACTGCCTGCTCGGGGGTTCAAGCAGTGCCGGGTCCGTTTGATCAGGCTAGATGAACTTCGCTTAATGCCGCAATACGGACACCTCGCCCGGCTGATCCGTACATCTGTGCCGAGCACGACAAGACGCACGACAGATCGCGCACCAAAACGCACCGCGAGACGCACGGCAGAACGGCCTGGTTACGGCGCGACTCGGCCGTTGCCGTTGAAGGCGGCGTGGGTGAGCGGCATGAGCCTGGCCCACTCCGCCTCCATCTTCTCGCCGACCATCTCGATCTCCCGCTGCGGGAAGGACGGCACCTTGGCCAGCTCGTGCTGGGTGCGCAGGCCGAGGAAGTGCATCAGCGAGCGGGCGTTGCAGGTGGCGTACATCGAGGAGAAGAGTCCGACGGGCAGCACCGCCCGGGCCACCTCGCGGGCGACACCGGCGGCGAGCATCTCCTGGTAGGCCTCGTACGCCTCGCGGTAGGAGTCCTCCATCACCCGGCCGACGAGCTCCTGCTGGGCCTGGGTGCCCTCGACGAAGACGTACTTGCCGGGGCGGCCTTCCTGGACGAGCCTGCGGGACTCGCCGGGGACGTAGAAGACGGGCTGGAGCTCGCGGTAGCGGCCGCTCTCCTCGTTGTAGGACCATCCCACCCGGTGCCGCATGAATTCGCGGAAGACGAAGATCGGCGCACTGATGAAGAAGGTCATCGAGTTGTGCTCGAAGGGGCTGCCGTGCCGGTCCCGCATCAGGTAGTTGATCAGACCCTTGGAACGCTCGGGGTCCTTGTTCAGCTCGTCCAGAGACTGCTCGCCGGCGGTGGAGACGCGGGCGGCCCACAGCACGTCGGAGTCGGCCGCGCTGTGCTTGACCAGCTCGACGGTGACATCGCTCCGGAAACTGGGCTTGAGGTCGTCGGCGGGGGTGTCGGTCACGGCTCGGAAGGTCCTTCCATCACGTCTCTCGGGCGGCGCCCACTCTACGGCCCGGCACCGACATCAGGGCGTTCGGTGCCGGGGCGCGACATCTTTGGCCAACTTCGGTGAAGTTCTGTGAATTCGGGGCAACCGGGCACCTATCGCTACGTTCGCTCGTCTGTGTTGGTGAGAGCGATTCGTTCGATCCCTTCCCGCAGTTCCAGAGAGGAGACGCCCCCGATGTTCCTCCCCCAGCTACCGCTGGGAGGTGCCCCCAGGCGCCAACCCGTACCGTTCGCCTTCATCGCCGAAGCCGACAAGTTCCGCAGCAATGTCGCTCCCCCGCCCCGTCAGCGGTCGTCCGTGAGTCAGATAGCCGGGCGCTGGCTGCTCGGACTGACCATCGTCGCCGGGATGGTGGGCTCACTGGTCCTGGGCATGCCGGCGCTGTCCACGCCGTCCGACACGGGGACCCAGCAGTCGCAGGCCTCTCAGGGGCACTGACTCTTCCGGCCCCCCGCGAGTGGTGAGCGGGGACACGGGCGGATAGCCTCACCGGGCACAGCCCATGCATGGATTGAGTGAGGACCAGCCGTGCCCCTGCCCTTCCTGATGGCCGACCGCACCGATGACGCGGCACTCGACAGCGCCCTGCCCTACGACGACCGGGACCGCTGGCGGCGCCCCTACCGGCCCGGGCCGTGGCGTGTGGGCGGGGCCGCCCTGTGGCTGCTGCTCGCCTCGTTCGTACTGTTCGCGGCGGTCGCGCTGGCCCTGACCGACTCGCTCTCCTCCGGTGGGGCGGTCCTCGGCATCGCCCTGCTGATCATCGCCGGCGCCCTGCGGATACTGCGCATGGGCGTGTGGGTGAGCGCGCGCGGGGTGCGCCAGGTCGGTCTGCTCTACACGCGGACGGTGCCCTGGAAGCGGGTCGTCTCGGTGCGCACGGCGCAGCAGCCGGTCCGCTGGCTGGGGCTGCCGCGCACGGTGCAGGGGCAGGCGCTGACGCTCGTACGCAAGGACAGGTCGTCGGACGGCATGGAGCCGTTGCTGACCACGCACGGGATGGACTTCCTGGGCCGGGCGTCGGCCTTCGACCGTGCCGCGGACGCGGTGGAGGCGTGGGCGGCGGAGTACGGGCGCGGCTGAGCGCCCTCCGGTGGCATACGGCAGGGGCCGGTCCGCGTGATGCGGACCGGCCCCTGCCGCGTGTGCGGGGTGCGGCTCAGGCCTCCAGCGGCCTGCCGTCGTGCAGGGCGATGGCACGCTGCATCGCCTTGCGGGCGCGCGGGGTGTCCCGGGCATCGTGGTAGGCGACGGCGAGCCGGAACCAGCTGCGCCAGTCGTCGGGGGCGGCCTCGGTCTCGGCCTTGCGCCTTGCGAAGACCTCGTCGGCGGAGTCCCGGTCGATGCGGCCGCCGGGGGTGCGCTTCAGTTCGTCCACGGGCAGGCCGCCCTCGGCGTCGAGTTCCGCGGCGAGGGCGTTGGCCCGGCGGACGAACTGGGTGTTCTTCCACAGGAACCACACGCCGATGACCGGCAGGATCAGCACCGCCACCCCGAAGGTGACGGTGAGGACCGTGCCGGTCTGGATGAGCATCACGCCCCGGCTGCCGACCAGGACGAAGTAGAAGACCAGTACGGCGGCCGTCAGGGCGTAGGAGAGCTTCGCGCGCATGTCAGAGGTCTCGTATCAGCCCAGGTCCAGGAAGTTTTCCAGGCCGAAGGTCAGGCCCGGAGCGGTGACCACGCGGCGGGCGCCGAGCAGGATGCCCGGCATGAAGCTGCTGTGGTGGAGGGAGTCGTGGCGGATGGTGAGGGTCTCGCCCTCGCCGCCGAGCAGGACCTCCTGGTGGGCCAGGAGACCGCGCAGGCGGACGGCGTGCACGGGGATTCCGTAGACGTCGGCGCCGCGCGCGCCGTCCAGCGCCGTCACCGTGGCGTCCGGGGCCGGGGCGGTGCCGGCCGCGCGGCGGGCCTCGGCGATGAGCTGGGCGGTGCGGGTGGCGGTGCCGGAGGGGGCGTCGGCCTTGTTCGGGTGGTGGAGTTCGACGACCTCCACGGATTCGAAGTAGGGCGCGGCGATCTGCGCGAACTTCATCGTCAGCACGGCGCCGATGGAGAAGTTCGGGGCGATGAGCACGCCGGTCTCCGGGGACTGGGCCAGCCAGCCCGTCAACTGCGCGAGGCGCTCGTCGGTCCAGCCGGTGGTGCCGACGACGGCGTGGATGCCGTGGCGCAGACAGAAGTCGAGGTTGCCCATCACCGAGGCGGGTGTGGTCAGTTCGACCGCGACCTGGGCGCCGGACTCGGCCAGCGCCTCCAGCTTGTCGCCCCGGCCGAGGGCGGCGACCAGCTCCATGTCCTCGGCGGTCTCGACCGCCTTGACCGCCTCGGAACCGATACGGCCCCGGGCGCCGAGGACCGCCACGCGCAGCTTGCTCATCTTCTTCGTTCCTTACCGGTGGTGTGTCAGGCGACGGCGTCGTGCAGGCGTGCGGCCTGTTTGTCCTTGAGCGGGCCGATGACCGACAGCGACGGGCGCTGTCCCAGGATGTCGCGGGCGACGGAACGGACCTCGTCCGGGGTCACCGCGGCTATCCGGGCCAGCATGTCGTCGACGGACATCTGCTCGCCCCAGCACAGCTCGCTCTTGCCGATACGGTTCATCAGCGCGCCGGTGTCCTCCAGGCCGAGCACCGTGGAGCCCTGGAGCTGGCCGATGGCGCGGCCGATCTCCTCGTCCGGCAGGCCGTGCTCGGCGACCTGGTCCAGTTCGTCCCGGCAGATCTTGAGGACGTCGTGGACCTGCGAGGGCCGGCAGCCGGCGTACACGCCGAACAGGCCGCAGTCGGCGAAGCCCGAGGTGTACGAGTACACGCTGTAGGCCAGGCCGCGCTTCTCGCGGACCTCCTGGAAGAGCCGGGAGGACATGCCTCCGCCGAGGGCGGTGTTGAGCACGCCGAGCGCCCAGCGGCGGTCGTCGGTGCGGGGCAGCCCGGGCATGCCGAGGACGACATGCGCCTGTTCGGTCTTGCGGCCGAGGAGTTCGACGCGGCCGGAGGTGCGGATGGTGCGGCTGCCCTCGCGCGGGCCGATGGGGGCCGCCTCGGCGGTCCGGAAGGCGCCGGCCTTCTCGAAGGCCGCGCGGACCTGTCGTACGACCTTGTTGTGGTCGATGTTGCCGGCCGCCGCGACCACCAGGTGGGTGGGGTCGTAGTGCTTCTTGTAGAAGCGGCGGATGCGGTCGGCGGTGAGGGCGTTGACCGTGTCGACCGTGCCGAGGACCGGGCGGCCGAGGGGGTTGTCGCCGAACATGGTGTGCGCGAACAGGTCGTGCACGCAGTCGCCGGGGTCGTCCTCGGTCATGGCGATCTCTTCGAGGATCGCGCCCCGCTCGACGTTGACGTCGTCCTCGAGGATGCGCGAGCCGGTCAGCATGTCGCAGACGACGTCGATGGCGAGCGGCAGGTCGGTGTCGAGCACGCGCGCGTAGTAGCACGTGTACTCCTTCGCCGTGAACGCGTTCATCTCACCGCCGACCGCGTCGATGGCGGAGGAGATGTCCAGGGCGGAGCGGCGCGTGGTGCCCTTGAAGAGCAGGTGCTCCAGGTAGTGCGTGGCGCCGTTCAGGGTCGGGGTCTCGTCGCGGGAGCCGACGTGGGCCCAGATTCCGAAGGTCGCGGAGCGTACCGAGGGCAGGGTCTCGGTGACGATGCGCAGGCCCCCGGGGAGGGTGGTCTTGCGGACCGTGCCGATGCCGTTCTCGCCCTTGATCAGGGTTTGGGTACGGGCGACGGCCCGCGCCTCCGAAGAGGTGCGGGCCGTCGTCGTGGAGCTGCTCGACGTCACTTGTCGGTGTCGTCCTTTGCGTCCTCGGAGGAAGCCTCTTCCTCGCCCTCGATCACGGGGATGAGGGAGAGCTTGCCGCGGGAGTCGATCTCGGCGATCTCGACCTGGACCTTGTGGCCCACGCCGAGGACGTCCTCGACGTTCTCCACGCGCTTGCCGCCGGCCAGCTTGCGGATCTGCGAGATGTGCAGCAGACCGTCCTTGCCGGGCAGCAGGGAGACGAACGCACCGAAGGTGGTCGTCTTCACGACCGTGCCCAGGTAGCGCTCGCCGACCTCGGGCATCGTCGGGTTGGCGATGCTGTTGATCGTGGCGCGGGCGGCCTCGGCGGACGGTCCGTCGACCGCGCCGATGTAGATCGTGCCGTCGTCCTCGATCGTGATGTCGGCGCCGGTGTCCTCCTGGATCTGGTTGATCATCTTGCCCTTGGGGCCGATGACCTCACCGATCTTGTCCACGGGGATCTTGACGGTGATGATCCGCGGGGCGTTCGGGGACATCTCGTCCGGCTTGTCGATCGCTTCCATCATCACGTCGAGGATGTGGAGGCGGGCGTCCCGGGCCTGCTTGAGGGCGGCGGCCAGGACGGAGGCCGGGATGCCGTCCAGCTTGGTGTCGAGCTGGAGGGCGGTGACGAACTCCTTGGTGCCGGCGACCTTGAAGTCCATGTCACCGAAGGCGTCCTCCGCACCGAGGATGTCGGTGAGGCTGACGTAGTGCGTCTCGCCGTCGATCTCCTGGGAGATCAGGCCCATGGCGATACCGGCGACCGGGGCCTTCAGCGGCACACCGGCGTTCAGCAGCGACATGGTGGAGGCGCAGACCGAGCCCATGGAGGTCGAGCCGTTCGAGCTGAGCGCCTCGGACACCTGGCGGATCGCGTAGGGGAACTCCTCGCGGGTCGGCAGGACCGGGACCAGGGCGCGCTCGGCGAGGGCGCCGTGGCCGATCTCGCGGCGCTTCGGGGAGCCGACGCGGCCGGTCTCGCCGGTGGAGTACGGCGGGAAGTTGTAGTTGTGCATGTAGCGCTTGCGGGTCACCGGGGAAAGGGTGTCCAGCTGCTGCTCCATCCGGAGCATGTTGAGGGTGGTGACGCCCAGGATCTGGGTCTCGCCACGCTCGAACACGGCGGAGCCGTGCACGCGCGGGATGGCCTCGACCTCGGCGGCCAGCGTGCGGATGTCGGTGACACCGCGGCCGTCGATGCGCTTCTTCTCCTTGATCACGCGCTCACGGACCAGCTGCTTGGTCAGCGAGCGGTACGCGGCGGAGATCTCCTTCTCGCGGCCCTCGAACTCCGGGAGCAGCTTCTCGGCGGCCAGGCCCTTGACGCGGTCCAGCTCGGCCTCGCGCTCCTGCTTGGCCGCGATGGTCAGCGCGGCGGCGAGCTCCGGGCGGACGGCGGCGGACAGCGCCTCCAGGATGTCGTCCTGGTAGTCGAGGAAGATCGGGAACTCGCCGGTCGGCTTGGCGGCTTTCGCGGCGAGGTCGGCCTGGGCCTTGCAGAGCACCTTGATGAAGGGCTTCGCGGCGTCCAGACCGGAGGCGACGACCTCCTCGGTCGGCGCCTCGGCGCCGCCCTGGACCAGCTGGATGGTCTTCTCGGTGGCCTCGGCCTCGACCATCATGATCGCGACGTCGCCATCCTCCAGGACACGACCGGCGACCACCATGTCGAAGACGGCGTCCTCGAGCTCGGTGTGCGTCGGGAACGCGACCCACTGGCCGTTGATCAGCGCGACGCGGACGCCGCCGATCGGGCCGGAGAAGGGCAGACCGGCCAGCTGGGTGGACGCGGACGCGGCGTTGATCGCGACGACGTCGTACAGGTGGTCGGGGTTGAGCGCCATGATGGTGGCGACGACCTGGATCTCGTTGCGCAGGCCCTTCTTGAAGGACGGGCGCAGCGGGCGGTCGATCAGGCGGCAGGTGAGGATGGCGTCCTCGGACGGCCGGCCCTCACGGCGGAAGAAGCTGCCGGGGATCTTGCCGGCGGCGTACATCCGCTCCTCGACGTCCACCGTGAGGGGGAAGAAGTCGAGCTGGTCCTTGGGGTTCTTGGAGGCGGTGGTGGCCGACAGCACCATGGTGTCGTCGTCCAGGTACGCCACGGCGGAGCCGGCGGCCTGCTTGGCCAGGCGGCCCGTCTCGAAGCGGATGGTGCGGGTGCCGAAGGTGCCGTTGTCAATGACGGCCTCGGCGTAGTGGGTCTCGTTCTCCACTAGCGTTTTCTCCGTTACTTGTCGTCTTTCGTCCCGCGCGGCCCGTGTGGCAGGGGGACGGTTACGGAGAAGCGCGCCGTGAGGTGCGGGCCGGTCTTCGATCGAAGCACCCGGGGCTCGCTTCCCCCCGGGGGCCACTACCGAGGACCGGCGGCGGCTTAGGTGCGCTTCTCCTCGTTCTGGGTCGTACGGCGTTGCTCTGTGCCGTACGTCGTTCTGTGTCGTGCGTATTGCGTTGTGCTACCACACTACAAAGCGTGAGTGACACTCCGCACGTTTCCGCACGTACGGCAAAGGGAGCGGCCCCGGGTGTCTCCGGGAACCGCTCCCTTCACGGCGTCTTACTTGGCGCCCGCCGCACCGCGGCGGATGCCCAGGCGGTCGACCAGCGCACGGAAGCGCTGGATGTCCTTCTTCGCCAGGTACTGCAGGAGGCGGCGGCGCTGACCGACCAGGATCAGCAGACCACGACGGGAGTGGTGGTCGTGCTTGTGGACCTTGAGGTGCTCCGTCAGGTCGGAGATCCGACGCGACAGCATGGCGACCTGGACCTCGGGGGAGCCGGTGTCGCCCTCCTTGGTACCGAACTCGGTGATGATCTGCTTCTTCGTAGCGGCGTCGAGCGACACGCGTACTCCTCGTAGTCCTTGAGTGGCCACCGAGTGCCCCCGGTCTTTATCTCGGGGGAGCTTCCGTTACTCGGGAGGCGGGGATCCGCTGGGCGCGGCCTCAGGGGTCCGCGGGGGACTCCGGGGGTGCGTACACAAACGGCCGTCGACCAGGGTACCAGTGCCGGAGTACAGGAATGTCCGGGACGGTCTCGGAGCGGGCGAGACAGCCGAAGACAGGGCGACCGCCAGTAGTGTGACCGTCACAGCATACGTACGTCGTCGGGAAGGGGTCGCCGCGGGATGAGCGAGACGGCTGAGGAGATGAAGGCACGCAAGGAGCGGGAACGGGACGAGCTCTACGCGCTCGACATCTCGGGCGTCGAGTGGCACTGCGCGCCCGGCACCGAGCAGGACGAGGAGCGGGTCGAGATCGCGTATCTGCCCGAGGGGGCCGTGGCCATGCGGTCGTCGCTCGATACGGACACCGTGCTGCGGTACACGGAGGCGGAGTGGCGGGCCTTCGTGCTGGGCGCCCGGGACGGTGAGTTCGACCTGGAGCCGAACGAGCGCAACGGCGGACTGGCCGCCCAGTGACCGACGGCCCGGTCGTGGGGCGGCACGCGCGCGTGCCGCCC
>NZ_JBEZKI010000072.1:0-13109 GCF_040651615.1 Streptomyces sp. NPDC048417 | reverse complement strand
GCCCCCCGGCCCCGCCCGCGGCGCGGGGCCCCGGCCCGCCCCGGCGGGGCGCCGCGGCCGCCCGCGCCGCGACCGCCCCTGACCGGCGTGCGGGCGCCGGTCAGGGGCGGTCGCGGCGGTGCTCAGTAGCGGCCGCCCACCGTCTGCGCGGCCAGCCCGTCCAGCGTGGCGACCTCCTCGGCGGTCAGCTCGATGCCCGCGGCGGCCACGTTCTGCTCCAGCCACTTCACGCGCTTGGTCCCCGGGATCGGCACCACGGGCACACCGAGCCGCGCGCCGCGCGCGTGCGCCCAGGCCAGCGCCAGCTGCGCCGGGGCGACGTCCCGCGCCTGAGCCAGCGCGCGGACGGCGTCCGCGATCGCGTTGTTGGCCACCGTCTGGAAGCGCGGCAGCCGCCGGCGGGCGTCCCCCGCCGGCAGGGCGGTGACGTCGACCGTGCCGGTCAAAAAGCCCCGGCCGAGCGGCGAGTACGCCACCAGCGCCACGCCCAGCTCGCGCAGGGCGTCCCCGACGGTGGTCTCCAGGTCACGGGACCAGATCGAGTACTCGCTCTGCACGGCCGCGATGGGGTGGACGGCACTGGCGCGCCGCAGCAGTTCGCCGTTCACCTCGGAGAGGCCGATGTGCCTGATCTTGCCTTCCTTCACCAGCTCCGCCATGGCGCCGACGGACTCCTCGATCTCGGCGGTCCCCGGCGGCCGGTGCAGGTAGTAGAGGTCGATGTGGTCGACGCCCAGCCGCAGCAGGGAGGCGTCACAGGCGCGCTTGATGTAGCCCGCCTCGCCGCGCAGTACCCAGGTGTCGCTGCCCGTGCGGTCGATGCCGGTCTTCGTGGCGAGCTGGACCTGGTCGCGCCGACCGGCGATGGCCCGGCCCACCAGCACCTCGTTGTGCCCGAAGGCGTAGGCGTCGGCGGTGTCGATGAGGGTGACGCCCAGGTCGAGGGCCCGGTGGACGGTGGCGATCGCGTCGTCCCAGCTGGTCGGGCCGTACCCCTCGCTCATGCCCATGCAGCCGAGCCCCTGGGCGGAGGTGGTGAGGCCACCGAGAGAAACCGTGTCCACGGCATGTCTCCGTTCGATGTCGGCGGTGCGTACGATGACAGCTACCGGAGGATCCTCCGGTAGTAGGGGACGCTAGCGGAGGATCCTCCGGTAAGCAAGCGGGAAGAATGCCGGGTACGGTGACCGGCCTGGAGGGGAGTACCGCATGAACGGACAAGGACCCGCACGGCCCGTGCGCGCCCACGCCCGCCGCAACCGGGAGAAGCTCGTGGCGGCGGCCCTGGAGGAGTTCACGCGCACCGGCAAGGACGCGCCGCTCGACAGCATCGCCAGGGCGGCCGGCGTCGGCATCGGCACCCTCTACCGGCACTTCCCGACCCGGGAGTCCCTCGTCCTGGCCGCATACGAGCACGAGGTGGACCAGCTGTGCGCCGTGGGGGACGAGCTCCTCGCGGCGCTGCCGCCGGACCGGGCGCTGCGCGAGTTCATGGGCCGGCTGGCGAGCCTGCTGGTGACGAAGCAGCACATGTCCGAGGCGCTGCGCAGCGCCGGACCCGACGGCGGGGAGTCGTACGCGAAGGTCTACGACACGATCGGCACCCTGTTCACGGCGGGCGTCGCCGCCGGGACGCTCCGGTCCGACATGGAGACCGGTGACGTGGTGCGGGCCATGGGCGGCCTGCTGCGCCTGGACGTGGCCGGGGACTGGAAGGGGCAGGCCGAGCGCCAGATCCGGCTCCTCATGGACGGCCTGCACACAGGCGCTCCGGCCCGCGCCGAGGGGCACGAGCCGGAGCGGTAGAGCCGGGAACGGTCAGTCCGCGGACCGTACCGTCGGCATCGCGAGCGCGACCGGCCCGCTCTTGCAGGAGTCGTGGCAGTCCTTCTCCAGGCTGCAGCACAGCGAGCAGATCGCCCCCGAGTGGAACGGGCAGCTCGCCACGTCCGGCCGCTCGAACTCGGTCGTGCACACCGTGCAGGTCAGCACGGCCGCCGACGGCAGCCCGTCCGCGCCCAGCAGCGGCTCCGCCAGGTCGTCGACGCGGGCGATGTAGTACTTCCCCTTGGTCAGCACCGCGAACAGCGGCGAGAGCGCCATCGCCAGGAACAGCGCGATGAACGGCGAGTACGCCTTGCCGTACTCCCCGAAGGCGTGGAAGTAGGCGGCGATCGAGACCGCCGACGCGATCAGCATCGAGCCGAAGCCGACCGGGTTGAAGTTGTACAGATGGGCGCGCTTGAACTCGATGTACGACGGGCTCAGCTTCAGCGGCTTGTTGATGACCAGGTCGGCGACGACCGCGCCGATCCAGGCGATCGCCACGTTGGAGTAGAAGCCGAGGACCGTGTTGAGGAAGCCGAAGACGCCGCCCTCCATCAGGGCCAGCGCGATACCGACGTTGAGGAAGATGTAGACGACGCGCCCGGGGTGACGGTGGGTCAGCCGGGAGAAGAAGTTCGACCAGGACAGCGAACCGGAGTACGCGTTCGTCGAGTTGATCTTTATCTGGGAGAGGATCACGAAGAACGTGGCCAGGCCGAGCGCGATGGGCGCGGCGAAGGTCTTGAAGCCGGACACGTACTGCTGGATCGGCTCGTTGGCCTTCGCCAGGCCCACGCTGCCGGCGATGTAGAAGGCGAGGAAGGCACCGCCGATCTGCTTGGCCGCGCCGAGCACCACCCAGCCCGGACCGGCGGAGAGCACGGCCGCCCACCACTTCCTGCCGTTCTCCGGCGTCTTGTCCGGCATGAACCGCAGATAGTCCACCTGCTCACCGATCTGCGCGATCAGCGACAGCGCGACGCCCGCACCCGCGCCGACCCCGAGCATGCTGATGCCGGACCCCGTCGGCGAGTTGCCCGCGAAGTGCGTGAACTCCGAGAACTTGCCCGGCTCCTGGATCGCGATCGACACGAACGGCGCGACCATCAGCACCAGCCACACCGGCTGCGTCCACACCTGCATCTTCGACAGCGCGGTCATGCCGTAGATGACCAGCGGCAGGATGATGACCGAGCAGATCAGATAGCCGACGGCGAGCGGGATGTGCAGGCCCAGCTCCAGGGCCTGCGCCATGATCGAGCCTTCGAGGGCGAAGAAGATGAAGGTGAAGCTGGCGTAGATGACCGAGGTGAGCGTCGAGCCGAGGTAGCCGAAGCCCGCGCCCCGGGTCAACAGGTCCATGTCGATGGAGTACTTGGCCGAGTAGTACGAGATCGGGATGCCGGTGAGGAAGATGACCACGGCCGCGGTCAGGATCGCCACCAGCGCGCTGGAGAACCCGTTGGAGATGGCGATCGAGCCGCCGATCGCGAAGTCCGCGAGATAGGCGATACCGCCGAGCGCCGTGGTGGCCACCACGTACGGGGTCCAGCGGCGGAAGGACTTCGGCGCGTAGCGCAGCGAGTAGTCCTCCAGCGTGTCGTTCTTCGCCCAGTCGTTGTACGTCCGTTTCCCGTTCGTCCCGTCCGTCCCGCCGTCCGCCACGGCCGGCGGCGCCTCTTTCCCGACGATCTCCGTCACGACTCTGCCCTCTCTCGTCCCCGGTCGTTTGCACGGAAGAGTCGCGGCGCGCTGTTTCCCGAACGTTTCACCTGCTTTAAAAGACAAAGCTTGATACTTCCCGTGGGAAGTATTGGGTGCGGTTGGGGAGTCGGGCTCAGAGTTGGGCGACGATGTGGAAGTCGAAGGCGTCCGCCCGCGCCAGATACAGCCGTTGCGTGAGATGGTTGCCGTCCAGCCGAACGACACCGCGCGGGCCCTCGTACGACACCGAGTCCCGCACCGCGCACATCGTCGGCACGTCCAGCGACCGGGCCCGCTCGGCCAGTGCCGCCAGCAGCCGTACCCCTTCGAAGCACGACTCGCCCGGGCTGCCCACGACGGGTGCGTGGGCACCGAACCGGGCCGCGTGGCGGGCGCTGAAGTCGAGGCTCTCGGCGGTCGCGAGGGTCTCGAAGAAACCGGCCGTCGCCCACAGCCCGTCGGTGGCCTCCGCACCCGTGGCCAGCAGGATGTTCTCGTCCATGTGGGTGCTCAGCCGGAGACACCGCTGGTGCAGCCCGTAGCCGGCGAACGCCCGGTTGAAGCGGGCCGCGTCCGCCCCGACCAGCAGCATCAGCACCGCGTCCGCCTCGCACCGCTCGACCCGGCGCAGCACCGGCCCGAACTCCTCCGTCCCGAGCGGCACGAACACCTCGTCCTGCACCCGGCCCCCGCAGTCCCGCGCATACGCCCGTACCGTACGGGCGGTCACCCGGGGCCAGACGTAGTCGTTGCCCACCGTGCACCAGCGCCGCACCCCGGCCGCCTCCGCCAGCAACCGCATCGCGGGCAGCAATTGGGCGGCGTCGGTCTCACCGGTCAGGAAGACGCCGGGAGTCCGCTCGCCGCCCTCGTACTGGGCGGTGTAGACATACGGCACCCGGCCCGCGATCCGGGGCAGCAGCGCCTGCCGTACCGCCGAAGTGTGCCAGCCCACCACCCCGTCCACGGCGCCCGGCGCGACCAGGGACCCGACCTCGGCCGCCACCCGCCGCGGCGGCGCCCCGCCGTCCACCGTGACCAGCCGGACCTCCCGGCCCAACACACCGCCCGTGGCGTTGACTTCCTCCACGGCGAGACGCGCGGCCGACTCGCACGACGGCCCGAAGACCCCCGCCGGTCCCTGCAACGGCACCACCAGGGCGACGACCAGGGGCGAACCCGAGGGGTCGCTCGGCGGCGCCCTGTGCATCAGGCCACCTCCGTGCGGGCAGGGGGAGCGGATTCCGGTCCCGGGCCCTGGCGCCCTCGCGGAGGCTCGTATTCTGCGCGCACAGTAGACCTACCGGAAGGACACCGGCAATGCCGTCCGTACCCTCCTCGCCGGACCTCGCCCACCTCCTCAGCCATGCCGAGCGGCGCGTCGTGCAACGGCTGGCGGCGGTACTGGCCGAGGAGGACTGCACGGTCGAGGAGTGGCGCGTGCTGTCGATCGTCGGGGACGGCCAGGGGCATCCGATGTCCGAGATCGCCGAGTACGCGCTGATGCCGGCGCCCAGCCTGACCAAGCTCGTCGACCGCATGGTCGCCGGCACCCTGGTGTACCGCCGCCCCGATCCGCACGACCGGCGCCGCGTCCTGCTCCACCTCACCCCGCGCGGCGAGGACCTGCACCGGCGCGCCGCCCGCCGGGTCCGCGCCGACCAGGCCCGGCTGCTCGCCGAGACAGCCGACGGGGGAGCGCTCGCCCGGCTGCTGCCCCGGCTCACGGCGGCGGCCGCCGCCCGGACGGCCGACGTCCGGGCGTCGGGCGTACCGAGCTCGGCCCAGCCCGCCTGACGCCCGCGTGCGGGTTGTCAGTCCTCACGGACGTGTATCGCCGCGGCGGGACACAGCGCCGCGCGTGCCGGGTGACGAGCCAGGGCGTGCTGCCCTCCCACAGCCGCACCCTGGACAGGGATTTCTCCTGTTGCAGGGTGCGCAGCTGTGATGGCGGCCCGACGGGACAGCCGCTGGACCGGGCCATCGGGAAGTCGGGTGCTTCGGCTCGGGGTTCGGGCAGCGTCTCGGTCATGCGTGCCTCGGGTATGCGAAAGCCGTTTTGCGGGAGCAATTTAGATGCCTTGGGCAACCTGGCCGGGGCGGCCGGGCGGTGAAAGGCGATGTCCGGACGACGCCGTTCAGCGGGAGACCGGCGCAATCACCGGCGGAGGGGTCACCACCCGGTGAACAGCAGATGGTTCAGCAGCAGCGCGAGCAGCGCCTGTGCCGTCAGCCAGGCGCGCGGCCGGGGCAGGAACGCGCAGGCCGGGAGCAGCCACATCGCGAACGGCAGCCAGATGCGCTCCGTCTCCGCCTTGCTCATCCCGGACACGTCGGCGACCAGCAGCGCGAGCAGCGCGACCGCCACCAGGAAGGCGAGGCGGGCCGGTGCGGAGCCCGCCGTACGGCGGTGCACGAGCGTGGCACCCGCCCGCCGCAGCCCCGCCACCGCCGCCAAGCCGATGATGATCACCGTGCAGGCCAGGTTGGCCCACACCCAGTAGCCGTACGGGCGGGTGCCGCCGACGCCCTGGTAGTAGCGGGTGACCAGCAGCCGGTACCCCTCCCACCAGTCGAACCCGGCGAGCGTGAACACGACCGGGACGACCGCCGCCCCCGCCACCAGCAGGGCGAGGACCACCGGCCGCGCCCGGACCCGGCGCCGGCCGAGCACCAGCACCGCCGCCCCGATCAGCACGAAGAGCGTCAGGCCGTACGACAGATAGCAGGTCAGGCCGTACAGCAGTCCCGCACCCGCCGCCCACCCCACGGACCGTCCGGTCACCGCCAGCGCCAGCAGGGCCACCGCCCAGGCGGCGACCGCCGCGAAGTACCCGTCGGCCGACGCGCCCACCCACACCGCGGCCGGGGCCATGACCAGGAAGGGCGCGGCCCGCCGGGCGAGCCGCTCGTCGGCCAGCGCTCGCACCGCGACCAGCACCGCGACACAGGCCGTCGACCCGACGGTGACGCACCAGGCGCCCGCCCAGCCGCCGCCGCGCAGCCCGACCCGGTCCAGGAGGACGAAGGTGAGGGTGGCCGCCGGCGGATGCCCGGCGATATGGGCGGGCCAGGGGGACGGGGTGCCGCTCACGATGTGGTGGGTGAAGTCGCGCAGGGTCGCCGGGATGTCGTGGAAGCGGCCGATGACCGTGAGGTACTCGTTCGGGCTGGTGAGCCGGCCGGCCACGCCCCGCTGCCAGCCGTCGACCAGCGCCAGCGACCAGGTCCAGGCCAGACAGGCGCCCCAGGCCGCGGCGAGCAGTCCGCGCCAGGGCAGCCGCACCGCCAGGGCCGGCCCGTACGCCACCACGGCGACCGCGACCAGGACCGCGGCCGGGGTGCCCGGGCCCACGTGCGGGTCCCAGTCGGCGAACAGCGGCGGCCAGTGCACGAACAGGACGCGGTAGGTGTCCTGGAGGTGCCGGCCGACCAGGACGGCGACGAGCACCAGCAGGGCGGCGGCGAGGACGGCGTACAGATCGGCGGGGCGATCACGGTGGGGAGCGCGGGTCACACCGGAACGCTAGGTCGGCGACCGGGCGAAGGAGTGGATCAGGCGGCTGACGTCAGACTTTCGTCATGGGTCGCGCACCCGTTCCGGGGGTTTCCCCGGCCTACGGTCGGACCATGCGACACGACGAGCCACGGCTCCCCACCTCACCCGGCTTCTGGCGCAGCCCGCTGCGCGGCACCTGGTTCACCTCGGTGCTCGGCCTCGTGCTGCTCGTCGGCATCACCGTGCTGTTCGTGACCGGACTGGTGTCGTACGCCGCCTACAACCCGAACCTCGCCCCGGTGAACGACCAGACCCCGGACAAGGGCATCCTCGGCTTCTACCTGTTCTCGTGGCCGACGAACCCGTCCTGGCTCTACCGGCTCACCCAGGGACTGCACGTCACCCTCGGCATCACCCTGATCCCGGTACTGCTCGCCAAGCTGTGGTCGGTGGTGCCGAAGCTGTTCACGCTGCCCCCGGCCCGCTCGCTCGCCCACGCGCTGGAGCGGATCTCGCTGCTGTTGCTGGTCGGCGGCGGCCTCTTCGAGTTCACCACCGGCGTCCTCAACGTCCAGCTCGACTACGTCTTCCCCGGCTCCTTCTACCCCCTGCACTTCTACGGCGCCTGGGTGTTCTTCGCCGCCTTCGTGGCGCACGCGGCGCTGAAGACGCCGGTGGCGCTCCGGGCGGTACGGCAACGGCGGCGGGACGAGGGCGAGCTGGCGGCCGCCCGGCCGGACGCGCCGACCGTGTCCCGGCGCGGCGCGCTGTGGTTCGTCGGGGGTGCGTCCCTGCTGCTGCTCGTCACCACGGCCGGACAGAGCATCGGGGGCGCGCTGCGGCGCACCGCCCTGCTCGCCCCGCACGGCGGAGCCGACCCCGGCAGCGGGCCGAACGGCTTCCAGATCAACAAGACGGCCGCGTACGCCGGGATCGACGCGAAGGAGACCGGCGGCGAGGCCTGGCGGCTGGTCGTCACCGGACGCGACGGCCGGACGGTCCGCCTCAGCCGCGCCGAACTCCTCCGGCTGCCCCAGCACAGCGCCGCGTTGCCCATCGCCTGCGTCGAGGGGTGGTCGACCGCCGACCAGTGGTGGCGCGGGGTGCGGCTGCGCGACCTCGCGGCACTCGTCGGCCATGACGGCGCCCCGCCGGACGTACTCGTCGAGTCGATGCAGCTGCACGGTGCCTTCCGCCGCGCGGCCCTGCGCGCCAACCAGGTCGCCGACCCGCGCTCCCTGCTCGCCCTCCAGGTGAACGGCGAGGACCTGTCCCCCGACCACGGCTACCCGGCGCGCGTGATCGTGCCCGCCGCGCCCGGTGTGCTCAACACCAAGTGGGTGGCCCGGATGACCTTCGGAGACCTGTGATGCGTTCCCCCCTGCCCGCCGGCGCCCTGCTGCGGCGGCTGCGCCTCCCGCTCGGCAGCCCCCTCCAGATCCTGCTGCTGGCCTGCTCGTTCGCGCTCGCCGCCTATGCCGGCGTACGGCTGCTGTCCGCCGACTGGCTCGGGGTGGCGCTGTGGGTGGTGGGGGCGGCCCTGCTGCACGACCTCGTCCTGCTGCCGCTGTACTCGCTGGCCGACCGGGCGGCGGTCCGCGGGCTGGGTGCCGCCGGGCGCCGGGTGTGGGCGATGTACGTGCGTGTCCCGGCCGCGCTCTCCGCGCTGCTCCTGCTGGTGTGGTTCCCGCTGATCAGCGGGATGGTGGCGGGGCACTACCGGACGGCCACCGGCCAGTCCTCGGACGGCTACCTGGCCCGCTGGCTGCTGATCACCGCCGTGCTCTTCGGCGGTTCGGCGCTGCTGCTGGCGCGCCGGCTGCGCAGGGCGACGAAGCGGCGCCCGCCGGCCGCCCACTGACCGGCCCGCTCCCAGCCCCACGCGTACCCCAGCAGGGCCGCGGTGCCGAGACGCGCCCAGAGGAAGGGCGCGCCGACCGCCTCATGGGCGTCGGTGAGGTGGACGAAGGCGCGTTCGTCGACGTCCATCGGGGCGGTCTCGACGAGCAACAGGCCGCCCGGCACGAGGAGTCGGGCCACCCGGTCGAGCAGGTCGCGCGGGTCGCCGCCGATCCCGACGTTGCCGTCCATGAGCAGGACGGTGCCCCAGCGGCCCTCGCCGGGCAGCGGCTCGAAGACCGAGCGGCGCAGCGCCTGGCCGCCGAGGCGCACGGTGTGGTCGACGGCGGCCGCGCTGACGTCGATTCCGAGGACGGTACGGCCCCGGGCGGCGAGTTCGGCGACGAGCCGCCCGGGGCCGCAGCCGACGTCGAGGACGGCGCCCTCGCAGCGGTCCAGGACCTCCCGGTCGACCGGGTCGGCCCGTGCGCACCAGCGCTCGACGTCCAGGGGCAGCAGCCATCCGTCGGTGCGGCGCAGGAACAGCGGGCCCCGGCCGGTGCGCAGGGCGGCGGCATAGGGGTCGGCGCCGGTCCAGGCGAGGGGCGGTGAGGTGGTCATCGGCGGCCCGTCCCGCTGTGCGCCGTGCACCGGGCCAGCCGGGCGGCGAAGCGGCCGTGCGGGGCGAGGGCGGCGACGGCGACGGCGTCCGCGGCGGTGTCCACGTCCCGCAGCCGCGGCAGGTCCTCGACCCGCAACCCGGCGGCGACGAGCCGCCGCCGCTGGACCGCGCCGGTCTCCGCCGTGGACATCGGAACCCCGCGCAGCAGCGCGGGGTCGGGGTCGGCCAGACCCAGCGCCCAGAACCCGCCGTCCTCGGCGGGACCGAAGTACGCGTCGCGGTCCGCGAAGTCCACGGTGAGCAGGGCCGGGGTGACCTGGGGGGTGTCCATGCCGATGAGCAGGGCGGGGCCGGTGCAGTGGGCGAAGGCGTCGGCGAGACGCGCGTCGAGGCCGCCCGCGCACTGCGGTACGACATCGAAGCCGGGCGGCAGCCAGGGGCCGGGGCTTCCGTCGAGTACCAGGACGCGGCGGGTGGCCGGGGTCCTGGCCACGGCGTGCAGGGTGTCGGCGAGGGACGCCTCGGCGAGCGCGGCGGCCTGCTCGGGCGAGAACGGCGGGGTGAGCCGCGTCTTCACCTTGCCGGGCAGGGGTTCTTTCGCGATGACGAGAAGGGTGGTCATGTGGGGGTTCCTTGGCTGGTGGGACGCGGCGGGCGAAGCGCCCCGTCAGGGGCGCGGGGAAGTGCGCGCTCAGCCCCCACCGACCCGCACCCGAGGTCGCTCCTTCAGCACCCGGCTCATGTCCCGCACCGCCTGCCACGTGCCGCGCCAGGTCCCCGTCACCTTGGACGTGCCGGTGCGCGGCAGGTACGCCACATCGCGTTCGGTGATCCGCCACCCCGCGTCCGCCGCCCGCACCACCATCTGCAGCGGATAGCCACTGCGCCGGTCGTCGAGCGACAGCCCGAGCAGCGGTTCGCGCCGCGCCGCCCGCAGCGGACCGAGGTCGTGCAGCCGCAGTCCGGTACGGCGCCGCAGCATCCGCGCCAGCGCCAGGTTCCCGGCCCGGGCATGGGCCGGCCACGCCCCCCGGCCCTGCGGCCGCCGCCGGCCGAGCACCAAGTCCGCCTCGCCGTCGTGGACTTCCCGCACGAACGGCACGAGGAGCCCCGGATCGAGCGAGGCGTCGCAGTCGCAGAAGCAGACGATGTCGGCGGACGCGGCGGTCAGCCCCGCGTGGCACGCCGCGCCGAAGCCGCGCCGCGCCTCGTGGACGACGGTCGCACCGAGCGCCCGGGCGATGTCCGCCGAGCCGTCCGTGGAGCCGTTGTCCACCACGAGGGCCCGCCAGCCCGCCGGGATCCGGCCGAGCACCCAGGGCAGGGCCTCGGCCTCGTTCAGACAGGGGAGGACGACGTCCACGTCCGTCGTCGGGGAGTTTGGTGAGGTGGTCACGGTTGTCACCCTACGAACGTGAACCGGACATACCGGGCGTCGGCTCCTTACGAAACGCGGACGTCGGAACCGACGGCCCACCGGACGTCCGCACCGACGGCCCACCGGACGTCCGCACCGACGGCCCACCCCCGCCGGTTTCTGACGGCCCACCCCTCGGTTTCTTACGAAACACGGACGTCGCCCCCCATGCCCACCCTCGGGCGCGACACCCGCGACGGCCCGGTGCGAGGCTGGACACATGCATCAGCCGTACGAGCTCACCGAGGACCGGGCCGCCCCCGCCGCCGCCCGGGTCCTGGTCGTCGACGACGATCCGACCGTCGCCGAGGTCGTCACCGGATACCTCGACCGCGCCGGTTACCTGGTCGACCACGCCGACGACGGCCCCACCGCCCTGACCCGCGCCACCGCCCACTGGCCGGACCTGGTGGTGCTCGACCTGATGCTGCCCGGCATGGACGGCCTGGAGGTCTGCCGGCGGCTGCGCGGCCGCGCCCCCGTCCCGGTCATCATGCTCACCGCGCGCGGTGACGAGGACGACCGGATCCTGGGCCTGGAGGTCGGCGCCGACGACTACGTCACCAAGCCCTTCAGCCCCCGCGAACTGGTCCTGCGGGTGGAGTCGGTGCTGCGCCGCGCCCGCCCCGCGCCCGCCGCGCACTCCTTGTCCACCGCCGGAGTCACCCTCGATCCGGGCGCCCGCCGCGCCACCAAGAACGGCACCGAACTCACCCTCACCCTGCGCGAGTTCGACCTCCTCGCCTTCTTCCTGCGGCATCCGGGGCGGGCGTTCGCCAGGGAGGACCTGATGCGCGAGGTGTGGGGCTGGGACTTCGGCGACCTGTCCACCGTCACCGTCCATGTCCGCCGGCTGCGCGCCAAGGTCGAGGACGACCCGGCCCGGCCCCGGCTGATCCAGACGGTGTGGGGTGTCGGCTACCGATTCGACCCCGACGCCGACGAGCAGGAGACGGACTGACATGCGCGACACCCTGCTGATCGCCCTGTACGCCCTGGCCGGCGCCACCCTCACCGGGCTCGCCGGAGCGGCCGCGCTGCGCCTGCTCCGGCGCCGCTCGCTCACCCTGTCCATCGCCGTGGTCGCCGCCGTCGGCGTGCTCGCGATGCTCGCCGGCACTCTGGCCGTCGCCTGGGCGATGTTCCTCTCGTCGCACGACCTGTCGGTGGTGACCACGGTGGTCGCGATGGCGGCCGCGGTCTCGCTCGCCAGCGCGCTGATACTGGGCCGCTGGGTCGGCGCCCGCAGCCGTGAACTCGCCCTCGCGGCACGCTCGTTCGGCGAGGAGGGCGACTTCGCCGTGCCCGCGGTCCCGGCCACCGCGGAACTGGCCGAGGTGAGCCGTGAGTTGGCGGCCACCAGCGCCAGGCTCGCCGAATCCCGGGAGCGGGAACGCGCGCTGGAGACCTCGCGACGGGAGCTGGTCGCCTGGATCTCGCACGACCTGCGCACCCCGCTGGCCGGTCTGCGTGCCATGTCGGAGGCGCTGGAGGACGGCGTCGCCACCGACCCGGACCGCTATCTGAAGCAGATCCGTACCGAGGTCGAGCGCCTCAACGACATGGTCGGCGACCTCTTCGAGCTCTCCCGCATCCACGCCGGGACGCTCGCGCTGAGCCCGAGCCGGATGTCGTTGTACGACCTCGTCGGCGACGCCCTCGCGGGCGCCGACCCGCTGGCGCGCGAGCAGGGCGTACGGCTGGTCGGCGACCGGGTGGAGCCGGTGCCCGTCGAGGTGGACGGCAAGGAGATGAGCCGGGTGCTCGGCAACCTGCTGGTGAACGCCATCCGCCGGACGCCGCCCGACGGCACGGTCGCGGTCGCCGCCGAGCGCGGCCCCGAGGGCGTCGTGCTGTCCGTCACGGACGGCTGCGGCGGCATCCCCGAAGAGGACCTGCCGCGTGTCTTCGACACCGGCTGGCGCGGCAGCCACGCCCGGACGCCCCCTGCCGGAGCGGGACTCGGCCTCGCCATCGTGCGCGGGATCGTGGAGGCCCACCAGGGGCGGGCCACCGTGCACAACATTCCCGGCGGCTGCCGCTTCGAGGTGGTGCTGCCCACCGCCGCTTCCTGATCGTGGGCAGCACCACCGGTCCGTCCGGGGCCTGGTGCTGCGACCGGAGAGGTTCACCGGCTCGCGACGCCCGGCACGGCACTCTCCCAGCCTTCGGCCGGGAGGTGCCCCCACGCCGCGTTGTCG
>NZ_JBEZKI010000071.1:0-17727 GCF_040651615.1 Streptomyces sp. NPDC048417 | reverse complement strand
GGGGGTCGGCGCTACGGGCCGCCGGGCTGCGCATCCAGTTGCGGGTGAAGGTGAACTCGTCGACCTCGGCCGGTTCGTGTGTCCGGGCACGGCTTTCGCGCCTGCCTCACTCAGGCGTTCCCTCGAACGGCCGGAGCCGGGGCGGACGTGGCGAGGCGGCCCTGACAGGGCACCTCATCAGGGACGATGCCGACGGCACGGAAACCGATCGGTGACGGTGGGCGGTCGAGCGGTTGCAGGCCGACGCGGGTGATTTCACGGTGGGCAGCAAGTCCGCTGCGCATCGAAAGGAACACCCATGCGTGCTCTGCCCGCACGGCGTCTCGCGTCCACCGCGCTCTGCGCCATTCTTCTGGCCGGGATCACCGGCCCGGCGGCCGTCGCCGCCGACTCGGCCCGTGAGCGCACCCACGCGATGTCCCAGGCGCCCGTCCCCGGGGCCGACGCGCTGCTCGCCCAGGTCAAGTCGCTGGGCAACCTCGGGACCGTGCTCAAACCGGTCACCGACCTGCTCAACACCGTGCTCGCGGCGGACAACGGCCAGCTGACCGCCGATCAGGCCACCCAGCTCGGCGACGCCGTGAAGGCGGCCATCGCCCAGGTCACGGCGGCGGCCCCGGCCGCGGCCCCGTTGTCCGCGGCCTCTCCCGCGGCGGCGAGGCCGGCGACGCCGACGGCCTCCGCGGCGACCCCGACGGCGGCCGCGCCCTCCGCCACGGCCGCGACCCCGACCGCCCCCGCGACCCCGGCCGCCCCCGCCAGCCCGGCCCTGCCGTCGGCGCCGGCCGTGCCGAGTACCTCCGCCGTGCCGAGTGCCTCCGCCGTGCCGGCCGCGTTCCCCGCGCCGGCCGCCGCCCAGGCCAAGGGCCTCGGTGGCGCCCTCGCCGCCAAGGACCTGACCGGCGATGCGCTGACCGCCCTGCAGACGGCGGTCGACAACCTCCTCAAGGCCGCCACCTCCGGTGACGTCGGCCAGGTGCTGCCGGCCGCCACCGCCGTCGTGACCGGCCTGGTCAACCTGCTCGCCGCGATCCTGCTCGGCAGCGGCCTGCCCGCGCCCAACCTGCCGGGGCTGCCGGGCCTGGCCGCCGTGCCCAGCCTGCCGGTCACCACGCCGCTGCCGGTGCCCACGGGCTGACCGGCCCGGCCGGCCCGGCTGGCCCGGCTGGCCCGACCGGTCGGGCTGGCTCGACCGGTCGGGCCAGCCCGGGCCAGGCCGTCTTCGGCCGCTGGGACTTTCGGGGATCTCATATGTCTTCTGAGCGCGGGGTTTCCGGCCTGCCGGGGCGTCGTTAGGCACGGCGTCAGCATTCCCCCTGGTGGCTTCCGTTGCGTGGCTCGCGCCGCCGAAAGTCGCCGAAGAAAGGAACACGATGAAGTCTCTGAAGGCTGCCGCTGTCGTCGCCGGTTCCGTGGCCCTCGCCGGCTTCGCCGCCCCCGCGTTCGCCAACAACAACGCCGACCTGACGCCCACCAGCCTCAACGGCGCCGTGAACACGCTCACCAAGAGCCCCCTGACCCTGGACCAGGCGATGCCGCTGAAGCACCAGTCGGACGCCCTCAACACCGAGAACAAGCGCTCCGTGCTCAACAAGGTCAAGCGGACGACCGGCGCCGTCAACCAGAAGAGCAGCCCCCTGCTCGGCGGTCTGCCGCTGCAGGGCTGAGGCCCGGGCGGGAACGGTTCGAGGGACGCCGTACCGGCGTCCCTCGTTCGTGTGGCCGCACCGCCGGCTGTCCGCCGGTCGGGTGAGCGGGCGCCCGGCCGGCCCGCGGCCCGTCGATAAGGTCACGCGGTGACCTCAACCCCAAGCGCAACCCGCCCCTTCCGCCCCGCGGACCTCGGCACGGTCGCCGTGCTGGCCTGGAGCGGCGAGGCTCCCGACGGCAGTGACATGCCCTATCTGCTGGCCTACTCCCTCGGTGACGCCGCGGGCGGCGCGGAGGCCACCTCGGCCGCCGTCGAGGCGCTGCTGGAGAACAACGGGCTGCCGGTCGGCGGCGACCTCGTCGACGGCACCGCCCGGCCCCGCCTGCCCGTCACCCTGCTGGTCGAGTCCGGTACGGCCGTCCTCAACCTGGCCCCGCTCAACGCCCAGTGCCCCGCGCCCGAGGAGTGGCTCGCCGCCGTCGACGAACGCGGCTACGCCTACCTGGTGTTCACCACCCGGCCGTGGCCCGGGGGCGAGCCAGGCAAGCCCGTCGAGGCGGAGGCGCTCAAGGACTTCGCCGGGGCCGAGGAGACCCTGACGGCCGCCGCGCACATCGTGCTGCCCGCCCGCAGCCTGCGCGGCTGATGCCGGGAACCGCAGCCGCCGGACGGGGGTTCGCGCTGCTCACGGTGGTCGCGGGGGCGGCCGGGCTGCTGGCCTCCTGGGTCATCACCCTCGACAAGTTCAAGCTGCTGGAGAACCCGCGCTTCGTCCCCGGGTGCAGCCTGAACCCGGTGGTCTCCTGCGGCAGCGTGATGAAGAGCGACCAGGCCGCGGCGTTCGGGTTCCCCAACCCGATGCTGGGTCTGGCGGCCTACTCCGTCGTGATCTGCGTCGGCATGAGCCTGCTGGCCGGCGCCCGCTTCCCCGCCTGGTACTGGCTGACCTTCGACGCGGGGTGTCTCTTCGGCGTCGGCTTCGTGTCCTGGCTGCAGTTCGAGTCGCTGTACCGGATCAACGCGCTCTGCCTGTGGTGCTGCCTGGCCTGGGTCGCCACCATTCTCCTTTTCTGGTACGTCACCTCCTTCGCCGTACGCCATCGATTCCTGCCCGCGCCCGCATGGCTGCGGGAATTCCTCGGCGAATTCACCTGGGTACTTCCGCTGCTGCACATCGGGGTCGTCGGCATGCTGGTCCTGACCCGCTGGTGGGACTTCTGGACGAGCTGAACAGTGGACTTCGGGACGAGCTGATGAGTGAACAGCCGACTAATGCTGCACCCGGGCGAAATGTGAACTGATGCCGTTTTTTGGCTCGTTACCCGGTACGGACGTCGCTCCTCCCGCCTCCTGAAAGGGCCCGTACCCGACATGAAGCCGACCACCCGAGGAACCCTTGCCGCCGTCGTCACGGGCGTCGCGGTCGCCGTGGGCGCCGCCGCCACGCCCGCCGCCGCGACCCCGACGGTGCCCGTCCCCGTGCCGCTGGACGGCGTCGAGAAGTCCCTCCACATGGAGATGCCCAAGCTCGGCATGGAGCTGCCGCTGCTGATCCCCGGCGTCCCCGAGGGGCCGCGCTACGTCCAGGGCCGGCTCCTCCCGGACCGGACGCTGCCGCAGGTGCCGCTCAACGGCGGGCTGCCGGGCGTCGGCCTGAGGACGCCGCTGCCGCACGTCCTCGGCGACGGCTACGACCACATCGACGTCGGCACCCCGGCCTCCGGCCTGCGCGCGCTCACTCCCGGCCTGGCACTGGTCGCCCCGCTCACCGCGCCCGACCCGCAGCACCTCGGCATGCCGGCCCCGCAGATGCCCGACGCCGGCGTGGTCGCCCCGGCCCTGCAGACGGTCGTCGGCGGCGACCTGGGCGCCGGCCCCGGCCGGTGACCCGCCGGTGAGTACGGCCGCCACACCGGCCGCTGACCGGTCCCGGCCGTGCGCCGGATGGTGGCGCGGCGGTGACCGGGCGGCCCCTCGGACGGTTACCGGTACCGACAGCGATCGGTGAACCGTACGAGGAGTGAGCATGGTCGTCGGAGCAGGCGGTGTGGCGGTGGGCGCGAAGCCGGGGCCCGGGCGGCCGGACAGAGCCGGGGCGGGCGGACCGACGCGGCGCGAGGTCACCCGGGGGCTGCTCGCCTCCGTGGCCGCCCTGGCGCTCGCCCCGGTCGTCGCCGCCTCCCGCCCGGTGCCCCCGGCGGACGGTCCCGCGGGCACCTCCTTCGACGAGACCTACCGGGGCCGCCGTATCCACGGTGTCCTGGTGCCGGTGGCGGGGCGGGCCGACGACCAGGTCGAGTGGCAGGTCACCGTGGCGGGCCGGCCGCTGCATCTGATGCGGCGGGCCGACGGCACCTGGCTGAGCATGGTCGACCACTACAGCTCCTACCCGACCCCGCTGGAGGCGGCCCGGGCGGCCGTCGACCAGATCGGGCCCGGGCAGCGGCTGCGCGACCTGGCCCCGGGACCGATGGGCGGGGGGCATCTGCACATGGGGGGCGACCATGGCGTACGTGCGTAAGGACGTCGGCAGGCTGACGGCCGGCGAGCGCAAACGGCTCGTCAACGCCTTCCTCGAGGTCAAACGGCGCGGCGAGTACGACGAGTTCGTGCGGATGCACATCGACCACTACACCGCCGACGGCGAGCGAGGGCTGCGTACCGCCCACATGGCCCCTTCGTTCCTGCCCTGGCACCGCCGCTTCCTGCTGGAACTGGAGCGCGCCCTGCGCCGGGTGGACGGGTCGGTGACCGTGCCGTACTGGGACTGGACCCGGGACCGTACGACGTCCTCCGTCCCCTGGACCAGGGACCTGCTCGGCGGGAACGGCCGGGCCCGGGACCAGCAGGTGATGACCGGCCCGTTCGCCTATTCCGCCGGGCACTGGACCATCAAGGAGGGCATCACCGACGGCGAGTTCCTCGCCCGGGACCTGGGCCGGGCCGGCGGCCCGATCGCACTGCCCACCAGGGCCCAGCTCTCCCAGGCGCTCGACGACCCGGTATACGACGTCGCCCCCTGGGACTCGACCGTCAGCCGGGGCTTCCGCAACAAGCTGGAGGGCTGGGGGTCCGGCAGCGGCAGCGCGTCCTGGCGCAACCACAACCGGGTGCACCGCTGGGTCGGCGGGGCGATGCTCGGCGGCGCCTCCGTCAACGACCCCGTCTTCTGGTTCCACCACGCCTTCGTCGACCTGCAGTGGGAGCGCTGGAAGGCCCGGCACCGAGGACAGCGCTACGTGCCGGCCGGGCCGCCCGGCCGCGGCGACCCGCAGCACCGGCGGGTCGTCGCCCGCGGTGAGAAGCTGCCGCCGTGGGACGTCACCCCCGGGTCCCTGGAGGACCTGAGCCGGATCTACCGGTACGCCTGAGGCGCCCCGGACACGGGAGGAGCCCCGGACACGGGAGGAGCCCCGGACACGGGAGGAGCCCCGGCACCCAGGGTGCCGGGGCTCCTCTGCTGGCGGTGGCTCAGCTGCCGTAGCCACCGTTCTTGTTGTCGCCGCCCTTGTTGTCGCCGGCCTTGCCGTGGCCTTCGTTGACGCAGGTGTTGCCGAACGCCGGGTTCAGCAGACCGATCACGTCGATGGTGTTGCCGCACACGTTGACCGGGATGTTGACCGGGACCTGGATGACGTTGCCGGACAGCACGCCGGGGGAGCCGACGGCCTCACCCTGGGCGCCCGCGTCGGCCAGAGCCAGGCCGGCTCCGCCGATCACCACTGCGCCGGTGCCGAGAGCGACGGCGGCAGCCTTCGCGATGCGAGACATCAGTTCTCCTTCTTGTTGCTCGGGGAGTGCGGCGGCAGGACCAGCCGCCGCACTCCCCGTTCAACGCCACGACCTGCGGCTGGTCACGCCGATCACCGGACGATCACTCCAAGGGCCCGAGTCGGGGCAGCCGCCGTACCGGGGAACCCGCCAGGAAGACCCGGATGTTCTCCACCGCCCGGCCGTAGTGTGTCGTGTGGTTGGCGTAGGAGACACGGCCGTCAGCGCGCCCGAAGGGGCGCGCGGCTGTCCTCGGCAGGCGGCTGCCGCCGCGTGGGCGCCGCGGCCCCTGCGGGGGCCGGGTGGTCAGACCCCCGCCAGCGTCGACCGGTACCACCGTTCCGCATGGCGAAAGCAGCTCGCGAAGCCCGCGGTCGGCGATTCGCCGAGATCGGACCAGAGCGCGTCCGCCTCGAAGAAGTGGTCCGTGGTCAGGATGTCGAGCGTGCCCGGCGGGACGCCCTTGGCGGCGAGGATCGCCTTGGCCCCCTCGACGGTGAGGTTGTCGTGCGGCCAGGCGATCCCGGCGCACTCGGCGACCGCCCGCAGCGCGCTGCCCACGGTGACCGGCAGCGGATGCGCCGCGTGGTACACCGGCGAGGTCAGCGCCGCGTCCGGCGCGAGCGCCGTGGCCACCAGCAGCCGGGCCAGGTCCGGCGCGGTGATCACCGACGCCCGCGCCGGCCAGCCGGCCACCACGCCCGGCAGGGCGCGCAGCAGCCGTGCCAGGTTGGGCCCGACCCACAGGTCTCCTTCGCCGAAGACCAGATGGGGGCGGAGCACCACACCGCCGGCGGCGAGGACCGCGTCCTCGGCCGCCGCGCGGGTGCGGGAGGTGACGGAGCCCGGATTGCGCGTGAGCTCCTCGGGGCGGGAGCCGCGGAACGTGCCGCGGCCGTAGACGGAGGCGGTGCTGAGCTGGACGATCCGGCGTACCCCCGCGCGCCGGGCCTCGGCGACCAGCGCCGCCGTACCACGTGCGTTGACGGCCTCGTTGGCCTCCGCGCTGCCGCCGATCTGCGAGGCGCAGTGCAGCAGGACGTCGACCCCGTCGCAGACCCCGCGCAGCGAGCCGGGGTCGGTCAGATCGGCGGACACGGTCCGCACCCCGGAGCAGGGCCGGGGCAGGGTCCTGCGGTGGGTCATGAGCCTGAGCTCGGCGCGCCGCAGTCGCGCCTCGTGTGTCACATGCGCCCCGACGAACCCGGACGCGCCGGTGATGAGGATGGTGGACACGGGGACTCTCCCGGAAGGCGGTCGGGGTCAGCGGACACGTGGCCGCAGGACGAGTCGGGCGGTGAAGACCGTCTCCTGCCGCTGGCTGCCGTGCACCCGTACCAGCAGGTCGCCGGAGCTGCCGTACGGTTCGGGGTCGGCCATGATCCAGCACGGTGCGTCGAGTTCGGCGTACCGGACGAACTCGCTGCGCATGTCGAGCAGGAGGGCGCCGGGCACCCCGGTGCGGGCGTGCGCGGCCTGCCGGGCGGCCTCCAGGAGGAACATGCCGGGTATGTGGTCGACCGGGTGGTCGAAGTAGGTCGGGTGCGCGGTGTCGACCCGCAGTTCCCATCGGCCGCGGGTGCCCGGCGCGGGCTCGCCGAGGACGACGTGCCGGGGGCCGGCGTGGCCCACGGCGGCCGGGTCGAGGGCCGGCGGCGGGGTGTGGCCGGTGGTGGTGGGGCGCTCCCCGCGCATCCGCAGGTACACGTCCGGGCTCATGCAGCGGAACGCGGCCGAGGCGGTGGCCCGGGCGCCGTTCTCGCGGAGCACCGTGACGTCGTAGCGCATCTCCCGCAGCCGGCCCGCGCGGCGGACGACGTCGCGGCAGACCGTGTGCATCTCGACATCGGTGGGGACCGCGTCCGCGACGAGCAGCTCCGGCTCGGTGGTCACGGACATGTCAGACATGAGGAACTGGTGGCCGAACGGGACGTCGAACTCGGCGTGGGCGAGCAGGGAGCCGATCTGACGGACGGACTCGATCAGCAGCATGGGGTCCTGGTAGCCCCGGTCGGGGGCGAACAGGGCGTGGCAGCGCGGCCATTGGGCCCGGATGACGAAACCGTCGGGTTCGGCCTGTTCCCAGCTGGTGAGCAGGACTTCGGAGACCGCCGCGCGATGGACGTACTCACGCGGCACGGTGGTGGTCAGTCCGGGAAGCCGGGACTTCGGTGCGATGGCCCGGTTGGTGAGGTGCGGCATGTGCAGCACTCCTGTCGGTGTGACGGAAGGGGGCAACAACATGCCGTACGCCGGCTGTCACCCCCGTGGCCGACGTTCTAGCCACAAGATACAGACAGGTCGGTCCGGTTTTGCAAGAGGCAAATTGATTTCCTGAGCAAGTCGAGGGGCGGCGCCCCGTTGACATGACGGTCGTGGGTTGTTTTGTCGGGAATGCTCCCATCGGGCATGTAGGTTTGTATGTTTTAAAGCACAAACATGGTCCCGGATTGGACTTGTTCTGGGGTCGCCTAATGGAGCGCTCCCTATCACTTGTCCGGCAATTCGGAGAAATTGCAGCTCAGGGTGAGGGCGTCGACGGGCGGGCGGAGGGCGCGGGCCTCCGGCCTGGGCAATTGACAATCAGACAAGTCTGTTTGGTATGGTCTCGCTGTGAACCCGCAGTCCAAGACGACGTGATCTGGCTCAGGGGGAGCAGATGACCCGGCAGTACGCGAACCTCATGGCGCCGTCACCGCTGCGTCACCGCTCGCACGTACCGGCACTCCCGGCCGCTCCGGCCGCTCCGGCGGCTCCGGCGGTTCCGGCCGCCTCGGCCGGGCGGGTGACCGCCTCGTACGACGCGCCGTCGGCGGGGGCCGTGAACGTCCTGGTCGTGGAGAACGACCAGCAGTCCGCCGACACGCTGCTGCACGAGCTGGTCCGGCACGGGTACGCCACCCACAGTGCGGCCACCGGTGCGCAGGCGCTGCGCGGGCACCGCGAGGCGGACCTGATCCTGCTCGACCTGGACCTGCCCGACCTGGACGGTCTGGAGGTGTGCCGGGGCATCCGGGCGGTCAGCGACCTGCCGATCATCGCCGTCACGGCGCGCGACTCGGAACTGGACTGCGTGCTGTGTCTGCAGGCGGGCTCGGACGACTATCTCGTCAAGCCGTACGGCTTCAGGGAGTTACTGGCCCGGATGGAGGCGGTGCTGCGGCGGGCGCGGGTGCAGCCGGCGCCCCAGCCGGCCGTCGGCCGGGTCGTCACCCACGGGTCGCTGCGCATCGACCCGGGCGCCCGTACGGCCACCCTCGACGGCCGGCCGCTGGACCTGACGCGCAAGGAGTTCGACCTGCTCCACCTGCTGGCCTCGCAGCCCGGCACGGTGATCCCGCGCCGCCAGATCATGGCCCAGGTGTGGGACGACGCGTGGTCGCCGCGCGGCCGCACGGTCGACACCCACGTCGGCACCCTGCGCGGCAAACTGGGCGGCAGTTCCTGGATCGTCACCGTCCGCGGGGTCGGTTTCCGGATCGGCCGTCCGTAGCGCTCGCGTGCATTGCCCGGGGTCATGCCCGGTTTCGCGCCCGGTCCGGCAACCGCTTTCTGACGACTCTCGCCGCGGTACTGACCGTAAGCCATGGATGCGGCTTACGATACAGACAAGTCTGTTGAATTCAGTGGGAGAGCGTAAGGATCTGGCATGGCTCAGCAAGAACGCGGCAAGCGATCACGACGGTCGATCCTGGAGGCGGCGGCCCAGGTCTTCGACGAGCGCGGCTACGACGCCGCCAGCACCAACGAGATCCTGGCTCGCACCGGACTCACCCGCGGTTCCCTCTACCATCACTTCCCCTCCAAGGAAGCCATCGCGATGGCCCTGGTGCAGGCCCACGCCGAGGCCCTTGAAGTGCCCGAACGGCCGGTGAAGCTGCAGTCGGTGATCGACCTGACCCTGGAGTTCGCGCGGCGCCTGCAGCACGACGCGGTGCTGCGCGCGAGCGTGCGGCTGACCATAGAGCAGACCTCGTTCGACTGCCCGCCGCAGAGCACCTACGAACAGTCCATGGAAGCCATCCTGATGCTGTTGCAGGAGGCTGAGAAGGGAGACGAGATTCTGCCCGGGGTGGATGTGCGCGAGGTCACCTCGCTCATCGTGGGTTCCTTCACCGGGCTGCAGATCATGTCCCAGGCCTACACGGGCCGCGCCGACCTGCCCGAACGCACCGGCGTCTTCTGGAGGTTCCTGCTGCCCGGCCTTGCCACGCCGGGACTGATCGGCCGGCTGCGCACGACGCCGCCGCAGGACTGACCGGCGCTGCCAACCGGTTCCCGGTCCGTCCGCCGGTGTGCGGGGCGGACCGGGACGGGGTCAGATCCGCCGTTCCCCGCCGCGGTTGGGCCGGCCCCGGTCGAACAGCGGGCGCAGCAGCCCCCACAGCCGCCGGCTGATGTCGCCGTCCCACCAGCTCGGGTCTGTGTGCCCCAGGGACTCGATGCCCGCGGCCATCACCACGGCCAGGTCCGCGAGGTCCTCGGCCGCTTCCTCGGCCTCCTCCTGTGCCTTCGCGATCCGCTCGTGGACCGCGGCCAGCAGGTCGTCGCGCAGCCGGGGCGGTCCGGCCGAGCCGTCCGCGGCCAGCTGCATGCCCGCCCGGACGACCTTCTCGGTGCGCAGGGCTTCGCCGAGCGCGAACAGGAAGCGCTCGGGCGCGTCCGCCACCGGACCCGCGAACGCCTCCTCGGTCAGCGCCTCGACCCGCTGAAGGGCCTCCTCGTACACGGCGGCGGTCAGGGCCGTGGTGGAGGAGAAGTGATGGTAGAGCGCCCCCCTGCTGACGCCGGCCCGGTGGCAGATGTTGACCAGCCCGGCGTCGGACAGCCGGCCGTCCGCGATCAACTCGGCGGTGGCATGGAGGAGAGCCCGACGGGTCTGCTCGGATCGCGCCTGCATCAGGTCGCACCTGCCTTCCCTGCCAACAGCGTGCCTGTTGCGCGCAATGCCTGTGGACGCCGGTATCCATGGCGGCATGAATCATACAACCATGCCTGTTTAGTGGGAGGACCCGGTAGCGGAATGTCTCGTCGTGTTTTCTATGGAGGCTCAAACACCCAGGTAGTGGACGTGGTTGTCCGGAAACAGGGGTAACGAACGAAGATTCAGGTTGATCGCCAAGCAGACAGGTCTGTTTGTTACAGTGACTCAAATCCAGCCACTTGACACGGGTTTGACACTCCGCTGACAGAGCTGCGGAGGATTGTGGGAACCCTGAACCGCCGTGCGTTGAAGCGGTCGGTGGCCCCCCGTGAGACTGGATGCAGTTCCGCATGGCACAGGCCAAGGAGACGGGGGATCACCATGGAAGGTTTCCAGCAACTCGCCGACAACCATCGGAGCCGTGACTGCCGACGGCTCTGCGGCCGGATCTGCGTCCGCTGTCTGGACCGGATCGACGGGGGACTGCGCACCCTGCTCGACCTGTACCGGGAGAGCGACGAGGCGCTGGCGCCCGGAGCGCCGGTACTGCGCGAGCGGGTGAGCGGCAGCCGTGCCACCGTCGGCATCGTGCTCGACGAACGGGCCCTGGCGCTGCGCACCCGGACGACCGAGGTGATGGGACTGTGGGCGCGGCTCGTCGTCGACGAACGCGCCGGCAGTCGGCCCGCCGGCCGCGGGATGGGCGCACTGGTGCGGTTCCTGCGCCAGCAGCTGTACTGGTTGGCCGGGCACCCGGCGGGGCCGGACTTCGACGAGGAACTCGCCGAACTGCTCGGCGACCTCCGCGGGCTGCTCGGCCTGGGCCCGGTGCGCCGGTTCGAACTCGGCCCGTGCACCCGGCCGGAGTGTGCCGGAACGCTCTACGGCGTACTGCCGGCGGACGGTGGCGGCCGCGTGCCGACTCATGTCACCTGTGACGACGGCCATGCTCTTCCCCCGCGCCAGTGGCTCCTGGTCGCCGACCGCATGCGGGAGGCGGCCTGATGCGGGCGGTGGTGCATGGAGAGGGCGGAGGGAACGTACAGAACGGGAGGAGGCGAACGCCATGATCGAGCCGACGCCGACGCCGACGCCGACGCCGACGCCGACGCCGACGCCGACGCCGACGCCGACGCCGACGCCGACGCCGACGCCGACGCCGACGCCGACGCCGCGCACGGTGCCGCGCACGGTGCCGACCGAGCTGGCTGCCCTGGCGATGGGCGTCACCCAGGCGACCATCCGCAAATGGGCCAGCCGCGGAAAGATCACCCGGCACGGGGGTCCGCGACGGGCCGAGTACGACCTCGACGAGTTGTTCGCGCTGGCCCGGCGGGGCGAGCGCGAATAGGAGAAGCGATTCCGCGTGGCCGGCAGACGGATGCCGGTATCTCCAGACCAGCACCTCATGAATAAACCGGATCCGTGCGGGGATCCGGTCCGAAGCAGCCCCCGCGGCCCATCCCCCTGCCGCGGGGGCCACTTCGCTTTCCCTGAAGTCAACTCCCTTAAATCCAAGACAAGTTGACGCACCAGAGTCGGAGGTGTCACACTCTTTTCAGCGCCCCCATGCCCTGATGGCGGTGGCGCTTGATCCGGGCTCCTTCTTCCGAGTCCGCTGCATTCTTCTCGAAATCCGTGTCCCGCTCGGGGCGCGGATTTTTTGTTTCCTCCCACCCCGACTTGAGGAAGTGTGGTCGATGCCTGTTTCCACCTGGACACCCGTCGGTCAATGGACCGGGACGGTCACGCACGACGGCGAGGCGGACCGGTACACCGTCGCCTTCGCCCCGGACGGCTCGCTCTCGGTCACCACGCAGAAGAGCACCGGCACCGGCTCCTGGACCGTCACCGGCGACGACTCCCTGGAGTTCTTCCTGCGCGAGGACTTCAACCTCGACGTCACCCAGATCAGCCCCAACGGCCACCGGGCCGCGTACATACAGATCGACATCACCGCGCGGCACGAGGACGGTGTGTTCACCGGCGAGGGCAAGGCCGTCGTGCACGGCCCCGACGACGTCGTGATCTACGCGACGGACGCCCGGACCGAAGCACGCCGGGTGTCATGACGGCCGAGGTCGCCCGGCTCACCGACATGCTGAGCCTGCGGGACCTGGCCGGGCGCTATCTGGCCGGCCTCGACGAGGGCGGCTTCGACGAGACCTGGGCGAGGTCCCTTTTCACCGAGGACATCGAGATGACGTTCCCGGTGGGCAGCCACCAGGGCATCGCCGGGGTGTCCGGCTTCACCACCGAGATCATGGCGCGCTGGGGCCGTACCCACCACCACGGCTCCGACAGCCAGGTCGACCTCGACGGCGACCGGGCCCAGGTCAGCTGGAGTCTGATCGCCTCCCATGTGCACCACGGCTCACCGCTGCCCCCGGACCCCACTCAGTACTTCCAGTTGGGCGGCCGCTTCACCGCCACGGCCCGGCGCACCCCCGAGGGCTGGCGCTTCGACCGGCTGCGGCTGCGGATCGTGTGGACGACCGGAGCCGTGCCCAAGGGCGTGACCCAGGTCGACAGGCAGACGCTCGACACCCGGGGCAACACGACAGCACCTACAACGGCAGAGGAGAACGCACCCATGCCCACCACGCTCACCGCGGACCAGCAGAAGGAACTGATCGAGAAGGTCTTCCACGAGGGACTGGACCTCGGTGACCTCTCGGCCGCCGACCGCTATCTCACCGCGGACTTCCGCAACCACGGCAGCCACGACGACTCCATGCGCGGCCCGGAGGCGTTCAAGCACACGATCAGGATCCAGCAGTCCGCGTTCAGCGACATCAAGTACGAGATCCTCGACTTCATCTCGATGGGTGACAAGGCCGCCATCCGCTGGGTCATGCACGGCAAGCACACCGGCCCGTTCATCGGCATCAAGCCGACCGGCCTTCAGGTCCAGCACCAGGCGATCATCTGGTTCCGCTTTGAGGGCGACCGGATCGCCGAGCGCTGGGGCATCGTCGACAACTTCTCCCTGCAGAAGTTCCTCCAGTCCGGCGGCAAGCCGGCCGGCCCGCTCACCCCGGCCGGCGGCCCCGGCGCGGCCAAGCCCGCGGCCTGAACACCGTCCGGCCGCCCGGCCCCCGCGGTCGGCGGCAGGGGCCGGACGGCCGGTGGCCGGGGCGTACGCCGACGGAACCGACCCAACCAACGGAACCGATGGAGCAAGGGACACAGGCATGCCGATCGACAGGAAAGTCGCCCGCTTCAACCGGCGGTTCGCCAACCACTTCGTGGGGCCGCTGTTCAGCCGGCTGCCCGGGTTCGGGAAGGTCCACCACCGCGGACGCAAGTCGGGGCGCGAGTTCGCCACGCCGGTGAAGCTGTTCCGGCGCGGCGCGGACATCGTCATCACACTGCCGTACGGACCCGGTTCCGACTGGGTCAAGAACGTGCTGGCGGCGGGCGGGTGCGAGATCACCACCCGGGGCCGCCGCATTCAGGTCACCAGTCCCGTGGTCTTCAGCGACGACGGGACGACGAGGATGCCGGCTCTGACCCGGCGGATCCTCTCCCGGGTGGAGGCCACCGAGTTCCTTGCGCTGACGCCGGTCCAGGCGTCGACGCCGGTGAGCCGGACATGACCGCGGTCGGCCGGGTGACCCGGCCGGTGCGGGTGGGGCTGCTGGTCGGCTCCGCCCGCGACGGCCGGCTCGCCCCGGACGTCGCGGGCTGGTTCGCGCGCGTGGCGGCCCGCCGGGACGACCTCGTCCTGGACGTCGTCGACGTGGCCGAGCATCCGCTGCCCGCCGGCCTCGACGCCGGCGATCCCCGTGCGGCGGTACTGCGACCCAGGCTGGCCGGGGCCGAGGCCTATGTCATCGTCGTACCGGAGTACAACCGCAGCGTCCCGGGCCCCCTCAAGACCCTCATCGACAGCTTTCAGTCCGAGTGGGAGGCCAAGCCGGTCGGCTTCGTCGGCTACGGGCTCGGCATGGCCGGCGGGGTGCGCGCGATCGAGCATCTGCGGCAGATCTTCGCCGAGTTCCACTGCGTGGGGATGAAGGACATCGTGACGTTCCCGCGGGTGCTGGAGCACTACGGCGCCGACGGCACGTTTCCGGCGGAGCCGGAGGGGGCCGAGGCGGCGGCCAAGCTGATGCTCGACCAGCTCACGTGGTGGGCGACGGCCCTGCGCGAGGCCAAGGCTCTCCGTCCCTACGGCACTTGAAACGCCCCGGCGGTGCGCCGTGCAAGGGGCGCTACACCTGACCCCTCTTCCACAGGAGACCCTGATGGCTGCTGCCGTCCCCGATCCCCTCACCCCCCTCCTCGTCGCCGTGCCCGTCGTGATCCTCTCCTGCCGGGCCGGCGCCCAGTTGCTCAAACGGCTCGGGCAACCGCCTGTCGTCGGCGAGATACTCGTCGGCATCCTGCTCGGCCCCTCACTGCTGGGCTGGCTCTGGCCCGGCGCGCAGGCCTGGCTCTTCCCTCAGTCGGCCCTGCCCTACATCGGCGTGCTCGGCAACATCGGGCTGCTCGCCTTCATGTTCCTCGTCGGGCTGGAACTTGACCTCACGTCACTGCGCGGCAACAGCAGAACCGCCGTGGCCGTCTCCCAAGCCGGCATCGTCCTGCCACTGGTGCTGGGCACTCTGCTGGCGCTCGGCATGTACGGCGACTTCGCCCCTGCCGGCACCAAGAAGCTGCCGTTCGTGCTGTTCATCGCGGTCTCGATGAGTATCACCGCCTTTCCGGTGCTCGCCCGGATCCTGACCGACCGCGGCCTGTACCGGACCGGGGTGGGCTCGCTCGCCATGGCCAGCGCGGCCGTGGACGACGTGAGCGCCTGGTGTCTGCTGGCCGCCGTGGTGGCGGTGACCAAGAGCAATTCGCCGATGGAGGCCGTCACCACGGCCGGGTACGCCCTCGCCTTCACTGCCGCCATGTTCCTGGTCGTACGACCGCTGCTGGCCAGGTGGGCCGCGCGTGCCGAGCGGCGGTACCTCGACGGCGTCGTGCTCGTCGTGCTGTTCAGCGGACTGTGCCTGGCCGCGTACGCCACCGACCGGATCGGGGTGCACGCGCTGTTCGGGGCGTTTCTGTTCGGCGTGGTCACCCCGCGTGGCAGCCGGCGGATCGAGGCCAGCGCGGCCCGGATGCGCACGTTCACGGTGCCGGTGCTGCTGCCGCTGTTCTTCGTCAGCACCGGTCTGAAGACCGATGTGGGCCTGCTGGGCGGCAGCGGCACGCAGTGGCTGTGGGCGGCCGCCGTGCTCACGGTGGCCGTGGTGGGGAAGTGGGGCGGCGGCACGCTCGCGGCACGGTTCTCCGGCCGCGGCTGGCGGGACGCCATGTCGCTCGGCGCACTGATGAACTGCCGGGGCCTGACCGAGCTGATCGTGCTGAACATCGGGCTGGGCCTGGGTGTCATCGGCCCCGAGCTGTTCACCATCCTCGTGCTGATGGCCCTGATCACCACGGCCATGACCACTCCTGCGCTGACCCGGTTCCGCAAGGGGGTCGACGAGGACCTCGTGCCCGAAACAGCCGAAACCGGCCAGGAAGAGCCCGCCCTGCAGTCCGCGAGAACCCGCTGACCTGCGTCTTCGACTGGTTCGGTGGCGTCACCCCCACGCCAAGGCGCATATAGTTCACCCGCTGATGATTGGAAGATTGTTGATTGGATCCTTGATAGATAAGCGGATTGACGATACTTTGTAGGTGCGGCCACGCGGTAGGGCGTCAAGAACGGCACCACCAGCCGCCGGCTCCCGCACATCCCCAACCGTGAAGCACCCAGAGACAACGGAGACATCTCGTGTCGCTGCAAGACCGCACCCAGGCCGTCCCCGAGGCCGCGGCTCCGCCGCGGCAGGACGGCAGGCTGGGCCTCGCTCTGCTGGTCATCGCCACGGCCCAGCTCATGCTCGTTCTCGACAACACGATCGTCGCCGTCGCCCTGCCGAGCATGCAGAGCGCACTGGGCCTGAGCGAGTCCAGCCTCGGCTGGATCGTCACCGCCTACGCCCTCGCCTTCGGAGGTCTGCTGCTGGCAGGCGGGCGCGCCGGTGACCTCTTCGGCCGCCGTCGCGTATTCCGCACCGGCCTGATCCTGTTCACCGCCGCCTCGCTGCTCGGCGGCCTCGCCCAGAGCGGGGCACTGCTGATCGCGGCCCGCGTGATCCAGGGTGCGGGCGCCGCCATCGCCGCACCCACCGCCCTGTCCCTGCTGGCCACCACGTTCCCGGCCGGGCCCGCCCGCAACAAGGCGCTCGGTGTGTACGGAGCGATGGGCGGCCTCGGTTCGGTCGTGGGCCTGCTGCTCGGCGGTGCGCTCACCGAGTACCTGAGCTGGCGCTGGGTGATGTTCGTGAACATCCCGATCGCTCTCGCCGTCCTGATCGGCACCAAGGTCCTCGTGGACGGCAAGCGTGAACGCGGCAAGGTCGACGTGCCCGGCGCCCTCACCGCGACCCTCGGTTTCGGCTCGCTCGTCTACGCCATCAACCGCGCCGGTGACAAAGGCCTCGGCGACACCGTCACGCTGGTCGGGCTGGGCGCCGCGCTCGTGCTGATCGGCGCCTTCGTCGCCATTCAGCGCAGCAGCCGCTCGCCGATGATCCCGGGCGGTGTGCTGGCCGACAAGAGCCGTGTCGGTGCCAACCTCGTCATGTTCCTGGTCGGGGCCGGCATGCTCGCCACCTTCTACTTCCTGACCCTCTACATGCAGGTCGTCAAGGGGTACGCACCGATGGTCACGGGCGTCGCCTACCTGCCCTTCGCGCTCGGCATGGGCATCGCGGCCGGCGGTCTCGGCCCGCAACTGCTCGCCAGGCTGCCCGAGCGCAACGTGATCGCGCTCGGCCTGGTCATCGGCATCGCAGGCATGGTCTGGTTCAGCTTCGTGGCCCCCGGTCAGAACCCCTGGGCTGCCCTGCTGCCGGCCCAGCTGGTCGCTGGTCTCGGACTGGGTATGGTCTTCGTGGCCGTCACCATCGTCAGCGTCCGTGGTGTCGCCCCGGAGGCCACCGGTGCGGCCTCCGGCCTGGTCAACACCGCACAGCAGATCGGCGGCGCCGTCGGCCTGGCCGGGCTGGCGGCGGCGGCCACGGCTGTCACCGACCACGAGCTGCCGGGCAGTGTGCCGTCCGCGCTGACCGCCGGTTACTCCTACGGTTTCCTGCTCGGCGGCGGCCTGTACCTGCTGGCCCTGATCACGGCCCTGGTCACCCTGCCGGGCGCGGCCCCGCAGCCCCTCCAGGACGGCGAGCACACCCCCGCCGCCCGGTGAGACTCCACCCGCGGCCCCGCGTCCGACCGTACGGACGTCGCCACGGTGATCCACATCAGCTCGGTCTCGAAGCGCTGGTAGCCGTAGCGGATCGCGATGTCGCCGAGCCCGCCGGCGCCGACCGTGCCGGCC
>NZ_JBEZKI010000070.1:0-18161 GCF_040651615.1 Streptomyces sp. NPDC048417 | reverse complement strand
GCGGCCGCCGCGGCGGCCGCGGACGGCGGGTGGCAGGAGACCGGTGCCGGGACGTCCAGCGCGGGGTTGCGGTCGAAGAAGCCGTCCGGTTCCAGGCGCAGCCTCGCCCGGGCCACCGGCATCACCGGCCACTCCTCGGGACGCGGGAAGTGGTGTGAGCCGACCGTCGCCCACAGCACCAGCTCCGTGCCGTCCAGCGAACGGTCCTCCCGCTGCCAGCGGTGCACCCCGTCCGCGCCGGGCTCGGCCTGGTTGGGGTACTCGCCGGCCACGAACCGCCGCGCCGGGTCGTACTCCGTCGCCCACAGCTGCTTCGCCACGAACGGCGCCCGCCGCGCGCACACGCTGTCCGGACGTACCGGCAGCACCGCCGTGTTCTCCACATGCACCCGGTACGCGGTCGGCTCACCCATCCGGTTGCGCGCCTCGGTGCTCTCCACCCGCCAGTGCAGGGACCGGGAGGCGTCCGTGGACCGCCCGCCCTCGGACTCGCTGAGGACCGGGCGCAGGACCGTCCGCGCCGCGTTCCCGTACGGGTCGAGCGCCGGGTCGCTCTCGTGCTCGGCGGTCACCTCGACCAGCCGGTTGGCAGTCCCGTCCACCGCCATGTCCAGTCGTACGGCGAAGAAGTGCTGGTGGTTGGTGACCGCCACGTGCGGGGCGACCCGCCGGGCGTACGGCGTCTCCTCGTCCTCCGTGACACCGGTCGCGGAGAGGATGCCGGTCATCTTGATCTCCAGCATCACCGAGCCGTCCTGGTACAGGGACCAGTAGAAGCCGTAGTCGTAGTTGGCGACCGTGGCGAACGCCGAGATGATGAGCCGGCGGGAGCGGCGCACCTCCGTACGGCCGGTGCGTCCGTCGTGATGCTTCCAGAGGATCCCGTCGTCCTCCTCGTGCATGCACACCGCGTTGGGGATGACCCGGGGCACGCCGTCGCCGCCGAGGACCGCCGCGTCGAAGTAGTGGATGACGCCGAGGCAGTCGCAGCCCAGGGCGAGGGAGTTGGTGAGCGGCCCGGCGCCGTACTCGCCCCAGTCGAAGAAGTTCTTGCGGTACTGGGTGGAGGCGGTGTCGAAGTACGGCACGTACATCTCGTTGACCGAGGCCCGGCGGATCACCTCGCGCGGCCCCCTGCCGCCCGCGTCGAAGCTCAGGTCGTGCAGCACCAGGCCCTCGCGGTGGCTGAAGCCGACCCGCACCGACCAGCCCTGCCAGTCCACCCGCTGCCCGGTCACGGTGAAGCTCGGCCCCTCGGGCTGGACCACCTCCAGCGGTTTCAGGCCGGCCCGCTCGGGCACCGTCCCGGCGGCGAACACCCCGGACTCCTGCGACAGCGGCACCACCCCGTGGTCCTCGATGTACAGCACCTCCATCGACTCCATGTCGATGACCGGCACCACGCCCTGCACGGGCCGCGCGTAGCCGTTGTCGTCCGCCGACTCGCGGTGCCACACACTGCCCCAGGTCAGCCTGCGGCCCGGGTGCTCGGGCGGCTCGAAACCGCCGATCGACTCCGGGTCGACCATCACCAGCGACACGTCGTGGATGTCGCGCAGCGCGAGCGCCTCCCGGAACCGGGGGTCCGCCCGGCACGCGGCGGCGGCCTGCCGGGCCTCCTCCGACGAACAGCCGGGGCTGCGCACGTCCAGCTCGCGCCAGGCCGTGGACCGCGGCTTGTCGCCGAGTTCCAGGTCGACCTCGTAGCCGACGTGCGCCGAGGGACAGATCACCACCGCGCGGGCCCGCCGGGCGTCGCCGGGCCGGGCGGTGCGCGCGTGGTGCTCGTCCAGGGCCACACCCCAGAACCGGACGTCCTCGGTGACCCGGGCGTCGTCCTTCAGCACCTTGACGGCGACGGCCAGTTCGGCGGCGGTCAGCGGATCCAGCGGGTGGGGTGCGGCGGCGGACGGCGTGCGGGGCGCGAGGGTGCTCATACGGGGGTTCCTTCCGGGGCGGTGCGGGTGGTGCGGGTGGTGCGGGTGGTGCGGGTGGTACGGGTGGTGCCGGGATCGTCGGGTGCGAGGTGGATCGTGCCGCCGTCGGCTCGGGGGTCTGAGGCGGCGTCCAGGCGGCCGTCGTGGGTGAGCCGGGCCACCTGGACGTGGCCGGCCAGATCGCTCGGACCCGGCGCGGTGACCACGGGAAGTCCCGGTGACGCGGCCGGCGTTGTCGCCGGAACCGAGCCGGGCTCGGCGAGCAGGGTCTGGTCCTCGAAGCCGATGTCCCGGGCGCCGATCACCCAGCGCGGGTCCGCCAGTACGGTCGTCGGGTCGGCGTCCGGGTCCGCCAGCCCGGGCAGGGTCTGGGCGAGGATCTGCGGCTGGGCCCGGCCGCCCTGGCAGCCCGCCGCCAGCAGCAGCGCGGGGGAGCGGCCGATCACCGGACACAGCGTGTGCGGCGGGCGTGCACCCGGGCGCAGCAGGCCGGGATGCCCGGGAAGCAGGCTGAACGCCGAACCCCGGTTGTGCAGCACGATCCCGGTGCCCGGGTCGCAGAGTCCGGAACCGAAGGTCTGGTAGACGCTCTGGATGAGCGAGACCGCGAGCCCGGAGGAGTCCACGGCCGTCACCGCGACCGTGTCACCGGACGGCCGGAACGGCGGCCGTGGCGGGAGCGTGCCGGTCAGCGGCGCCGGGTCGAGCAGCCCGTCGAGGTCGAGCCGCTGCCCGCGCGGATCGCCGAGCAGCCGGTCCCGGGCGGCCGAGGCGTCCTGGCATCGGGCGGCCAGCAACCGGGTGCGCTCCGCAGCGGAGCGGCCCGGGGCGCCGGCCGCCGCGGACAGCAGGGCGGGGAGCACGGCGCCCTGACTGGGCGGGGGCGCGGCCCACCAGCGGACGCCCATGGTGTTGGCGTCGGGGGCTTCGGCGTGCGCTGGTTCGGCGTTCACGGTCTCGGCGCCCACCGGCTCGATGCCCACCGCTTCAACGCTCACCGGCGCGACGCTCACCGCTTCAACGCCCACCGGCTCGATGCCCACCGCTTCAACGCTCACCGGCGCGGCGCTCACCGCTTCAACGCCCACCGGCTCGATGCCCACCGCTTCAACGCTCACCGGCGCGGCGCTCACCGCTTCAACGCCCACCGCTTCAACGCTCACCGGCGCGGCGCTCACCGCTTCAACGCTCACCGGCGCGGCGCTCACCGCTTCAACGCTCACCGCTTCAACGCCCACCGCTTCAACGCCCACCGCCTCGGCGCCCACCGCCTCGGCGCCCACCGCCTCACCGCTCACCGGCTCGACGCTCACCGGGTTCGCGAACTCGGCGCGGTGTGCCGCCAGGTCGTCGGCCGTGAGCGGGCTGCCGAGGTCGCGCAGTCCGGCGGCGAGTGCCTCGGCGACGGCGCCCCGGTAGAACGACCAGGGGTCGTCGGCGAGTTCGTCGAGCACCGTCGCCAACCGGGGCTGGGGGAGTGGGTCGCCCTCCACCAACGGCCGGCCGTCGGGGCCGGTCAGAAGCGTCGACAGGCCCGGATCGGCCTTGATGCGCGCCTCGTTGTCCCGTACCGCGCGCGCCAGCCCGGCCGAGACCGTCGCGCCCGTCCGGGCGAGCTCGGCGGCGTCCCGCAGCGAGGCGGCGAGCGCGCCCGGCGTGCCGTACGCCTCGGCGAGCGCCGCCCAGCCCGCCACCGCGCCCGGCACGGTGACGGTCTCCGGACCCTGGGCCGGCATCCGGGAGTCCGCCGCGCGCAGTGCCTCGACGTCGGTGCCCGCCGCGGCCGCCCCGACGGACAGCAGTGCGCGCACGGTGCCGTCCGGGGCGTGGACCAGGGCGATCAGGTCGCCGCCGAGGGAACACTGGTGCGGGTAGACGACGGTCAGCGCGGCCGCCGCGGCCAGCGCCGCGTCCACGGCGTTGCCGCCGCGCCCGGCCGCCCGCCGGGCCGCGGCGAGCGCCGCGGGGTGCGGGGCGGCCAGGGCCAGTGCGCCGGCCGGGGTCACGCGGCGTCCTGGGGCAGCAGCAGAGTGCGCGAGGGGGCCGCCTCGGCGCCCTGGAGGGGTACGGGCAGCGACAGCATGTCGTAGACCCCGGCCGGGGCGTGCAGCAGGTCGACGACCTCAAGGATCAACACGTCCGCACCGCACAGCAGTTGGTGCGTCTCCCAGTGCGTGGTGTAGGCGATCGCCTCGATGCTGAGGTAGTCGATGCCCGCCGTGCGCACCCCTGCCTCGATCAGCCGCTCGGCGCCGTCCGGAGCCAGGCCGACCCACTGCCGGGCCTTCCACGGACTGCGCAGCACCCCCGCCGAGTTGCTGGTGCGCAGCAGCACCCGTTCCTCTGTGCCGAGCCCCGCCGCGTCGAGGTCGGCGGCGGTGATCTGCTCCTTGACGTGGGTGAGGTCCAGCACCCGGGCCGTCCCGTTGAGGGCCGACAGGTCCAGCCGGTCGACGGTCTTGCCGCCGTCGACGAAGTGGGCCGGGGCGTCGATGTGCGTCCCGGTGTGGGCGCCGATGCGCCAGCGGCTGACGTTGGACGGATCGCCCGCCGTCCGCGACTCGACGACCTCCATCTCCGGCCGCCGGCCCCAGTGCAGCATGCCGGGGTGGATCGGCACGGAGACGTCGATGGCCTTGGTCACATCGAGGTGCATGACACGCTCCTATTGGATGCGGATAGTCTGTAAATGGATCCAATGTCGATGAACAGTGGATGGCGGCGGCGTGGCAGACTGCTCGACCACCGCGCGGCCCCCGTCAGTCCCCGAGAAGGGTGAGACCCACTCCGATGACGCCCCAGACCGACGAAGGCGCCCTCGTCGACGACATCGCTGCCCGTATCCGCGCGCGGATCATGGACGGGGAGCTCCCCATCGGGAAACCGCTGCGCCAGGCGGCGCTGGCGGCCGAGTTCGGGGTCAGCCGCACCCCGGTGCGTGAAGCGCTGCGCCAGCTGCAGAACGGCGGGCTGATCGAGATGCAGCCGCACCGCGGAGCGGTGGTGCGGGTGCCGGCGCCGTGGGAGGTGCGGCAGGCCTACGAGGTGCGCGCGGAGCTGGAGGCCCTGGCCGCCCGCCGCGCGGCCGCCCGGATCACCGACAGCCAGCTCGCCGAGCTGCGCCGCCACAACGACGTGCTGCGCGCGGCGGCGGCGGGCGTCGGCGCCGCGGGCACCCCGGACACCACCCAGGCCAACGACTGCTTCCACACCGTGGTCTGCCAGGCGGCGGACAACCCCTGGCTGAGCCGGATGATCGACCGGATCAACGAGAGCTTCCCGCGCAACGTGTCCTCGCTGGCCCTCACCGGTGACGAACGCCACCGTCAGCTGAACATCCGTCAGCACGACGCCGTCGTGGCAGCGTTGACCGACCGGGACGAGGACCGGGCGCAGGAGGCCATGCGCGAGCACGTCATCAGCGCCGGCGAACACCTGACCGCCTGGTACGAGCGACGCTCCCAGACCGTGTTCCACGGCTGACCCGGCTCCGGCCGCCCCGGTGGCGGCCGTCACCGGGCACCGCCGGGAACCAGCCGTGCGGGGGAGAGGAAGTCCAGGTCCGGGCGGGGGAGTTCGCACACCAGGTCGGCCAGGGCCGCCCCGATCGCCGGGCCGAACTTGAAGCCGTGTCCTGAACAGGCGGAGGCCAGCAGCGCCTGCGGCACACCGGGCACCTCGCCGACCAGGAACCGCCGGTCCGGTGTCATCGTGTACAGACACGTCAGGCTTTCCGTGACCGGGCCCGCACCGGGCAGTACCCGCTTCACCGCCCTTGCCAGCAGGGCGAGTTCGGCGTCGGTCGCGGCGGGTCTGGGCGCCTCCGGATCCCACGCGGGACCCGAGTCGAGACCGGCCTTCAGCCCCCGGCCGTCGGCGGCCGGAAAGCCGTAGAGCAGCCCTTCCGGGAGATCGACCGAGAAGCTGCCCAGCCCGCCCGGCCCGAGCGGCCCCGCCGGATCCGCGGCGAAGTACGCGTTCACGATCCGGGTGACCGTCAGGTGCGCGGTCAGCGACGGCACCAGGTAAGGCGTCCACGGCCCGGCGCACAGCACCAGCCGGCGGGCGCGCACCTCCCCGTCCGCCGTCCGGACGACGACCCCGTCGCCGTCCGGACGCCAGCCCGTGACCAGCGTGCGGTCGGCGATCGTGGCTCCGGCCCGTTCCGCGAGGGCGAGTTGGGTGCGCAGGGTCGCGCGGGCGTCGATGATCCCGGCGGCCGGGTCGTGCACCGCGGTGAACCCCTCGGGCAGCCGCAGCCCCGGGAAGATCCGGGCCGCCGCCTCGCGGTCCACGGCACGGCAGCCCGGACCGCGCAGCGGATCGGACCGCTCCCCGGGCGCCGCGTACAGCCCGCCGGTGACGTCCACCAGCCGGGTCCCCGCGGCCTGTTCCAGCTCGGCCCAGGCGCGGTAGGCGGTGTCGACCAGGCCGTCCCAGTCGGAGTGCGGATAGGCCCGGCGGATCATCCGGGTGGCGCCGTGCGAGGAGCCGCGGTCGTGCCCCATCGGGAACCGTTCGATCCCGAGGACGTCCAGCCCCCGCTCGGCGAGCTGCCGCAGCGCCGCACCGCCGTGCACGCCGAGCCCGACCACCACGGCGTCACGGCGTCCGGCCGCGGGCGTCCGGGCGGCCCGTGCGCGCGGGAGGTGGGCCGGGGGCCGGGAGGTGGCCGCGGTGACCCCTGTGGCCGCTGTGGCACCGGCCCGCGCCGCCGACGCAGCACGGTCCGTTCCGTGCGCGTCCGCCGCGATCTCCGCGACCGCCTCCACCAGGGCGTCCAGGTCGCCGTCGTCGGTGTACACGTGCACCGACGCCCGCACCACCTTGGCCAGTCCGCGCGGCTCCATGTCCCAGCGGCCGTGGTCGGCCGGCACGGCGATCAGGTACACCCGCCGCAGCGCCAGTCGCCGCTGCACCTCGCTCGCGTCGAGTCCCTCCACCACGAAGGTGACGATCGCCCCGCCCGCCGCCGGCGGGTCGGTGAGCCGTACGCCGGGGACCGCGCCGAGCCGCTCGCGCAGCCGCGCGGCGAGGGCGGACAGCCGGCCGAAGACGGTCGTGGGGCCGAGCGCGTGCAGGTCGGCCAGGGCCGAACCCAGACCGAGCCGCAGTGCGTGGGCGGCCTCCCACAGCTCGAACCGCCGTGCGTCGGGGGCCAGTTCCCAGCTGCGCTCGGCCGTCCAGCGGGCCCCGCGCACATCCGGTGCCTGCGGGGCGAGCCGTTCGAGGAGCGGCCGGCGCACCGCCAGCAGGCCCGTGCCGCGCGGACCGCGCAGGAACTTGCGGCCGGTGCCGATCAGCAGGTCGCAGCCGAGGGCGGTCATGTCGACGGGCAGCTGGCCCAGCGACTGGGTGGCGTCGAGCAGGAACGGCACCCCGTGCGCGGAGGTCAGCGCACCGATCCCGGCGGCCGGTTCGACAAGGCCCGACGAGGTCGGTACGTGCGCCGCGGTCACCAGCGCGGCGGGACCGGTGCGCAGAGCCCGCTCCAGGGCCTCCAGATCGGTCGCGCCGTCGGGCCCGTTGGGCAGCACCTCCACCCGCACTCCCGTGTCACGCTCGGCGGCCAGCAGGTGCAGGGCGCTGCTCACATAGCTGGAGCGGGCGGCGAGCACCCGGTCCCCGGGGCGCAGCCGCAGCGCCGACACGATGCGCTGCCAGCCGGCGGTGGCGCTCTCGACCAGGGCGATCTCGTCCGCGTCGACACCGAGCAGGCCGGCGGTACGGGTGTAGACGGCCGCCAGGCCGTCGGCGGCGAGCTTGGCCGCCTCGTAGCCGCCGTGCAGACTCTCGGCGCGCAGCTGGGCGATGACCGCCTCGACCGTGTCCGAGGCGAGCAGCGCGGCACCGGCCGCGTTGAAGTGGTGACCGGTCGCGCAGCCCGGGGTGCGGGCCCGCTCGGCGGCCAGGTCGAAACCGGCGGGGGCCGGCGGCACCGCCGTCACGGGGGCGCTCACAGCGCCATCGTGATGCTCTTGGGCTCGGTGAACCCGTCGACCGCCGCGTCGCCGAGATCCCTGCCCAGACCGGACTGCTTGCTGCCGCCGAACGCCACGGCGGGGTCGAACTCGTTGTAGGTGTTCACCCACACGGTGCCCGCCTGGAGCGCCGCCGCGGCGCGGTGCGCGCGGCCGAGGTCGGTGGTCCACACGCCCGCCGCGAGCCCGTAGTCGCTGTCGTTGGCGAGCGCGATCGCCTCCTCCTCGGTGTCGAAGGGCAGCACCGCGGCGACCGGTCCGAAGATCTCCTCCCGGGCGATCCGCATGTCCGGCGTGACGTCGGTGAACACCGTGGGCCGCACGAACCAGCCGGGTCCCGGCAGGGGTTCGCCGCCCGTGACGGCTTTGGCGCCCTCGGCGCGGCCGAGGTCCAGGTAGCCCGTGACCCGGTCGAACTGCTCCTGGGAGACGAGCGGCCCGATGTTGACCCCGCCCGAGAGGCCGGGGCCGATCCGCAGCGCCTCGACGGCCGGCAGCATCCGGTCCAGGAACTCCTCGAAGACCGTGCGCTGCACGAGCAGTCGACTGCCCGCCGTGCACATCTGTCCGGAGTGCCCGAACACGGCCCGTACGGCGGCCGGTACGGCGGCGTCCAGGTCGGCGTCGGCGAACACCATGTTGGCGGACTTGCCGCCCAGTTCGAGCGTGAGCCGCTTCACGGACGGCGCCGCCGCGGCCATGATCAGCCGCCCGACGTCGGTGGACCCGGTGAACGACACCTTGGCCACGTCGGGATGCGCGACCAGCTCCGCCCCGGTGCGTCCGTCGCCCGTCACCACGTTGACGACGCCCTCCGGCACCCCGGCCTCCAGGCACAGCGCGGCCAGCCGCAACGCGGTCAGCGGGGTCTGCTCGGCGGGCTTGACGACCACCGTGCAGCCGGCCGCCAGAGCCGGGGCGAGCTTCCAGGCGGCGATCATGAAGGGGAAGTTCCAGGGGAGTACGGCGGCCACCACGCCCACCGGCTCCCGGACGCTGTACACATGCCGGCCGGGCCCGGCGGGATGCACCGTGCCGGTCAGCCGGGCCGGGGTGCCGGCGAAGTGCCGGATCGCCTGGAGGCCCAGCTCCACGTCACCGCGGGCCCGCTCGATCGCCTTGCCGTTGTCCAGGGTGTCCAGGACCGCCAGCGCCTCGGCGTCCCGCTCCACCAGGTCCGCGAGCCGCAGCAGGACGTCCCGACGGTCCCGGGGCGGCAGCGCACGCCAGCGGCCGTCGCGGTGCGCGGCCGAGGCGGCGGCCACCGCCGCCGCCACGTCCGTGGCGTCCGCCTGGGCGATCGTGGTCAGCGGCTCGCGGGTGGCCGGGTCGAGGACCGGGATGCGCCGGGCCGAGGCGCCCGTGGTCCAGGCGCCGCCGATGAGCATGGGCTCGCACTCGGGCAGCCTGGGCAGGGTGATGCTGGGGTCCAAGGGGGTTCTCCTTGTCGTTCGTGGAACGGGCAGCGCGGTTCCTCAGGCGGGATGGCTCCGGCGGAACGACTCAGGCGGGTTCGCCGGGCCGGTGCGCCGCGCTGGGCCAGGGCTCGCGCACGGCGGCCGAGACCGCGCGGGCGGTGGTGAGCACACAGCGGTCGAACTCCGCCCGCCCGTGGGCCGCGTTGGCCTCGGTGACGTCCCGGCCCCATACACCGGTCTCGCTGACCTGGTCCATGCGGTAGTCCCAGAAGGAGTCGACGTCGACGTGCGAGGTGGCCCGCTCCATCCGCACCAGCTCGGGCGCCAGGTGCAGCATCACCGAGGTCTCGAAGTAGTTGGCGTGCATCAGCGCCCGCCCGTAGGTGACATGGCCGTCGACCTCGGGCCCCGGGTACATCGTCACGTACCCCAACGCCCGTACCCGGGCATCCCGATGACGGACCCTCAGTTTCTCGGCGGACACGTCGAGCGCGCCGTTGTTCCAGATGTGACCGTTGAGCAGGACGAACTGCCGTACACCGCTGGCGTACAGGGAGTCGATGACGTCCTCCACGACGGCGATCAGCGTCTCGGGGCGCAGCGCCACCGTGCCGGCGAAGTCGCCGTGCGAGGCGGACACGCCGAAGGCCAGCGGCGGCAGCACCGGTACGCCCGTCAGCGCGGACACGCCCAGGGCGACCGCCTCGCAGATCCGGGTGTCCACGGACAGCGGCAGATGGGGGCCGTGCTGTTCGGTGGCGCCCACCGGGATGATCACCGCGTCGCCGCCGGCGACCGTGGTCCCGGCCTCCTGCCAGGTCAGCTCCTGCCACGGCAACGGCGCTCCGGTGCCGCCGAGTTGCGCGGCGAGTGCGGGCACGTCCAGCTCGGTGGGGACGCTCAGGCCGTTGGGCCCTGTGATGACGGACGGCATGTCTCTCCTTTCCTCGGGAGTACGGGGGCACGGTCATGGGGCTTGTCGTGCGGGGTCACCAGCGGCGCCGGCTCTTCTCCGGCAGCAGGTCGAGGGCGCGGGCCGGGACGGGACGGTCGCCGTCGACGGTGGTGATCCACACGACGGCGTCCGGGCAGTAGTCGCTGACGAGTTCGCGGCACACCCCGCACGGCGCGATGATCCGGAACCGTCCGGCGGGCTTGATCTGCACCGACACCACCGACGTCACCGCCAGCGGCGCACCGGGCGGGAGCGCGCCGCGCGCGGTGCCGAGGGCGACGCCCTCCGCGCAGATCGAACTGCGCCGGCAGGAGCCCTCGACATGGACGCCGGTGTGGATCCGGCCGTCCGCGGTGCGCAGGGCGGTGGCCACCTCGTGCCGGTCCGGCTGCCACACCCGGTCCAGCAACGCCTGAGCCACGGAGAGGAGTTCGGCGTCCTGCTCGCTCATCTCCGGCGGCACGGCCACGGGCGCGGCGGTCATGCGCCGAGCCCCAGCAGGCGGGCCATGTTGCCGCCCTCGATCAGCGCCCGGTCCTTCTCGTCCTCGACCGCCTTGGCGATCTTCATACGCTCCAGGTCGAAGTCCGAGCCGGGCCACTCGCTGCCCATCAGGATCTGCCGGGGGCCGAGCCGGGCGTAGGCCCGCTTCACGTCGCTCATCAGCGTCGCGGACGTCTCCAGATAGACGTGCGGCTGCCGTTCGGCCACGATGATCGCCTCCGGCACGTTCCACACCGCGCCCATGTGGGCGATGATCGTCGGCACCTCGGGGTGGTCCCGGGCGATCTCCTCGATGGCGAGCGGTGCGCAGAAGGCGTCGTCCAGCGCGTTGACCAGCACCAGCAGCCCCCGCCTTGCACAGGCCTCGAACACCGGGTCGAGGAGCCCGTGGTCGGCCACGTGGTAGCCGTGCAGGCTCGGATGCAGCTTCAGCCCCACAAGGCCGGCGTCGGCGATCCGGTCGATCTCCTCGATCGCGTCGTCCGCCTGCGGCAGCACCTGGCCGAAGCCGAAGAACCGGTCGGGGTGCGCGGCCACCAGCGAGGCGATGAAGTCGTTCTCGATGCGCTGCGCGAGCGAGCACACCATCGCCATGTCCACCCCGGCGGCGTCCATCCGGTCGAGGATGCGGCGCGGCTCGAAGGGCTTGTAGGGCGGCGGCGCCTCGCCCTTGCGCGCGCCGGTCAGGTAGTCGGAACGGCCGCGCACGTCCTGGGTGGTGTTGTAGGCGTCGATGATCAATGCGGGTCCTCACTCACGGGCACGGGCACGGGGCCGAGGGGCAGATGGCAGCGCACGCGGCGGCCCGGCGATATCTCGCGCAGTTCCGGGTGCCGGGTGCGGCAGAGGTCGGTGGCGAACGGGCAGCGGGTCCGGAACAGACAGCCCTCCGGCGGGTCCGCGGGGTCGGGCAGCTCGCCCTCCAGGGGCTGCCGTTCGACGGGCGGGCCGGGCCGCAGCTCCGGCACGCTGGCCAGCAGCGCGCTGCTGTACGGATGGGCGGGGCCGGAGAAGAAGCCGTCCCGGGAGGCGGTCTCGATGATCTCGCCGAGATACATCACGGCGACCCGGTCGGCGATGTGCCGCACCACACCGAGGTCGTGGGAGATGAACAGCATCGTCAGACCCCGGTCGCGCACCAGGTCCGACAGCAGGTTCAGCACCTGGGCCTGGATGGACACGTCCAGCGCGGAGACCGCCTCGTCGGCCACCACGAACCGCGGCGAAGAGGCCAGGGCGCGGGCGATGCCGATGCGCTGGCGCTGGCCGCCGGAGAACTCGTGCGGCTTGCGCCCGCCGGCCTCGGCCCCCAGACCGACCAGGTCGAGGAGCTCGGCCACGGTACGTTCCGCCTCGGCGCGGCTCGCGCCCCGGGAGCGCAGCAGCGGTTCGGCGACGATGTCGGCGACCGTCCGGCGCGGGTTCAGCGAGCCGAACGGGTCCTGGAACACCATCTGGAGTTCGGCCCGGGTCCGCTTCAGGCGCCGGCCGCGCAGCCGGGTCAGATCGGTGCCGAGGAAGTCGATCCGGCCCGCCGACGGTTCCACCACGCGCAGCAGCGCCCGCCCGAGGGTGGACTTGCCGCATCCCGACTCGCCGACCAGGCCCAGCGTCTCGCCCTCGGCGATGTCCAGGTCGACGTCTCGCAGCGCCCGCACCCGGCCGCCGGCCCGGCCCGCGTAGTCGACCCGCAGCCCGCGGGCACTCATCAGGACCCCGCTCATACGGCGGCTCCCGCCGCCTGAGCCGCCCGAGCCCGCACCCGGGTCTCCACGGGCAGCACGCAGGCGTCCAGGTGGGCCGGGCCGCCGTAGCGCGGCCGCAGCTCCGGGCGGTTGTCGCAGCCGTCGTGGGCGAACGCGCAGCGCGGCCGGAAGCCGCAGCCGGACGGCCGCGCGACACCGGCGGGCGGACTGCCGGGGATGGCCGGCAACCGCTCGGGCACCGGCCCGTCCAGCGGGGGCACCGAGCCGAGCAGGCCCATCGTGTACGGGTGCTGAGGGTCGAACAGCACCTGGTCGCGGGTGCCCTGCTCCACGATCCGGCCCGCGTACATCACCGCCACCCGGTCGGCGACCTCCGCGACCACCCCCAGGTCGTGGGTGATCAGCAGCACGGACGTGCCGTGGTCGCGCTGCACCCGCTTCAGCAGCGCCAGTACCTGGGCCTGGATGGTCACGTCCAGCGCGGTGGTGGGCTCGTCGGCGATCAGCACCGCCGGGTCGTTGGCCAGCCCCATCGCGATCATCACGCGCTGGCGCATGCCGCCGGAGAGCTGGTGGGGATAGGCGCGCGCGGCCCGCGCCGGGCCCGCGATGCCGACCTCGCCGAGCAGCTCGACGGCCCGGTGCGCGGCCGTGGCGCGCGGGACGTCGCCATGGGCGCGGATCGTCTCCGCGACCTGCGCGCCCGCCCGGTGCAGCGGGTTGAGCGCGGCCAGCGCGTCCTGGAAGACCACCGTCACGTCCTTGCCGCGCACCCGGCGCAGCTCCCGCTCGGACGCCCCCACCAGCTCCCGGCCCCGGAAGGACACGGATCCGCCGATGTGGGTGCGGGGGCCGCGGTTGAGGCCGACCAGGCTCATCGACAGCGCCGACTTGCCCGACCCGGACTCGCCGACCAGCGCGAGGATCTCGCCCCTGCGCAGCGTCAGGTCCACCCCGTCAACGGCGGGCAGCCGGCCCGCCGGCACGTCGAACCCGACACTCAGGCCGCGTACTTCGAGCACCGCCTCCGGAGGGGGCGCGTCGAGCACGCCTCCCGGCGCGGTCACATCGTGCACGCCCTCCGGTGCGGTCGCGTCGTGCACGCCTCCCGGCGTGGTCGCGTCGTGCACGCCCTCCGGTGCGGTCGCGTCGTGCACGCCCTCCGGCGCGGTCGCGTCGTGCACGCCTTCCGGCGCGGTCATACGGCACCGCCCACGGCCAGCGCGGCCCGGTGGATCAGCTCGGCGACCCGCTCGGGCCACACCAGGGTGGTGTAGTGGCTGCCCGGCACGTGCTCGACGGTCGCCTTCATGCGCTCGGCCATGAAGTTCTGGATCGCCGGGCGCAGGGTGCGGTCGTCGTCGGCGACGAGGTACCAGCTGGGCAGCGACCGCCAGGCCGGGACACCGGTCGCCTGGGTGAAGATCAGGTTCTCGGCCTTCCGTCCCTCCGCCTCGACGACCGCCCGCTGCTCCTCCGACAGGTCCGGGCCGATCTCCGCCCAGAACTCCGGGCTCGGCTCGGACTTCCACTCGCCGTTCGGGCCGCGCCGCATGTACTTGGAGATCTCCGCGGGTTCGTAGCGCTCGACGATCCCGTTGACGGTCTCGCCCTCGTCCGGCCCGAACGCGGCGATGTAGACCAGCCCCGCGACGCGCGGGTCGCGTCCCACGTTCGTGATCACCGCGCCGCCGTAGGAGTGCCCGGCGAGCAGCACCGGGCCGCTGGTGCCCGCGAGCGCCGCGGTGGTCTCGGCGATGTCGTCGGCGAGCGAGGTCATCGGATTGGTGACCGTGAACAGCCGGTGGCCGTGGGCGGCGAGCAGCGGCTGGACCGCCGACCAGGTGGTGGGCCGTCCGCCGGCACCGTGGACCAGCACGATGTCCATCGGGATCATCCTTTGCGTAGGCGCGGGTCGAGGACCGTGTAGAGCAGGTCGACCGCGTGGTTGACGAGGGTGAACAGCAGGGCGATCGCGAGGGCCGCGCCCTGCACGACCGGGTAGTCGCGCTGCAGTACGCCCTGCACGAGGAGGCGTCCGACGCCGGGGTAGGAGAAGACGGTCTCGGTGACCACCGAACCGCCCAGCAGGGACCCGAACTGGAGCCCCAGGACGGTGACGATGGGCAGCCAGGCGTTGCGCAGCACGTGCCGGCGCACCACCGCGCCCTCGCCGAGACCCTTCATCCGGGCGGTGCGCACGAAGTCGTCGCCGAGCACCTCCAGGACGGAGGCGCGCACGATCCGGGTGATGAAGCCGGCCATCGACAGCGCGAGCGTCACCGCCGGCAGGATCAGATGCTGGAACCACGGCCACACCAGTTCGGGCCGGTCCTGGAGGATCGCGTCGAGCAGCACGAAGCCGGTGGTGGGCCGGTAGTCGAGCGTGCTGGGCAGCCGGCCGAGGACCGGCAGCCAGCGCAGCCACACGCCGAACACCACGATGGCGAGCACGCCGAGCGCGAACCAGGGCAGCGAGAAGCTGACGGTCGCCACGGCCCGGGTCGAGGTGTCGATCCAGCTGCCCCGCCGCAGCGCCGCGACGACTCCGGTGACGACGCCGAGCAGCACCGCGACCGTCATGGCCGCGAGGGTGAGCTCCACGGTCGCGGGCAGCGCGTCGCCGAGCAGGCCGAGGACGCTGTTGGAGCCGTAGAACGAGGTGCCGAGCCGCAGATGGACCAGGTCGTCGAGGAAGTGGCCGTACTGGGTGAGGAGCGGCTGGTCCAGGCCGAGGGCCTTGGTGACCCGTTCCTCGTTGGCGCTGAACTGCTCGGCGGAGGCGGTGTTGCCGCCCGCCGCAAGGGAGGTCGCCGGGGAGCCCGGCAGCAGTCGTATCGCCACGAACACCAGGGAGGCCAGGGCGAACAGCACCACGGGGATCACGGCGAGCCGGCGCAGGAACACCCAGACCGCTCCCGCCGGCCGGGGCAGGCGCACCCGGGTCAGCACCCCGGTACCGGCGCTCATGCCGTCCCCCTCGGGTCGAGGGCGTCCCGCAGGTCGTCGCCGGCGAAGTTGCACGCCACGACGAACAGCAGGGTGAAGGCGGCGGGCAGCACCACCAGCCGGGGAGCGGTGTACAGGAACTCCTGCCCGGCCTGCACCATGTAGCCCCAGTCCGGCTGCGGGGGCTGGATGCCCAGGCCGAGGTAGGACAGGCCGGCCGCGAAACCGGCCGCGACCGACAGCGTCATGACGACCTGGGCGAGCAACGGGCCGCCGATGTTGGGGAGTACCTCGCGCAGCAGGATGCGGGGCGCCCCGGTGCCGCCGAGCCGGCAGGCCACGACGTAGTCCTTGGCGGCCTCGCGTGCGGTCAGGGTGCGGGCGAGCCGCGCGAGGCCCGGCGCCAGCGAGATGCCGATGCCGAGGACCAGGCTGACCGTGCCCGGTCCGGCGGCCGCCACCAGCAGGATCACCAGCAGGATCGACGGGAAGGACAGCGCCAGGTCGACCAGCCGCATCAGCGCCTGCTCCACCACGCCGCCCGCGTATCCGGCGACCAGCCCGACCAGGGTGCCGATCCCGGCCGCGAGCGCGGTCGCCGCGAAGGACACCAGCAGCAGCGGACGGGCGCCGTGCACCAGCCGGGCCAGCTCGTCCCGGCCCAGGTCGTCGGTGCCCAGCGGATGCCCCGGCGCGCCGGGCGCCAGCAGCGCCGAGGAGGTCTGGCGCAGCGGGTCGGCCGCCACGACCAGCGGACCGAGCAGGGCGATCAGGACCGTCGCGGCGAGCAGCAGCCAGGCGAGCAGCGCGGGCCAGGAGCGGGCCACCGGGCGCCGGCGCAGCGCGCCCAGGAACCGTCGTGCCGTCCCGGGCCGGGGCGGGGAGGCCGCGGCGGGGGTCACCGCCTCCACCGCCACGGCGTCGACCGCGGCGCCGGCCTCAGACACTGGCCTTCTCCATGTAACAGCGGTGGTTGGCCAGCGCGTCGGTGTTCATGCCCTTCACGTCCGCACCGCTGACGACCAGGTTGCTGAAGCAGGCCAGCATCGACAGCACCATGTACTCCTCGGCCCAGCGGCGCTGGATCCTCGTGTAGGCGGCGGTGCGCTTCTTGGTGTCGGTGAGGTTCTTGGCCGTGTAGAGGTCGTCGGCGAGGGAGGCGGCGCCTTTCAGGGTGTCCATGCCGGAGAGCTTGGAGCCGTAGATGCTGGTGGGGCTCGCCATCGCGCCGACCATGTCGTCGGGGTCGGGCACGTAGGTGTTGCGCTCCCAGATCATCAGGTCGTGGTAGTCGTCCTCCCCGTCCAGGAGCCGACTGAAGTAGGTCGCGGGGTCCACCGACGTGGTGGCCACCTTGAAGCCGACGTCCGTGAGGTTCTGGGCGATGATCTGGGCCGCCTTGGGGTGCCAGGAGTCGCTGGCGGCCATGAGCCGGATGGTGCGCCCCTTCGCCCCGGCCTCCTCGACCAGCCGCTTGGCCTGCGCGGTGTCCTGGGTGCTGAGGTCGGCGAGCGCGGTGTCGTAGCCGGTCTGGGCGGGCGGGATGGCGTAGCCCCTGGGTTCGGCGCCGACGCCGTAGAAGGCCTGCTGGAGGATGGCCTTGCGGTTGATGGCCAGGTTGATGGCCTTGCGCACCTTCAGCTCGGGGACCCGGCGGGCGTCGATCATCATGATGGCGTCGGCGTTCTGCGGGGTGTCGTACACCTTCACCGCGCTGTCCTTGCGCAGCTGCGCGACGGCGGAGTACGGGGCGAACTGGGTCGCGGACACGTCGCCGCTCAGCAGCGAGCTGACGATGGTGGACGGGTCCTGGACCTGGCGCAGCACCAGCCGGTCGATGGGGGGCTTGCCCAACCGGAAGCCGTCGAAGGCCTCGAGCGTGATGGACTGCCCCGCGGTGGCGGTGGAGAAGGCGAACGGCCCGGTGCCCACGAGGTGCTTGCCGATGTCGGCGCCGTACTTGTCCAGCGCGGCCTTGGAGGTGATCCGGCCGCCGATGTCGGAGAGCTTGCCGAGCACGGTCCGGTCGGGCTTCTTGAGGACCATCTTCACGGTCAGGTCGTCCGGCGCGGTGAGCGAGGCGACGTTGGCGCCCATGCTCGCCAGCGGCCGGGTCGCGCCCTTGGGCAGCGTCTTGTCGTCCGGGTCGAACTGGCGGCCGAGGCTGGCGAGCACGTCGGCGGAGGTGAGCGCGGTCCCGTCGTGGAACTTCACCCCCGCGCGCAGGGTGAAGGTGTAGGTGAGCCTGTCATCGGATATGGTCCACGTTTTCGCCAGGTCCGGTGTGGGCTCGTTGGTCTCGAAGGAGATGAACGTCAGGCCGCGGCAGACGCAGTCGACGGCCATCCAGTCGCCCAGGGACGTGTAGAAGGCCGGGTCGTTGACGGCGCTGGTGGCGTCGATGGCCAGGGTGAGCGTGCCGCCCTTGCCGCCGCCGCCCCCGTCCTGGGCCGCGGCGCCGCACGCGGTGAGCAGGGCAGGCAGCCCGAACCCCACGCCCACGCCGAGCAGTCCGGCCCCCCGGAGCATCGTCCGGCGCGAGACGTCCCGCGACCCGATCGCCGACACCGACGACGGGGCGGCGGTGGTCGAGGGCGGTCCAGAGGTGTGATCCGGCATGGGGCCTCCGTAAGTTGTTAGGTGGCCCGGGAGGGCCGGATGTGGCTTATGGGGTCTTGCCTTCAGTGGCTTCTCAGGAGTGGCCGTCCGGC
>NZ_JBEZKI010000069.1:0-18295 GCF_040651615.1 Streptomyces sp. NPDC048417 | reverse complement strand
CCGGAAGCTAAGCCTTACAGCGCCGATGGTACTGCAGGGGGGACCCTGTGGGAGAGTAGGACACCGCCGAACAAATTTTAGGAAAGGCCCACGCCATGACGGCGTGGGCCTTTCTGCATTTACGGGTGTTGTCCGGCTAGAACGTCACGTCCGCAGTGTCGACCGTGCCGCCCTTTCGGCCGGGGGCCTCCTGCCACTGCCAGTAGAGGTTCGTGTGCGAGATGACCTGGTCCGGGGCCGGCGCGCCGTACGCGGTGAGGTCCTCCGTGGTGTGGGCGTCGCCGACCAGGGTCGCGTCGTAACCGCGGACCATCGCTCCGTGCAGGGTGGAGCGGATACAGGCGTCGGTCTGGGCGCCGGTGACGACCACGCGGCCCACGCCGTGTTCGGCCAGGACGGACTCCAGCTCGGTGTCCTCGAAGGAGTCACCGTAGCGCTTGTGGATGAGGGACTCGGTGGCTTCCTCGCGGGTGAGCTCCGGGACGTACTGCCAAGCGGCACTGTCCGGCTTCAGCTCGTCGCTGGCGTGCTGGACCCAGATCACCGGGACCGCCTCGGAACGGGCCTTGGTGAGCAGGGTGTTGATGTTGGCGATGACCTCGTCGCGGTTGTGGGAGCTGTCCACCACCCCGTTCTGCACATCCACGATCAGCAGGGCGGTGTTCGGGCGGTTCGGCAGAGTCGTCATGGCGTCCACAGTAGGCGGGGGCACTGACAACGGGCCTTGTGTGAGCGTCGTAAAACGAGGTGAGCGCGGCCGTCGACGGCGGCTACCGTGGCCGTATGAGTGCGATGACCAGCGGTGATTACATTGTTCGTGCGATACGGGCCGAGGAGTGGCAGGCCGTGAAGCGGTTGCGGCTCGTCGCGTTGCGGGACCCGGTGGCCGATATCGCGTTCCTGGAGAGCTATGAGGACGCCCTTGGCCGGCCGGACTCCTTCTATCAGGAACGGGCCGCCCGGTCGGCCCAGGAGCCGAGCGGTGCGCGGCAGTTCATCGCCGAGGCGGCGGACGGCGAATGGGCCGGGAGCGTGACCGTGCTCGTCGAGGAGGCCGGGTCGACGGACTGGGCCGGAGTTCCGGTCGAGCGGCGGCAGGGGCATCTGGTCGGGGTGTTCGTGCGGCCCGAGCACCGTGGGGGCGGGCTGATCAAGGCGCTGTTCGACGCCGGTGTGGCGTGGGCGCGGGAACAGGGTGCCGAGCGGGTGCGGCTGCTGGTGCACGAGGGGAACGCGCGGGCCCAGGGGGCGTACCGCAAGGCGGGGTTCGTGCCGAGCGGTGTACTCGTGCCGTTCGTCAAGGACGAGGCGGAGAACGAGCTGGAGTTCGTTCTGGAGTGGCCGTCCCGGGCACGCGCCTAGACGGGCAGTTCCCGGTGGGGCCAGCGGGAGCGGGCCTGTTCGTGGGAGCGGAGCAGGGCGAGGGTCGGCAGGCCCTGGTCGGCGCCGGTGGCGAGCAGGTCGGGGAGCTGGGGGAGCGGGGCCACGGCCGCGACGTCGTCCAGGACCAGGGTCAGTGGTGGGTCGAGCCGACCGGAGGATGACCGTTCGGCCATGCGCCGGCCGCGCTCGACCACGCTGGAGACGAGGGCCGTCAGGAGGGGCATCGCGCCGGGGTTGGTCCTGGGGTCCTCGATGGATTCACCGACCACATAAAGCGTGCCCCCTTCGGCCACGAAGGAATCCAGGACGAGGGCATCGGATCGGTTGGGTGTGCAGGCCTCGCGGATGTTGACCGTGAAGAGGGCGGCGAGCGCCCTGGCCGTCAACTCCTGGGCGATGTCCCGGCGTTCGGGGTGGGACGTGAGGGCGGCCTCGAGTTCGCCGGCCGCGCCTGGGGCCGCCTTCGGGTGGGTGCGGAGGGTTCGTACGGCGTCCTGGACGCCGGTGCCCTGCGCCCAGCGGTGGACGTGGCGGATCGTGCGGTTCTCCAGGGCGGCGGCGTGCAGGTAGCTGCGCAGGAGCGTTTCGGCCGTGTCGGTGACCGCCTGGTCGATCTTGGCGGTGGGCTTCACGGGGATGAGGAGTGCCTGGGCGCGCAGGACCGCGGTCTGCTTGTCCTCGCAGCCGGCCGTGGGGGACCAGTGGAAGCGGGCCGGGGTGTCGCAGAGGTGGTTCGGGTCGTAGAGGAGGACCGGGCCGAGTTTGGCCCGGGCGTCCTTGGTGTCGGACCAGAGGGCGGGGTTCGAGGTGACGGTGAGGGCGGGGCCGGCCGCGTCGCGGATGGCCTGGGTTGCGGTGGTGTGGCGGGTGTCCCTGGGTGCGACGTGGATTTTCGCCCACCCGACGATCCGTTCACCGTTGGCGGAGGGGTGGGCGTAGAAGCCGTCGGGGGGCGCGCCGGTGTGGTCACCAGCTGCGTGTTCGACTCCCGCTTCCGGGACCGTCGGCGCGGCGACGGTCGTCTCAAGGGCGGTCGGCGTCTGCCTCGGTTCCGGTTCTGTGCGGGGTTCCGGGACCGGCGTCGCCGTAGCCCCGCGCTTCTCCGCCGTCCGTCTTCTTCTCCCCGCGCGCCATCTCGCCACCGTCCCCATCACGAAGACCGTCAGGACCAGCAGGATCATCAGCTGGCCGATGAACAGGCCCCAGAACAGGCCCCATCCCGACAGCTGGGCCGCCGGTGTGTCCGGCCAGGCGCCTGTGATGTCGTGCGGTTCGCCGATGAGGTGGCGCATCGCGAGCGGTGTGTGGGACAGGTCGACGGTCGACGGCCAGGCTCCGTGGGCGAACCAGGACGCCAGGCCGGTCGCCGTCCACACCATTACCGTGATGCCGAGCAGGAACGCGAGTATGCCGATCAGCAGGCCGTCGGGGATGCCGCCGCCGCTCTGCTGTTCGCGCTCCTGCCGGGGGTCCGGTCTCACGATCGGGTCCTCCCTACGCCACCGTCGATTCCGAGTCGCCGAGGTGCTGTTCGACGAAGGCCGCCGCCCGCTGCTCCGCCTCCAGCTCGGCGGCGCGCAGGGCGTCGTCGGCGGCGGCGAGCTGGTCGGCGGACGACTCGGTCATCGCGCGGTCCGTGAAGACGAGCGGACGTTCCGTCTCGGTGATCAGGTGTTTGACCACCTGGACGTTGCCGTTGACGTCCCAGACGGCGATGCCGGGGGTGAGGGTGGGGATGATTTCCACCGCCCAGCGTGGGAGGCCCAGCACCCGGCCGGTGGCGCGCGCCTCGTCCGCTTTCTGGGCGTAGATCGTCCGTGTCGACGCCATCTTCAGGATCGCCGCCGCCTCCTTCGCCGCCGCGCCGTCGACGACGTCGGAGAGGTGGTGGACGACCGCGACGAAGGAGAGGCCGAGCCGGCGGCCGAACTTGAGCAGGCGCTGGAAGAGCTGGGCGACGAAGGGGCTGTTGATGATGTGCCAGGCTTCCTCGACCAGGAAGATGCGCTTCTTGCGGTCGGGGCGGATCCAGGTGTGCTCCAGCCACACGCCGACGATCGCCATCAGGATGGGCATGGCGATGGAGTTGCGGTCGATGTGGGAGAGGTCGAAGACGATGAGGGGGGCGTCGAGGTCGATGCCGACCGTGGTCGGGCCGTCGAACATGCCCCTCAGGTCACCGTCGACCAGGCGGTCCAGGACCAGGGCCACGTCCAGGCCCCAGGCGCGTACGTCGTCTATGGCGACGTTCATCGACTCCGCGGACTCCGGCTCGGGGTGCCGTAGCTGCTCGACGATGTCCATCAGGACCGGCTGGCGGTCCAGGATCGTCTCGTTGACATAGGAGTGGGCGACCTTCAGGGCGAAGCCCGCGCGTTCGTCGAGGCCGTGGCCCATCGCCACTTCGATGATGGTGCGGAGCAGCGCCAGCTGGCCCGTCGTCGTGATCGACGGGTCCAGGGGGTTCAGGCGGATGCCGTGGTTCAGGGCCGCCGTCGGGTCGAGCCGGATGGGTGTTATCCCCAGCTCTTCCGCGATGAGGTTCCACTCGCCGACGCCGTCCTCGCCCTGGGCGTCCAGGACGACGACCTGGCGGTCGCGGAACCGCAGCTGCCGTAGGACGTAGGTCTTCTCCAGGGCCGACTTGCCGTTGCCGGACTCGCCGAGGACCAGCCAGTGCGGGGCCGGGAGCTGCTGGCCGTAGAGCTGGAACGGGTCGTAGATGTAGCCCTTTCCGGAGTACACCTCGCGGCCGATGATCACGCCCGAGTCGCCCAGGCCGGGGGCGGCCGTGGGGAGGTAGACCGCCTGGGCCTGGCCGGTGGAGGTGCGGACCGGGGAGCGGGTCGTCTCGACCTTCCCGAACAGGAAGGACGTGAAGGCTTCGGTGAGGACGGACAGCGGGTCCCTCATCAGCGCATCAGCCTCTACCTTCGGATTCCGGTGGCGAAGGGAAGTGTGTTCACGAAGGCGCGGTGGTGCTCACGGTCGCACCACTCCAGTTTGAGGTACGACTTTCCGGCGGACGCCCTTATCGTGCGCTTGTCGCGGTTGAGGGCCTCCGGGTTACGGGAGGAGACGGTGATGTAGCCGACCAGGTTGACGCCGGCCGCGCCGCTGGCCAGGTCCTCGCCGCGCTGGTCGAGGCGGTTGTGGGCGGCGATGTCGCGGGGGTCGACGGTCCGGTTCATCTTGGCGGCGCGGGACGCCTCCGCCTCGTCGTTGGTCTTCTCCGTGAGCATGCGCTCGATGGCGACCTCGGTGGGTTCGAGGTCCATGGTGACCGCCACCGTGCGGATGACGTCGGGGGTGTGGACGAGGAGCGGAGCGAGGAAGTTGACGCCGACCGGGGTCATCGGCCACTCCTTCACCCAGGCCGTGGCGTGGCACCAGGGCGCGCGGGTGCTCGACTCGCGGGTCTTCGCCTGGAGGAACGTCGGCTCCATGGCGTCCAGTTCGGCTGGCCAGGCGTTGCGCTGGGTCATCGCCTGGATGTGGTCGATGGGGTGGTCCGGGTCGTACATGGAGTGGATGAGGGAGGAGAGACGGCCCTGGCCGAGGGGCTGGCGGACGCGGATGTCCGCCTCCTGGAGGCGGGAGCAGATGTCGGTGAGCTCGCGGGCCATGACGACCGCGAGACCGGCGTCGCGGTCCAGCTTGCGGCCGCCCTGGGGGCGGGCCGCGCGGGCCATCGCCTGGGCCTCGGCGGCCAGTTCGCGGGAGTAGTGCATGCAGGCGACGAGGTAGGCGCGGTGCTGCTCGCTGCTGGTGGAGACCATGGACTGCAGCTGGTCGTACGACTGCGACAGCCAGCCCGGGGCCTTCTCGTCGCCGCGCTGGGCGACGTCCTTGGCGTGGGCGTCGGGGTCGGCGGGGAGGGTGCGGGCGAGCATCTGGAGGCGGGTGACGAAGCCGTCGCCGTTGGCCACGTGCTTGAGGAGGGTGCCGAAGCGGTCGACCAGGGCTTCCTGGTCCTCGGAGTCGCGCAGGCCGACGCCGGGCCCCTCGATCTCGATGGCGGCGGTGACGGTCTTGCGGTCGGCGTGCAGGAGTACGGCGATCTCGTCCGGACCGAACGGGGCGGCGAGCCAGCTGATCCGGCCGATCCCGGGCGGGGGGCCGACCTCGACCTCGCGGCCGTCGATCCGGGTGCCGGCCTCGGCGGCCGTGGAACGGTAGACCGTGCCCTGGCGCAGGGTGCGCTTGAAACTGCGGTTGATCTCGAACCACTTGTAGAACGTGCGGCGCTTGTACGGCACGTAGACCGCCGCCAGCGCGAGCAGCGGGAAGCCCATGAGGAGCACGATCCGCAGGGAGAGGACCGGGACGAGGAGCCCGCACATCATGCCGAGGAACGCGCCCGCGATGATCAGCACGATCTCGCCGGATTCACGGTTCCGGCCGACGATCGCGTTCGGCCGGGCGCGGCCGATCAGATACGTACGGCGGGGCGTGACCGGATGGGACAGATGGGACTCGGTCGTCAACGCCCTTCACCTCCCGAGCTGTTGTTGCGGGTGTTGCTGGCGTGCGGAGTGTTCGCCGGGCTGGGCGCGCGGGGCGCGGGTGCGGCGGAGGGGACAGATCCGCCGCCACCACCGCTCGGGGTGCGCGTGCTGTGCGCGGCTACGCCGCCCGAGGCCGGGTTGGACGGGCGGGCACCGGAGGAGGCGGGAGCCTGGCCTCCGCCGCCGCCGTTGTTGTCGGCGCGGGCGCTGTGCGTCCTGATGCCCTGGGCGACCAGGTTGGCGGGGCTGCTGATGACGGCGGCGGCCTTGCCTTCGGCGCCCTGCATGATGCGGTTGTTGCGGCCGGCCGCGATCTCGTCGCCGAAGCCGGGGACGAAGCGGTAGATCATCGCGCTGGCGAAGATGGCGAGCAGGATGATGGCGAGGCCGGAGACGACGGCGGAGAAGGCGTCGGGGCCGCCGTCGGAGGACAGGGCGCCGGCGAGGCCGAGCACTATCACGATGACCGGCTTGACGAGGATGACGGCGATCATGATGCCGGCCCAGCGGCGGACGTGGCCCCACAGGTTCTTGTCGACGAGGCCGGCGTAGACGACGGTGCCGAGGAGGGCGCCGACGTAGAGCAGGGCGGCCCGGATGACGAGCTCCAGCCACAGCACGCCGGCGGCGAGGATGCTGACCAGGGAGACGACGATCAGCATGATCGGGCCGCCGCCGATGTCGTCGCCCTTGCTGAGGGCGCCGGAGAAGGTGCCGAAGAACGTGTCCGTCTGGTTGCCGGTGGTCTTGGCGAGGACGTCGGTGACGCCGTCGGTGGCCGACACGACGGTGTAGAGGATGAGGGGCGTGAAGGCGGACGCCAGCACCGTCAGCCAGAGGAAGCCGATGGCTTCGGAGATGGCGGTGCTGAGGGGGACCCCGCGCACGGCCCGCTTGGCCACGGCCAGCAGCCACAGGAGGAGGGTGAGGATCGTCGACGCGGCGAAGACGACGGCGTACTGCTGGAGGAACTTCTCGTTGGTGAAGTCGACGTTCGCGGTCTCCTTCACGGCGTCGCTGAGCTTGTCGACGGTCCAGGAGGCGGCCTTCGCACAGCCCTGCGCGAGCGAGGAGAGGGGGTCGAGGGTGGAGGTGAGGGGGTCGGTGGTACCGCCGCTTCCACTGGTGCCGCTGTCGTTCTCGCAGTACTTCTTGGCGGGGCCGGCGATCAGTCCACAGGAGTCGCTGCTGGTCGTGGGCGAGGGACTCGTGGAGGGATCCGCGAAGGCGCGAGTGGCCAGGATGATGGCGGAGGCCTGTACGGAGGCCACCAGGCCGGTCAGTTTGAGTGCACGGTGCTGGCTAGCGGGCATAAGTGAACCCTCCGAACTCCTGGACCGCCTTGCTGATCTCGTCGGACCCGGACACGGGGTTGTCGCCGGTGACTGGAGTCGGGCCGGTCTTCTGGCTGGACTCCAGGACCTTCCAGTCACCGCCGCTCCAGCTGAGTTTCATGGTGACGGTGAACCAGTTGTTGGTCACGGGGGTGGTCGAGGTGGTACCTGCGATGCCGAACAGGCCGTTGCACCAGACCTCGACGGTGGCCGCGCTGTCGCCGTACGACGTCACCTTGGTGCCGACCGGCAGCGTGCGGTCGACGAATGTGCTGCCCGCGGGGGCGGATCCGTCAGTGTTGAGGCCGACCTTCTTCAGGAAATCGGCCGAGTAGTCGGAGTCGAAGCCGGATTGAAGGCTGTTCATCGTGGCGGGATCGGCGATGTTCTGCACGATTGCATGCCGCTCGGTCGTGTTGAACATACTGTCGGAGCCGAGCACCGTCGCGTAGTTCGCCGCCGCACTCTGCGCCCCCTGTGAAGTGTGCGCGAACCCGCTCGGGATTCCCTCGCTGCTCTTCGTCTCCACGGGCTTCGTGCCGCTCGCCGCCGTTGACGAGGTTTTCGGCTGGCCCCCGTTGCCGTTGCCGCTTCCGTTGCCCGTGGCGGACGGCGAGTCGTCGCCCCCGCCCCTGTTCGCGAAGGCGATGGCTGCGATGAGGAGGACGACCACGCCGACGACGGTGACCAGGCTTCTGGAGGAGGAGCGGCCGCCGCGGCGCGAGGCGCCGCCGTACGGGTCGCTCTCGGGCAGGCGGGTGCGGGTGTGGCCCGTATCCGAGTAGCCGGGCTCGTCTCCGAGGCTCATGCCGCGTACTCCCCCTCCACGTCGTACCGGAACGCGTAGCAGTACGACGGTAGCCGTGCTGGTTCCCGCGCGGGCGCGGTGTGGTGACTCGACATCAGGGAAACGCAACCTCGGAGCGGGGGAAAGGGAGGTGCAGATTGGCTAGACGGCCATGCCGTACACGATCGTGAACAGGGTGCCGAGTGAGCCGATGATGAAGACTCCGGTCAGTCCGGCGATGATGAGGCCCTTGCCCTGTTCGGCACTGAAGGTGTCACGGAGGGCCGTGGCGCCGATGCGCTGTTTGGCGGCGCCCCAGACGGCGATGCCGAGGCAGAGCAGGATGGCGACGGCCATGACCACCTGGATCATCGTCTTCGCCTCGTTGCCCAGGCTGCCGAAGGGGCCCCAGTCCGGAGCGATCCCGCCGATGATGGTGTTGATGTCTCCCTTGTCGGCCGCATAGAACACGTAAGTCACCGCCCCTGGTGGGTAGTTCCGTTCGCCCCTGCCGGGTGCAGAGGTCACGCATCATTCTCGCCGAAAACGTCGCCGGAGTATGTCGACTTGACGTCATCGATTGGCGGGTTTCGTACGAAAGGCTCGTACGGTCACTCTGTGTATCACGGCAGGTCACGCCGGGCAATGAGGCCTGAGCGGAACCTGTCGTGTGGTTCCGTCGTTGACCCCCTCTATGACCTGGCACGTTTGATGGCGGCCGGTCGGGTGAGGGGTCGAGACGATGTTCTCACGGTAGTCATGGGGAAATGGCCAGTGGGCCCCGGCACCGGCCGGGGCCCACTGGCTTTCTGAGGTCGTGTCAGCCCGCGAAGGCCGTGACGCCCTCCGGGGTGCCCCAGCCGGTCGGACCGTCGTAGCCGGTCGTGGCGGTGCAGTAGTACGAGGTGGTGCAGGTGCCGTTGTTGCCGCTGGTCACGTCGTTGAGGTACGAGGTGCCGGCGTAGCTGTACGGGAACTTGGCCGGGTAGGAGCCGCTGGACGGGGTGCCGGCCAGGGCGTAGACGCCGGCGATGATCGGCGCGGAGACGCTGGTGCCGCCGAAGGTGTACCAGCCGGCGGTGACGCCGTAGGAGTCGTAGACGGAGACGCCGGTGGCCGGGTCGGCGACCGCGGAGACGTCGGAGATCATGCGCTTGGTGCAGGTGGTGTCGGTCTGCCAGGTGGGCTTGGCGTCGTAGGAGGAGCAGCCGGAGCCGGTGCCCTCGGTGCTCGACGTCTTCCACACGGTCTCGGTCCAGCCGCGGGTGGTGGAGGAGGTGGCGAGCTTGGTGCCGCCGACCGAGGTGACGTACTTGGAGGCGGCCGGGTACTCGGCGCCGTAGCCGCTGTCACCGGCGGAGACGGTGATGGCGACACCGGTGTGGTTGAAGTACGAGGAGTCGTACGAGGTGTCGGACGAGGACTCGCTGCCGCCGTAGCTGTTGGAGACGAACTTGGCGCCCAGGGTGACCGCCTCGTTCACCGCGGTGCCCAGGTTGGCCATGGTGGCGCTGGTCGCCTCGACGAGCAGGATCTTGCAGTTCGGGCAGATCGCGGAGGCCATGTCGAGGTCGAGGGAGATCTCCTCGGACCAGCCGGCGTCGGACGAGGGCAGGGAGGTCGTCGAGCCGGTCTGGCTGACCTTCTTGAAGCAGCCGTTGGCCGTGGTGCAGGCGGAGAGGCCGTAGTACGAGCGGTAGGTCGCCAGGTCGGTCTCGGCGTTGGGGTCGTTGTACGCGTCGACGATCGCGATGGTCTCGCCCGAGCCGTTGGAGGCGGCGGCGGAGGTCAGGCCGTAGGCCGCCCGGAGGTTGGTCGGGCTGTAGCCGGAGGGGGTGGTCGCGTCGGCGGCCTTGGGGGTGATGCCGGTCTTCGCGGCCTGCTGCTTCTGGGCGGCGGTGAGGCCGCCGGTGACGCGGTAGGAGTTGCAGGCGAGTTCACCCGTGTGCTTGGGGGTGGCACAGGGGGTCGCGGTGTAGGTCACCTTGGCGGAGGAGACGGAAGATGCCGCGTCGGCCTGGACGGCGGTGCCGAATCCGGTGAGCAGCAGTGCGGCCGTGGCCGCCGCCGCTGTGCCGATGCGGCGCCAGCTACCGCGTATGGAGGGTCTGTTGGGGGGAGTGGAACGCATGCGTGCAGCCTCCTGAGTTCCGGTACGGGGTTGGAACAGGGGCGGTGCGGGTGCGATCTGGTGAGACCTCTTGCGTGGTGGTGCGACCTGTTGCGTGGTGGTGCGAAAGACCGTCGGTACGGGTTCCCCGGCGGTCGGGCGGCGGCCCGCGAAGAGAATCCTTTGTTGAGTACGCGACAACAAGGGGCTACAGGAATCATGACTTCCGCATTGCCGAACGGGGCGTTCGCGTGACCCGTCGATGGCCGCTCGTTGTCTTGCGGGTGACGGGCACTTGACTCAACTCACAGGCACTTCAAGGGAGGCGCCAAGGTGTTCAGGGACGTGAAAAACGGGTCACGGCCGGCTGCCGTGACCCGTTTCCCTTTCTGCGCCGCCGAGGGGACCCCACGTCCCCCTCACGGTGGCGGCTCCCCGTGACCCGACGGGGAGGTCTTGCCGGGGCCTAGCCGGTGAAGGCGTCGGTCCCTTCCGGAGTGCCCCAGCCGGTCGGGCCGTCGTAGCCCGACGTGGCGGTGCAGAAGTACGACGTGGAGCACGAGCCGTTGGTGCCGCTCGTCACGTCGTTCAGGGCGGAGGTGCCCGCCGCCGCGTACGGGTACTGGGCCGGGTAGTCGCTGCTGCCCGGGGTGCCGGCCAGGGCGTAGACCGAGGCGATGATCGGCGAGGAGGCGCTGGTGCCGCCGTAGGTGTTCCAGCCGGTGCCGTCGGCGCCGTAGGAGTCGTAGACGGAGACGCCGGTGGCCGGGTCGGCGACCGCGGAGACGTCGGCGATCATGCGCTTGGTGCAGCCGGTGTCGGTCTGCCAGGTGGGCTTGGCGTCGTAGGCGGAGCAGCCGGAGCCGGTGCCCTCGGTGGAGCTGGTCTTCCAGACGCTCTCGGTCCAGCCGCGGCTGGTGGAGGAGGTCTTGAGGGCGGTGCCGCCGACGGCGGTCACGTAGCGGGAGCCGGCCGGGTACTCGGCGCCGTAGCCCTCGTCGCCGGCGCTCGCGGTGATGGCCACGCCCGCGTGCTTGTAGTACGAGGTGTCGTACGACGTGTCCGACGACGACTCGGCGCCGCCGTAGCTGTTGGAGACGAACTTGGCGCCCAGCTTGACGGCCTCGTTCACCGCGGTGCCCAGGTTGGCGTCGGAGGCGGACTTGGCCTCGACGAGCAGGATGTTGCAGTTCGGGCAGGTCGCGCTGACCATGTCGAGGTCGAGGGACTCCTCACCGGCCCAGCCGCTGTCGGCGGTGGGGAGCGAGGTCGTGGAGCCCGTCTGGCTGACCTTCTTGAAGCAGCCGTTGGCCGTGGTGCAGGCGGAGAGGCCGTAGTACGAACGGTAGGTCGCCAGGTCCGCCTCGGCGTTCGGGTCGTCGTACGCGTCGACGATCGCGACGGTCTCGCCCGAGCCGTTCGAGGCGGCGGCGGAGGTCAGGCCGTAGGCCGACTGGAGGTCCGAAGGGCCGTATCCGGTGGGGGAGTCGGACGCGGCGTCCGGCTTGACGGTCTTCGGTGTCACGCCCTTGAGCGCGGCCTGCTTCTCCATGAAGGCGGTGGTGCCGCCGGTGACCCGCAGGGCGTCGCACGCGGCGAAGCCCTTCTTCGGGGTGGCGCCGCAGCCGGCCTTCTCGTACTGGACATGGGCCTTGGCGACCTGGGCGGCGATGGCCTTGGTGCTGACCTTGTGGGCCGTGGTGGCGGTGGCCGCGGTGGCGTGCGCCGCGGTGCCGAGCCCGGCGACGAGCAGGGCGGCGGTGGCCGCGGCTGCCGAGCCGACGCGGCGCCATCTGCCGCGTATGTGGGGGGTGGTGGGGGTGGTCGTACGCAACGTACAGCCTCCTGGAAGAGGGGGAGAGAGGCCTGCGAGTGGGGGCCACCGGTGTGGTTGCCGGTGGGGGCGGCGGCCCGCGACGACCATCGCGTTGTTGGGTACGCGACAACAAGGTGGGTTTCGGAATCCTGACTTCCGCGTTACTGAAGGGCGGCCCGGGGTTACTGATCATTGGGCCGCGGATGGCCGGAAGTTGGGCTCCGGTTGACCTGGGGCGCGCTCGCGGCAGGGACTCAATGCGCGTTGACGGGGCATTGAGGGCATGGCCGAAGAGTGGTTTTCCGGGCTTTTTCCCACCGTTGCGGGCCCGGCCGGCCTGTCGCGTCTGTCGCGTCTGTCGGGCCTGCCGGTCCGGCCAGGTCTTCCGGTCCTGTCTGGCCTTCCGGTCCTGTCAGGTCGGCCGGTCTCGTCAGGTCTTCCGGTCCTGTCGGGGCTTCAGGCCGTGCAGTACGAGGTGGACATGTTCGTCGAGTCCGGCCAGGGCCTCCTGGGCCGGCAGGGCGCAGCCGGCGATGAGGGCGGCGAGGCCGTGGATGCTCGCGGCCGCGACGAGGGTGAGCCGCTCCGGATCGCCCTCGACGATCTCGCCCCGGGCCTGCGCGTCCGCGATCAGCCTGGTGAAGGACCCCAGGGACACGTCGATCACCTCGGCGGTCTGCACGGAGCTCTCCGGGTCGTGCTTGCGCGCGAACATCAGCTCCAGCAGCTCGGGGTGGTCCACCGCGAAGGTGAGATAGGCCCGGGCCAGGGCGCTGACCCGCGGTTCGAGGGAGGCGGCCGGGTCGTCGGCCGCCTCCAGGGTGTGCTGCAGACGGTCGTACCCGCTGAGTGCGAGCGCGTCCAGCAGGGCCTGCTTGTCCTTGAAGTGCCGGCCGGGGGCGGCGTGGCTCACCCCGATGTCGCGGGCCAGTTCGCGCAGGGACAGTGCGGCGGCACCCTTCTCGCGCAGGGTGCGTTCGGCGCTGGCGAGCAGGGCGGCGCGCAGGTCTCCGTGGTGGTAGGGGCGACTTTGCGGCATGGGTGTCATCGTAACCCGATGTTGGCGGTGCCATCTTTATTGTCACCGTCAGCCTTGTTGACGTTGCCATCTTTGTTGTCATTGACAGCATTGTTGGCGACGCCTACATTGGCGGGCATGGCTGAGAAAACTGGCACATGGAACGCGTCCCATCTCCCCGACCTCTCCGGCCGTACGGCCGTGGTCACCGGTGCCAACAGCGGCATCGGCTTCACCGCCGCGGACGCGCTGGCCCGGTCCGGCGCGCATGTGGTGTTCGCGGTACGGGACCCCGAGCGCGGGCGCGCGGCCGCCGCGCGGGTGAACGGCAGCACGGAGGTGCGCCGCCTGGACCTGGCGGACCTGGCCTCGGTACGGGAGTTCGCGGCGGGCTGGGACCGGCCGCTGCACCTCCTGATCAACAACGCGGGCGTGATGATGCTCCCGGAGCAGTCCACCAAGGACGGCTTCGAGATGCAGTTCGGCACGAACCACCTGGGCCACTTCGCGCTGACGAACCTGCTGCTGCCGTACCTCGAGGACCGGGTGGTGACGGTCTCCTCCGGACTGCACCGCAGCGGCGACGGCGTGATCCACTTCGACGACGTCAACCTGCGCGGCACCTACAACCCGAGCCGCGCCTACGCCCAGTCCAAGCTGGCGAACCTCCTGTTCACCCTGGAGCTCCAGCGTCGTCTGACGGAGGCCGGCTCCCCGGTCCGCGCGCTGGCCGCCCACCCCGGCTACGCGGCCACCAACCTGCAGAGCCACACCGCCAACCCGGTCACCCGGCTCGGCATGCGCCTCGGCAACCTGCTCGTCGCCCAGAGCGACCGCGGGGGCACGCTCCCCACGCTGTACGCGGCGACCCAGGACCTGCCCGGCGCCAGCTACGTCGGCCCGAGCGGCTTCGGGGAGATGCGGGGCGCACCGGCGCTGGCGGGCCGTAGCGCGGCGGCGAGCGACCCGGTGGCGGCCCGCAGGCTGTGGACGCTGTCGGAGGAGATGACGGGGGTGACATGGCCGCTCGGGGCCGAGGCCGTGTGACCGCCGTCCGGTACACCGACCCCCGGTACACCGCCGTCCAGTGCACCGTCCATGGGCCGTCTCTCAGTACCCGGACGCCCGTCGGGCCGTCCGCGCCCGCCGGATACGGTGAGCCGGTACGACGGATACGACGGTCCTCCGGGAGGTGGCCGGATGAGCGGGGGCGTGGACTTCACGCTCGGCGGCCGTACGGCCCTGGTGACCGGCTCCGTGCGCGGACTGGGCCTGGAGATGGCCTGGGGGCTGGCCGGCGCCGGTGCGCGGGTGATCCTCAACGGCCGTGACCCGGTGGCGCTGGAGGCGGCGGCCGGGGCGCTCCGCGACGAGGGGCTCGACGCGGTGGGCGCGGCGTTCGACGTGACCGACCGGGAGGCCGCCGAGGCTGCGGTGACCGGCCTCGGTGCGATCGACATCCTGGTCAACAACGTGGGCCAACGCGACCGGCGCGGGGTCCACGAGATGACTCCGGACGAGCTGTCCGCGCTCCTCGACGTCCACCTGACCTCGGCGTACGCGCTGAGCCAGACGGTCGCCCGGGGCCTGGCGGCCCGTGACACCCCGGGCCGCATCGTCAACGTCTCGTCGGTCGTCGGCCAGTTGGGCCGCACCGGTGACGTCGCCTACGCCACGGCGAAGGCGGGCCTGGACGGTCTGACCCGGGCCCTGGCGGCCGACCTCGGACCCAGCGGCACGACGGTGAACTCGGTGGCTCCGGGCACGTTCGCGACGGACGTCAACGCGGAGCTCGCGCAGGACCCGGAGTGGGCGCGATGGCTGCGCACCCGCACGGCCCTGGGCCGCTGGGGCCGCCCGGCCGAGATCGCCGGCGTCGTCGTCTTCCTGGCGAGCGACGCGGCGTCCTTCATCACGGGCCAGACCATCGCGGTGGACGGCGGGATGACCACGACGTTCTGAGCGGGGGGCGCCGGAGGCACATTCCTCAGCCGTGGAGTCGCCTTCGCCGTGAGACTCGCGAGCCGCTCATGCTCGGACATGCAACGCGGTCTCGGACTGACCCCGCATCCGGAATACCAGCTCCGTGCCGGATACCGCCGCCACAAGAAACACCTGTACGGGCGATTCGGGCAGTCCGGTCCTCGCCGTCGGCGCCAGTGCGGCGGTGGTGGGGCTGGTGAGCTGGGGGCCGAGTTGCCCTATCGGCGATGCCGGAGTGTACGTACGCGTCGCATCATTGCGGAACCGGATCGGATCAGCCCACGGACTCCAGGTTCTGTCCGCTTCCGTCATGAAGTCAGGCGGGTGCCGACTCGTGGGGCGTCTCGGTGCTGCGCGAGCCGGGCGCGTCCAGGGGCGGGAAGCTGCTGTGGGCCGAGTGTCGGTGAGTGCGGTGAGCGCGGTTCACGGATAAATCTCAGTGAAGCGGGGAGCCGTTTCTCACCTTTGTGGGACACAGTGGGGGCTGATGAAGCGCACCTCACGCATCCCTTCCGTCTCGCGCCGTGTCGCGCTCGGCGCGGCGATCGTGCTTGCCGCCACCTCGGCCTCCGTGGCGGCCGCCGATGACGGGCCCGGGCCGTTCGGGGTGACCGCGATGGTCGGGCCGACCGCGGAGAGCGCGAGGATCGGGGCGCTGTTCACCGCCGACACGGCCGGGAGCCTGGCCGGGCACCACTTCTGCACCGCCTCCGTCGTGCACAGCCCGCGGCGGGACCTGATCGTCAGTGCCGCGCACTGCGTCGACGGGGACGACACCACCGGGCTGGTCTTCGTGCCGGGGTACCGGGACGGGCAGGCGCCGTACGGGGTGTGGAAGGTGGGGAGGCGGTACCTGCCCGACGGGTGGGCGAAGGGGCAGGACGAGGACAGCGATGTGGCCTTCGCCGTCGTGGACGAGCTGGGTGGTAAGAGGGTCGAGGAGGTGACCGGGGCCAATAGGTTCGTCAGCGGCATGGCCACCGGGGCCACCGCCGTGACCGTCACCGGGTATCCCGACTCCCGTGAGGTGCCCATCAGTTGTACCAACAAGCCCGTCGCCCACAGCGCCACTCAGCAGCGGATCGACTGTCCCGAGTTCACGGGGGGTACCAGCGGGAGCCCCTGGGTGAACGGCGACCATCAGGTGGTCGGGGTGCTGGGCGGGCACCAGCAGGGCGGGGCGACCGCCGACACGTCCTACAGTGTCGTGCTCGGGAGCGAGGCCGGCGAGCTGTACAACGACGCCGTAGGGGACTGACGCGCCGGGCTGATACGGCGTCATGTGCGCCGTCCTGCTGTGAAATAGCGCCACTCTCGGTCGAAATGGCGTTGAACAGCCCTGACATGGGGGAGGGTTGGGGTGTGCGGAAAGTATGGGTGGTCGGCGGCGCGGCGGTCGGGCTCGGGCTGAGCTTCGTCATGCTGCTCGTCGTGGGGGTGTACGTCGTCGCCGGGAACCTGCTGGGCGGTGCCGGCGGTGCCACCAGGGCGCTGGCCAAGGGGGCCGTGCCGGCCGCCTACTCCACACTCGTGCAGAAGTGGGGCAACCTCTGCTCCGCCATCAACCCCGCCCTGCTCGCCGCGCAGCTCTACCAGGAGAGCGGGTTCAACCCGAAGGCGCAGAGCGCGGCGGCCGCGCAGGGGATAGCGCAGTTCATCCCGGGGACCTGGGCCACCCACGGCATCGACGGCGACGGCGACGGCGACCGCGACGTCTGGGACCCGAATGACGCGATTCCGTCGGCCGCCTCCTACGACTGCCAGCTCGCCTCGTACGTCAAGGACGTCCCCGGCAACGTCTCCGAGAACATGCTCGCCGCCTACAACGCGGGCGCGTACGCGGTCATCCAGTACAAGGGTGTACCGCCGTACAAGGAGACCCAGAACTACGTCAGGACGATCACCACTCTCGAGGACAGCTTCGCCGCGCCCGTCAGCCGGCTCTCCCCGACCAGGCAGGCCGCCGGCGCCATCGAGTACGCCCAGAAGAAGCTCGGCACCCCCTACCGCTGGGGCGGCAACGGCACAGCTCAGGACGGCGGCCGGTTCGACTGCTCGGGGCTGACCAAGGCGGCGTACGCGAGTGTGGGGATCACGCTGCCGCGCGTCGCCAACGATCAGTACAACGCCGGTCCGCACCCCTCGCGCAAGGAACTGCTCCCGGGGGACCTGGTCTTCTTCTCCACCGACCTCTCCAACTCCCGCGCCATCCACCACGTGGGGATCTATGTCGGTGGCGGGTACATGATCGACGCGCCCTACACCGGGGCGGTCATCCGGTTCGACCCCATCGACAGCGCCGACTACTTCGGGGCCACCCGGGTCACCGAGGATGGCGCGAAAGCGCTGCCCACCTCGGTGTGAACGGAGCGTATAACCCACCCCCTGAGCTGGGGCTTTGTGTCTCTCTTCGATAACGTCTGCGTGATCATTCGGTGGAAGGTGGAACGTAGTGATGGGGACCGTGCGTTCCTGTTGACGTAGCCGACCACGGGGGTGGCAGCGAGCGGCGCACACGAGGTGCGTCCGGGACGACGACGAAGGGGCCGCAGGCACGATGGCTGTACTCGCCGAATCCGGATCCAACCCCGACGTCGACCTGCTCTACGACATCAACGGCCTGGCCAAGGACGCACCGCACTGGTTCGACCGGGGCGTGGAGTTCGTCGGGGAGTACGGCCTGCTGGTCGCGATGGTGCTGCTGGTGCTGTGGTGCTGGTGGTCCGTGCGGCGCCGGGGGGACGAGGACACCGCGGCCACGACGGCCGCGCTGGTGTGGACGCCGCTCGCCGCCGCGATCGCCGTCCTCGTGAACATCCCCATCCGCGGGTTCGTCGAGCGGCCCCGGCCGTTCCTCACCCACCAGGGGCTCGACGTCCTGGTCTCCGGCAAGACCGACTACTCGTTCGTGAGCGATCACGCCACGATCACCATGGCCCTGGGGATCGGGCTCTTCGTCGCGAACCGGAGGTTCGGGCTCGCGGGGATAGGGCTGGCGCTGGTGGAGGGGTTTTGCCGGGTGTACATGGGCGTGCACTACCCGACGGACGTGGTCGGGGGGTTCGCCCTCGGCACGGCGGTCGTGCTCCTGCTGTCTCCGCTGGCCGCGGCTGTGCTGACGCCGGTGATGAAGGCGGTGGAGTCGTCGCCGAGGGTGGGGTGGATCGTGCGGGGGCGATCCGTGACGGTGGGGTTGGTACCGGGAACTCGTACGCCGATGGACCCGGAGGAACGAGACCTGGCGGCGTAGCCGGGTGGGGTGGGGGCGCTTACCGGCGCTTGCAATCGTGCCTCCCCCAGTGCCTGGGGGCACCTCCCAGGCCCTTGAGGCACTGGGGGAGGCACGACTGCCCGCA
>NZ_JBEZKI010000068.1:0-18925 GCF_040651615.1 Streptomyces sp. NPDC048417 | reverse complement strand
GGAAGCTAAGCCTTACAGCGCCGATGGTACTGCAGGGGGGACCCTGTGGGAGAGTAGGACACCGCCGAACAAATTTTAGGAAAGGCCCACGCCGTGACGGCGTGGGCCTTTCTGCATTTACGGGTGTTTTTGGATTCGCGGAGAAATTGGCAGGCCCATCGTCGGGCCTGCCACGGAGTTTCAGAGCCGGCCCGCCGCTTTCAAGGCCAGATATGCGTCGGCCAATGCGGGAGCGAGATCTTCAGGCGTCGCGTCCACAACCGTCACACCGTGCCGACGGAGTTGTTCTGCCGTGCGGTCCCGTTCGTTCTGCGCCTGCGCTGCTGCCGCCGCCTCGTACACCGCGTCGGCGTTTCCGCGTGCCGTCGCCATGCGGGCGACACGCGGGTCGGCCACCGAAGCGAGCAGGACCGTGTGGCGTTGTGTCAGTTGGGAGAGAACGGGAAGCAGGCCCTGTTCGACCGGTGCCGCGTCCAGCGTCGTCAGAAGGACGATCAGGGAACGGCGTGGAGCCGTACGGAGCGCCGTTGCCGTGAGTCCGCGCGCGTCCGTCTCGACGAGCTCGGGCTCCAGCATGGCCATCGCGTTGACCAGGGACGGGAGAACATCGCCGGCGGCGCGGCCCTGGACGAGGGCGCGGACTCGTCGGTCGTAGGCGAGGAGATCCACGCGGTCGCCCGCGCGTGAGGCGAGGGCGGCGAGGAGGAGTGCCGCGTCCATCGAGGCGTCCAGGCGTGGGGCGTCGCCGACGCGGCCGGCGGAGGTGCGGCCGGTGTCGAGGACCAGGAGGATGTGGCGGTCGCGTTCGGGACGCCAGGTCCGTACGGCGACCGCCGACTGGCGGGCCGTGGCGCGCCAGTCGATGGAGCGGGTGTCGTCGCCGGGGACGTACTCGCGCAGGCTGTCGAATTCGGTGCCCTCGCCGCGGGTCAGGACGCTGGTGCGGCCGTCGAGTTCACGCAATCGTGCGAGTTTCGACGGCAGGTGCTTGCGGCTGGTGAACGGGGGCAGAACCCGTACGGTCCAGGGCACTTTGTGACCTCCCTGGCGGGAGAACAGGCCGAGGGGGCCGTAGGAGCGGATCGTGACGCGGTCTGCGTGCCGGTCGCCGCGACGGGTGGGACGCAGGCGGGTCGTCACGCGTCGGCGTTCGCCCGGCGGCACGGTGAGACGGTGGCGTGAAGCGTCGATCTCCGTGCCGGGCTGCCAGCTGCTCGGCGGCCAGCCGTCCCTGAGCCGGGCCCGGAGGGTGCGTCCGGACGGGTTGGTCACGGTCAGGGTGACGTCGGCGGTCTCGCCGAGCCGCGCGGATGTGTCACCGGAGCGGTTCAGCACGAGCCGTCGTACCGGAGCGGCCAGAGCGAAGTCGCAGGCGCAGGCCAGGGCGAGCGGACCGTTGACCGCGAGGATGCCCGTCCAGCTGGGTTCCCAGATGCCGATGGGGATCGATCCGATTGCCGCGAGGAGGGCGGCGCGTCCGGTGAGGGGCATCAGCGGGGGACCGGGACGTGAGCGAGGATCGCGTTGATGACGGAGTCGGCCGTCACGCCCTCCATCTCGGCCTCCGGGCGGAGCTGGACGCGGTGGCGGAGGGTGGGCAGGGCGAGGGCCTTGACGTCGTCGGGGATGACGTAGTCGCGGCCGGTCAGCCAGGCCCATGCGCGCGAGGTGGCCAGGAGGGCAGTGGCGCCGCGTGGGGAGACGCCGAGGGTGAGAGACGGCGACTCGCGGGTGGCGCGGCAGATGTCCACCACGTAGGCGGTGATCTCGGGGGAGACAGCCGTCTTGGCGACCGCGGTCCGGGCGGCCTCGAGGTCGGCGGGGCCGGTCACGGGGCGTACGCCGGCGGCGCGCAGGTCGCGCGGGTTGAAGCCCTCGGCGTGGCGGGTGAGTACGTCGATCTCGTCCTGGCGCGAGGGGAGAGGGATCGTCAGCTTGAGGAGGAAGCGGTCGAGTTGGGCTTCGGGGAGAGGGTATGTGCCCTCGTACTCGACCGGGTTCTGGGTCGCGGCGACCAGGAACGGGTCGGGGAGCGGGCGCGGTGTGCCGTCGACCGTGACCTGGCGTTCCTCCATGGCTTCGAGGAGGGCCGACTGGGTCTTGGGCGGGGTGCGGTTGATCTCGTCCGCGAGGAGGAGGTTGGTGAAGACCGGGCCGGGCTGGAAGGAGAACTCGGCGGTGCGGGTGTCGTAGACGAGGGAGCCCGTGATGTCGCTCGGCATGAGGTCCGGGGTGAACTGGACGCGCTTGGTGTCCAGTTCGAGAGCGGAGGCGAGGGCGCGGACGAGCAACGTTTTGGCGACCCCGGGGACTCCTTCAAGTAGCACGTGTCCGCGGCAGAGGAGAGCGACGACGAGGCCGGTCACGGCGGGGTCCTGGCCGACCACGGCTTTGGCGATCTCCGCGCGCAGGGCCTCCAGGGAGGCCCTGGCGTCGGCCGGGTTCCCGGTGTTCCCGGCGTTGTCAGTGGTCGGGTCCATCATGGACGGCGTACCTCTCTTTCGAGGGCGTCGAGTTGGTCGGTGAGGGCGATGAGGGCCGCGTCGTCGCCGGGCGGCGGTCCGAAGAGCAGGGAGTGCAGGGCCTGGCCGTCACCTCGGAGGTGGGCGGACAACGCGGGGAGCAGGGCCTCGGGCGCGTGCGCCTGGGAGACGGGGACGCCGACGAGGGGGGCGAGGCGGGTGCGAGCGGTGGAGCGAAGAGCGGCGGCCGCGCGGTCGCGGGCGTTGGCCTTGCGGTAGAGGCGGGCGCGGCCTTCGACGGTTTCGGAGGCGCGGATCGCCACGGGGAGTTTCTCGGGCACCAGGGGGCCGAGTCGGCGTGCCCGCCAGAAGGCGGCGAGGGCCGCGGCGAAGAAGAGCTGGAGTGTGCCCCAGAGCCAGCCGGAGGGGAGCAGGTCGAAAAAGGATTTCTGGTCGCCCGTGCCGGAGGCCGAGGCGTCGGAGAGCGAGGGGAGGTACCAGACCAGATGGGGGCGGGAGCCGAGGAGTTGGAGGGCGAGCGAGGCGTTGCCCTGTTCGTCGAGCCGGTCGTTGAGCAGGATGTAGGGCGCGCCGAGGACGATGGTGTCGCCGCTTCCGGAGGCTGCGGGGACGCGGATCAGGGTGGCCAGGCGTTGGCTGGGGTAGCAGGAGTCGGCGTCGAGGTGGGTGGTGGTGTAGCGGATGCCACCGGTGTCGGCGCTGCCCGCGCGGCGGGCCTCGGCCAGGCTGCAGCGGGGTTCGAGCGTGGGGTTCAGGCTGGTGGCGGGGTCGGCGGTGACGCCGGGGGCGAGCCGTTCGACGGACGTGTTGCCGGCGGCGACCAGGACCGTGCGGCCGCCCGATCCGGCCGTCGACACCCGCAGCTGGGACTGCTGACCAGGGGTGAGCAGGTCGGGGACGGCAACGAGCAGGGTGGTGTCGCGGCCGGCCGCGGCCCGGGCCTCGGCCAGGGTGGTGACCACGCGGGTGGACACGCCCCGGTCGGCGAGGAGTTCGGCGACGGCGCGGCTGCCGTAGGGGTCGGCGGAGCGCGGGTCGAGGTCGCCGTGCCTGCTGTCGGAGCGGACGACGGCGATGGCGACGGCACCGGCCAGGAGGAGGACCGCGGCGAGGACGATGCCTCGGGTCCGGGTCCACACCTGGCGGGTGGTGGGCGCGGTGGAGGTGGGCGGAAGGGCTACGCCGGTGGTCATTCGGCGGCCCCCTGGCGGGTGTTGTGGGTCGTGCTCGGGGTACTGCTGGCGAGTATCGGCTTGGTGCGTTCCAGGTCGCGGTCGAGTTCGGCGATGCGCTCGTACGACGCCTGGGTCGCCCTGCGGCCGCCGTACGTCACGTCGTCGAAGTCCCGGGCGGCGGCGCGCAGCCGGTCCGTGTGGGCGGGCAGGACGCGGCCGGCTTCGGCGGCGGCCTCGTCGGCGGTCCGGCCCGGGCGGACGTCGAGCAGGGCGCGTTCCTCCAGGGCGCGGACGACGGCACGCATGCGTTCCTGGAGGGCCTGGTTCCAGTGGCCCTGGGCGGCGTGCGCCTCCGCGGCCGCGCGGTGTTCGGCGGCACTGCGAGGGCGGTCGTCGAACAGGGCGGGGGCGGAGGCGGGCTGGCGGCGCGGGGTGCCCAGGCGCCACCACAGGGCGCCCAGGACGGCGATGACGGCCAGGACCACGACGACGAGGCCCAGCGTGCCTCCGGGCGTCGCGGACGCGGCGGCGGAGAGCATGCGGTCGACCCAGTCCAGGAAGGCGTTCAGGGCGCGCTGGAACAGCCCGGGGTCGTTCTCGTGGTACATCCGCTTGGACAGCTCATGCCGTGCCGCCTCCCGTGCGGGGTCGCGCGGGATCGTCACGGGCGGTTCGTCGCCCGAGCCGGCCAGCGACAGCAGGGCCGTCTCCCGGGCCCATAGCAGGCCGCGTACGGCCTCGTCGGCGGCGCGCGGCAGGGCTGCGGGCACCGCTGTGAGAACTCCCCCCGCCGGACTCACCGCATCAGCTCCCCGGGACGGTGCCGGGGGTTCCGGTGCCGTAGCTCTCGACACCGGCGGCGCGGGCCAGTTCGAGGTCGAGGGCCTCGCGGCGAATGCGCTGGTCGATGTAGAGGAGCACGGTGACGCCCGCGTTGATCGGGAAGGTGAGCATGGAGCCGATCACCGAGCCGATGCCGCTGATGATGAGGAACGTCCAGCCGACGTTGGCGTTGGTGCTCTCGAGGAAGCCGGAGAAGCCGTCGCCGCTGAGGATGGCGGCGCCTACGGCGAAGGGGATGACGGCGATCGAGGAGACGATGTTGGCGATGATCGTCGCCAGGATCTGGATGCCGAAGACCCGCCACCAGGAGCCGCGGACAAGCTTGGCGGAGCGGCCCAGCGACCTCGTGATGCCCTGCTTCTCCAGCATCAGGGCGGGGGAGGCCAGGGAGAAGCGGATCATCAGCCACAGGGTGACGACGACGCCCGCGAGGATGCCCACGATGAGCAGCGCGGCGATGGCGCCGCCGGGGCCGCCGGCGATCGCGACGACGATGCCGGGCAGCGCGCCGACGAGCAGGACGCCGACCGCGATGAGTCCCAGCAGGACGATGAGGCCGAACAGCTTGACGACCTGCGGGCGGGCGTCGCGCCAGGCCTCGCCGGTGGTCACGGACCTGCCGAGCACGGCGCGGCTGGTGACGGTGGTCAGCAGGGCCGTCGCGATGATGGTGCCGATGAGCGAGATCAGCAGGACGGCGCCCGAGCTGGCCATGACCTCGCCCGCGGCGCGGGACACCTCGCTGAGAGAGGCACCCGGGTCGTTGAGGGTGTCGGTGGTCTCGGTGTCGTTCAGGACGAGGCCCTGGAGGAGGATCACCGCGACCTGGGTGACGACGGCGACCGTCAGCGAGATGCCGAGGACCGTGCGCCAGTAGGTGCGCATGGTGGAGACGGCGCCGTCGAGGATCTCGCCGACGCCGAGCGGGCGCAGCGGGATCACGCCGGGCTTGGCGGCGGGCGGGGGGCCACCCCAGCCGCCGCCCCAGGCTCCGTACCCGCCAGGCGGCCCGTATCCGCCGGGCGGCCCGTATCCGCCCGGGCCGTAACCGCCGGGTCCACCGGGGCCGCCGTAGCCTCCGTAACCGCCGCCGGGGGGCTGGCCGCCCCAGCCGGGGCCGGGGGGTGGGGGCGGCGGTGCCTGGCCCGGTGCCGGGGCGCCCGTGGGCGCGGACCACTGGCCGGGCGGTGGCTGCTCCTTGGACCACTTCGAGCCGGAGCCCTGTGGGTCCGTACCCGGCTGATCGGTGGGCTGCTCGGCAGAGCCTGCGGGGACGGGGCGGTCGGCAGGGGCGGACGCGCCGGGTTCCCGCCCGTCGGACGGGGCGGATCCGGGCGAGGCCCAGCCCGGAGTGTCGTTCATCGAAGCTCCTTCACGGTGCCCGTCCGCGGTCGCGGTGGCAGGTTGGCTGCCATCGTGCCATGGGGTGGTCACCCAGTGACCTGCCGCGGTACAGGCTCCGCACCTTCAATTGTCCGCCGGATACGGGGCAGACTGACGGCATGGCTGATCAGTACGCGCAAACCGGCGAGGACAAGCGGCCGACGGGAATGCCCGTGATCCGGTGGGAGGAGCCGCCCGAAGGTCCCGTGGTGGTCCTTCTTGACCAGACCAGACTGCCGGCCGAGGAGGTCGAGCTGGTGTGCACGGACGCGTCGGCGCTGGTGGAGGCGATTCGGACGCTCGCTGTGCGCGGGGCGCCGCTGCTCGGGATAGCGGGGGCGTACGGCGTCGCGCTCGCCGCCGTGCGGGGTTTCGACGTGGACGAGGCCGCGGTGGCGCTGGCGGGCGCCCGGCCCACGGCCGTGAATCTTTCCGTCGGGGTGCGCAGGGCCGCTTCGGCGTACCGGTCGGCTCTGGCCAAGAGTGGTGACACCGGGGCGGCGGCCGTGGCGGCGCTGGTCGCGGCGCGGGCGCTGCACCGGGAGGATGCCGAGGCCAGCGCCAGGATGGCCGGGCACGGGCTGGCGCTCCTGGACGAGTTGCTGCCGGGCGGAGGGCACCGGATCCTCACCCACTGCAACACCGGTTCGCTGGTGTCGGGAGGGGAGGGAACGGCGTTCGCGGTGGCCCTCCAGGCACATCGGGCGGGACGGCTCAGGCGGCTCTGGGTGGACGAAACGCGTCCGTTGCTGCAAGGGGCTCGCCTGACGGCATACGAGGCGGCTCGCAGCGGCATGGCGTACACCCTGCTCACCGACAACGCGGCCGGGTCGCTGTTCGCGGCGGGGGAGGTGGACGCGGTACTGATCGGGGCGGACCGGATCGCGGCCGACGGTTCGGTGGCGAACAAGGTGGGGAGCTATCCGCTCGCGGTGCTCGCGCGGTATCACCATGTGCCGTTCATCGTGGTGGCGCCGGTGACGACGGTGGATCCGGAGACGCCGGACGGGGCGTCCATCGAGGTCGAACAGCGCCCGGGATATGAGGTGACCGAGGTCACAGCACCGCAGGTGCCGGTGACGGGAGCGGGGGGCGGCATTCCGGTGGCACCCCTGGGAACCCAGGCGTACAACCCGGCGTTCGACGTGACGCCGCCCGAGTTGGTGACGGCGATCGTCACCGAGGAAGGTGTCGTTTCGCCCGTGACGGCTGAGGCTCTTGCCGAGCTGTGTGCCAGGTCACGCCAGGTAACGATTAGCTAATGGGATGATGTCGGCTCGACGGACGGCAACGGCCCCTCCACCTGCGGCGATTCGCAGGCCAAGGGGCCGTGACATCCAACGATGACATCAACGAGTGTCGGAAGTCGGCTGTGAGGCTTCCAGCTCCCGGATTCGAGCCGGCTGCCGAAGCAGACGATCGAGCTGACCCACCGCAGCGATGACGTCCGGGGCCAGCGCCTCAGCGTAGAGGTCCATGGTCGTGGCGATCCGGCTGTGTCGCAGGACCGCCTTGACGATCCTCGGGTGCACCTTGAGGTGGACCAGGAGCGTCCCGCAGGACATCCGCAGCCCCTTGGGGTTCATCTTGCCCAGCCCCTCAGCCCTGATCACCCGCTGCATGGTCAGGTACAGGTTCGAGGCCAACAGCGGATGCCCCGTCCGCGAGATGAACACGTGCCCGTCGGGATCCTCGTACCAGGACTGTCCCGCAGTCAGCGCACCTTCACGCAGCATGGCCGTACGCATCCGGGTCCACCGCAGAGGCGCGATGCACTGCGCCGCTATCGGTGGTCGCCCGGATGTGCACGAGCTTGGCCACGTTCTGGGTCGGGCCGATGTCCTCCACCATGGCGGCCGGTGAGCGCCGCTTAGAGGACCCGAAGAGCCTGCCGAGCGGTGTCTCGGTCCCCTTCTCCTCCGCGAGTCGCTGCATGAGCCCGCGTATCTCCGGAACGCCCAGCTTCACCATGACCTTGGAGCCCAGGCGCCCGCGCAGATGATTGCGCACGCCTTGCTCGTAGGTCTCATAGCTGCGCTTCCGGTCGCACTCGTCGAAGTCCTTGCCGTACGCGAACTTCCGCTTGACCGTGCCGTCCGCCTGAGGGACGTACACCGCTGCCTGGCGGCCGACACCGCGAACCGATCGCTCGAAGTGGACCAGGCACGTGCTTGCGGCTACATGCCTGTGCACTTCCGTGAGGAGATCCGCTCGCGCATGCCCTCGAAGGATGAGGCGGCGCAGGTGGGCATGTTCTCCGGCACGCCGGTCATCCTGATCTGCCGGACCGCGTTCGCGGACGAAGGGCGCCCGGTAGAGATCAACGAAATGACCTTGGATGCAGCCTCCTACATCCTGGAGTACGACTTCGACGCGTGATCAGCCGGACCAGGTGCGTGCATCCCGCGCCACGGCAAAGATGCGGGCCACCTGGTCGGGCGTGAGCGTTGGTGAGAGACCTGACAGGGTGCGATCAAGGTGTCCAACCTCTAGAACGAGCACCGGGGGATTCGCTTTCTTGACCGTCAGCTTCGTCGCGTGCACGACGGAGATCACGGGGCGTACGGGTACGTCGACACCACAGCAGCGGGAAAGCACCCGCGACACGCGGTTGGCTTCGGACTGGCTGATCGCGATGTGACGGGTCGCCGCTCCGTTGACTGTGACGGCGGTGTCGCCGTACCAAACGGCTTTGCCTCGGTGCCGCTTCGAGTTGATGGCGAAGACGCCGGCGGCGCAGATGGCAAGGTGGTCGATGTCTGCGCCACTTGGCCACTGGATTGCATGGAGGGTGAACCAACCGTGGCGTTTGAGCTTGTTCAGCTTCCTGGCGGTGACAAGTTCCCCGGTCAGTCCGTCCGACCAACTGCGGATCTCTGAGCCGGGCACCCATCGCTTGACCAGCCTCAGCACGGGGTGTGGCTGAAGCTCTTGGATCTTCCTTCGCACTGCGTCGCCCGGCCGGTTCTGCGCCAAGTCACCCACGACCTGCTGCACCCTGCCCCTCATGCCTGGGTCTTCGCTGCCAGATCACCACGGAGGCTTGACCAGCACCAAGACCGGTACCGGCCATGAGTTTTTAGAGGTTTCTCTACCTCATCAAGCCGGCTGCGCTCCGCTCCGCCGGGCGCGCTCCCGGCTCCGCTCCGGGCGCCGCTCCTGCCTTCGGCCCGCTCCGCCCGCGCTGCGCCGACGCGCGCCCACGAGGGTGCGGGGTGGGAGCCGGGGGGATTCATGGTGAGGGAGGTCTTCAGCCTCCCGTCATGACAGGAACGATCACCGCTGCGATAGCCGAAAGCAGACCTCCCACGGCTAGGACGGCGTTGAACTTCTCTTTCGCCGTCGGGAAGACCGCTCGACTGAAGTCCCCGGCCTTGCTGCGCAGAACGATCATCTTGAGCTTCTGCCAACGATGCTGGCGGTTACGGCACCCCATCAGGATGCCGTAAGCGTTGTTGCGGCAGTAGGTCTTCCCGTCTCGGTTGACCGCTCCGCACCAGACCGGCACCTGGAAGGAGGCGTAGACCGAGACCGCGACCGACAGAGCGACAACGACTGGTAGTGACCACTGCTGGCTCCACGCCACGATGAGAGCCGCAACCGCTATGTATCCCCAGTACAGACGCACCGCTTTCCCCATGGATGCGGAGAGTAGGGGGCATATGCGCGAAAGCGGCAGAGCTGATCGAGCCATGCTCAGAGCGTGCCTCTGCCCAGGCCATCGCGCTTGGCCGCTCGGTATCCTCGGCACACCCGTCGTGCACGTGAGCTGACATCCGTCCCTGACATCGACGTCGACGGACGGGGGCAGACAGTGACGGCCCCCTGCGACTATGGTCACTGGCCGGTGAGCCTGGTCACCTGCGCAACCTTCACTGTTATGAGAATGGGATGATGTCGTTTATGAAGGGACGAGTCCTTGTCGTCGACGACGACACCGCACTGGCCGAGATGCTCGGCATTGTGTTGCGTGGTGAAGGTTTTGAGCCGTCTTTCGTAGCCGACGGCGACAAGGCGCTGGCCGCTTTCCGGGAGAGCAAGCCCGATCTGGTGCTGCTGGATCTGATGCTGCCCGGCCGGGACGGCATCGAGGTGTGCCGCCTGATCAGGGCAGAGTCCGGGGTGCCGATCGTGATGCTCACGGCGAAGAGCGACACCGTCGATGTGGTCGTGGGCCTGGAGTCGGGCGCGGACGACTACATCGTGAAGCCGTTCAAGCCGAAGGAGCTGGTCGCCCGGATCCGGGCCCGGCTGCGCAGGTCGGAGGAGCCGGCGCCGGAGCAGCTCGCCATAGGTGACCTGGTCATCGACGTGGCCGGGCACTCGGTGAAGCGGGACGGGCAGTCGATCGCGCTGACCCCGCTGGAGTTCGACCTGCTGGTCGCGCTCGCCCGCAAGCCGTGGCAGGTGTTCACGCGGGAGGTGCTCCTGGAGCAGGTCTGGGGCTACCGGCACGCGGCGGACACCCGTCTCGTCAACGTTCACGTCCAGCGGCTGCGCTCCAAGGTCGAGAAGGACCCGGAGCGGCCGGAGATCGTGGTGACCGTCCGTGGTGTCGGATACAAGGCCGGACCGAGCTGACATGTCCGGGGACAGTGCCGCTTCGGCCCCCGGCCGGTCCGGGGACCGTCCGGGGCGGCCTGTCGGCGGCAAGAGGCCCGGTTCGCGCTGGGCGCTGCTCTTCGAGGGCGGGCTGCTGCAGGGCGGGGTCCAGGGCAGCCCGGTGCTGCGGCTGTTCATGCGCTGGGTGCGCCGGCCGCTGCTGCCGGTCATGCGGCTGTGGCGGCGCAACATCCAGCTCAAGGTCGTCGCCACGACCCTGCTGATGTCGCTGGGCGTCGTTCTGCTGCTCGGATTCGTCGTCATCGGGCAGGTGCGCAACGGCCTGCTGGACGCCAAGGTGAAGGCCTCGCAGAGCCAGGCCACCGGCGGTTTCGCGGTGGCCAAGCAGAAGGCCGACGAGGCCGCGGCCGGTACCGGTGACACCGCCGCGTCGGCGGACGGACGGCAGCCGCAGAACCTCACCCCGTGGATGAGCGACCTTGTCGAGTCCCTCTCCAGCGGTGGCCAGGGCGCCTTCGACGTGGTGACGCTGCCCGCGGGCGACAACAGCGGCGGCGGGCGCGGTCCGCGTGCCTCCGGCCAGGTCGACCCGACGTCCAGCGTGCCCGACGACCTGCGTACGCGGATCAACGGCAGCATGACCGCCGCGCAGAGTTACACGCGGATCGTCTACAAGGACAGCGACAAGGAGTCGCAGCCGGCCCTGGTCATCGGCAAGCAGGTCAACGACCCGAACGGCGACCCGTACGAGCTGTACTACCTCTTCCCGCTCACCCAGGAGGAGAAGTCCCTCAGCCTGGTCAAGGGCACGCTCGCGACCGCCGGGCTCTTCGTCGTCGTACTGCTCGGGGCCATCGCCTGGCTGGTGGTGCGGCAGGTCGTCACACCCGTGCGGATGGCGGCCGGGATCGCCGAGCGGCTGTCCGCCGGGCGGCTCCAGGAGCGGATGAAGGTCACCGGCGAGGACGACATCGCGCGGCTCGGCGAGGCTTTCAACAAGATGGCGCAGAACCTTCAGCTGAAGATCCAGCAGCTGGAGGACCTGTCGCGGATGCAGCGCCGGTTCGTGTCGGACGTGTCGCACGAGCTGCGTACGCCGTTGACGACCGTGCGGATGGCAGCCGACGTCATCCACGAGGCGCGCGAGGACTTCGACCCGGTGACCGCGCGGTCCGCGGAGCTTCTCGCTGACCAGCTGGACCGGTTCGAGTCGCTGCTCGCTGACCTGCTGGAGATCAGCCGCTTCGACGCGGGCGCGGCGGCGCTGGAGGCGGAGCCGATAGACCTCAGAGAGGTCGTACGCCGGGTCGTCAGTGGAGCCGCGCCGCTCGCGGAGCGCAAGGGCACGCACATACGCGTGCTCGGCGACCTGCAGCCCGTGGTCGCCGAGGCGGACGCCCGGCGGGTGGAGCGGGTACTGCGCAACCTGGTCGTCAACGCCGTGGAGCACGGCGAGGGCAAGGACGTGGTCGTCAAGCTGGCCTCGGCCGGCGGGGCGGTCGCGATCGCGGTGCGCGACTACGGCGTCGGGCTCAAGCCCGGCGAGGCGACCCGGGTCTTCAGCCGCTTCTGGCGGGCGGACCCGGCACGCGCGCGTACCACCGGCGGTACGGGCCTGGGGCTGTCGATCGCCCTGGAGGACGCGCGGCTGCACGGCGGCTGGCTGCAGGCGTGGGGGGAGCCGGGCGGCGGTTCGCAGTTCCGGCTGACGCTGCCGCGGACCGCTGACGAGCCGCTGCGGGGCTCGCCGATACCCCTGGAACCCAAGGACTCCCGGCGTAGCCGGGGGCTCAACGACGCCGGTCTGCCGAACGGCGGCGCGGACAAGCGGGCCACCGTGCCGGTGCAGTCCGGCGGCGCACAGGGGGCGGCGCTCGCTCCCATGGCGCAGCGGATGGCCACCGTGGCCCCCACCGCGGACCCGACCGCGCTGCCCGGCAACGGCGCGCGCGTGGTGCCCAGGCCCAGTGGGGGCGCACGGCGCCAGGAGGGCACGCCCGGGACCGGCCCGGCGGACGACGGGAGCGTCGGTGGGCCGGAATAGTCGAACAAGCCAGGGGAGGCATTTCGTGGTCGCTGACCGCGAGGGGAGCGCGCGGCCCAGACCGGTGCGCGCTATGGCGTACGCCGCCTGCGGGGCCGTGTTGCTGGCGGGCTGTGCCTCCATGCCGGACAGCGGCGATCTGCGGGATGTCGAGTCCACGCCACGGCAGGACACGCAGGTGCGGGTTTTCGCCATGCCGCCACAGCAGGACGCCTCCTCCACCGAGATCGTCCAGGGCTTCCTGGAGGCTCTGACCAGCGACGATCCGCGCTATGACACGGCGCGCAAGTATCTGACCTCGACCGCCGCGAAGAACTGGCGGCCGGAGTCGCAGGCCACGGTGCTGGCGAACGGGCCGAGTATCCAGACCGACCCGCGCCCGGCCGGCCGGGAGGGCACGTACGGCATCACCTACTCGCTCCAGGGCAGCCGGGTGGCCACCGTCGACGCGCAGCAGGCGTACACACCCGCCGACGGGATGTACCAGAGGACGGTGCATCTGACGAAGGACGCCAAGAGCGGGCAGTGGCGGATCGACTCGCTGCCGCAGGGTGTGGTGATGGGCAAGTCCGACTTCCAGCGCAACTACACGTCCGTCAACAAGTACTACTTCGCCTCCGGCACCTCGGCGGGAGAGACCGGGCAGCCGGTGGCGGTCGCCGACCCCGTCTTCGTGCGCAGCTCGGTGGATCCGACGACCCAACTGGTGCGTTCGCTGCTCAAAGGCCCCACCAGCTGGCTCGGCCCGGTGGTCCGTTCGAGCTTCCCGACGGGTACGGCGCTGAAGAAGGGTGTGGCCGGGCTGGCACCGGACGACCAGAACGGCCTCACCGTGCCGTTGAACGTCAAGGCGTCCCGGATCGGCTCGGCCAAGTGCATCGAGATGGCGACGCAGTTGCTGTTCACGCTGCGGAACCTGACGCCCACCCTGGACGCGGTCACGCTGCAGTCCGTCAACGGCGGCCGGATGTGCGACGTCGGCGAGGAACAGGCTGAGGAAACCGCTTGGCGCCCCTCCGCCAAGCGGCCCGACTACCTGTACTTCCTCGACGCCAAGCACCGGCTGGTGCGGATGACGACCGGCGGTACCGGCACCAGCGCGGTCGCCGTGCCGGGCCCGTTCGGCGCGGGTACCAAGTCGCTGCGGTCGGTGGCGGTCGCCCGCGACGAGCGGACCGCTGCCGGGGTCACCGGCGACGGCAAGTCGCTGTACGTCACCTCGCTCGCGTCGGACGGTTCGCTGGGCGACGCCGTGCTGACCAGCCACGGGGCGACCGAGGCCGACCGGTTGACGGCACCGAGCTGGGACGCCCGGGGTGACCTGTGGGTGGCCGACCGGGGACCCGGCAAGTCGCAGCTGTACATGCTGGCGCAGGGCGTCGGCCAGCCGCTGGCCGTGCAGATCCCCGAGCTGAACGGCCGTATCGAGGACGTGCGGGTCGCCGCCGACGGGGTGCGGATCGCGCTCGTCGTGGAGAAGGGCGGCAAGCAGTCGTTGCTCGTGGGGCGGATCGAGCGCACCAAGTCCGATGACCAGCAGGAGGTTTCGGTCCTCGAACTGCGTTCCGCCACCCCCGGCTCCGAGGAGGTCACCGCGATGTCCTGGGCCGGGGACAGCCGGCTCGTGGTGGTCGGGCGCGAGCAGGGCGGAGTGCAGCAGACGCGGTACGTCCAGGTCGACGGCTCCACGCCGGACGGGCCGGCGCCCGCCGCCCTCACGGGTGTCCTGGCGATCGCCGCGTCCGAGGACGACGGGGTGCCGCTGGTGGCCGACTCGCAGGACGACGGGATCGTCCGGCTGCCGTCCGGGGATCAGTGGCAGAAGGTGGTCAAGGACGGTTCGGTGCCGGTCTATCCGGGCTGAGCGCGGAGAACGGCGTGAGGGCGGCCGTCCCGGTCCGGCGCGGAGCCGACGGGACGGCTGCCTTGTTCGGGTGGGGCGCCCGTTGTCCGTGCAGTCGGGACGATTTTGTGCGGAGCCCCCGGGGCTGTGTGCCCAGGGCGACCGTTCTCGGGTGGACCACCGGTCTCCTCACCCGTGCGGGTGACGCGTTGCGCGTGTCCCATGGAGTTGTCCACAGGCCGTTGTCCACAGGGGTGGCCGATGTGGCCGGGCATTGGCACAGTGGGCACATGCGGGGGTGGTGGCAGGACCTCACCGACCTGGTGCTCCCGGCCGAGTGCGGAGGCTGTGGGACGCCTCGCACGGTGCTCTGTGCCGAGTGCCGTGCCGCCCTGAGCGGGGCCGTACCGCGCCGGGTGCGACCGGTGCCGGAGCCGCCCGGGCTACCGGCGGTGCACGCGGCGGCGCCTTACGCGGACGAGGTACGGGCGGCTCTCCTCGCCCACAAGGAACGGGGCGCGCTGGCACTCGCCGGGGCCCTGGGCGCGGCCCTGGCGGGAGCGGTGCGGGTCGGGCTCCGGGAGAGCCGGACGACCCGGACGGCTCGGACGGCCCGGACCGTGAGGATCGTGGCGTCCTGGACCGACGACGCGACGCGCGAGGCCGGCCGCGACACCGGTGGCGTGATGACCGGGCCCGGTGACGGGAGCTGGGACGGGAGCGCCGGTGCCCGGGTCGGCGGGCCCCTGCTTCTCGTGCCGGTGCCTTCCGCACCGTGGGCCGTGCGGGCGCGCGGGCACGATCCGGTGCGCCGGATCGCCCTCGCGGCGGCCACGGAGCTGCGGCGCGCCGGGGCTCCGGCCCGGGTGGCCCCGGTGCTGCGGCAGCGGCGGGCCGTGGCCGACCAGTCGGGGCTCAACTCCCGGCAGCGCCTGGCGAACATCGACGGCGCGCTGGAGGTGACGGCGGGCGGTGCCCGGCTGCTCGCGGGCAGCCGCGTCATCCTCGTCGACGACCTCGTCACGACCGGCGCCACCCTCGCGGAGGCGGCGCGTGCGGTACGGGAGGCGACCGAGTCCGGAGGGGGAGGAAAGGAGACAACGGCCGTGTATCGGCGCGCGGCTTGGGAAGGTAGGGAGGAACGGATCGCCGGACCGAGAGAAGAGCGGGCGAAGTGGACACGGGACGCACCGGGAATGGCCGAGGAGAACGCTCCCACGTGGCTGATCCGTGCGGCTGTGGTCGCGGCGGCACCAGATTCTTTCGAAATGAACCGGAACTGACTGTGAACGCTCATCGTTGCAGGTAGTGACCGGGCCAATTCGCCTGAATGGAGGTACGCATCAGTAGAGGGTGACGACATCCGTCCGGGCGAGATATGTTCGGTGTGAGGGAGAAAGCCGCAGGCCATGCCTCCCGTATCCGAATGCCGTGCCGCGAGTTTTCCGTAATCATCGCGGTGCTGGGGTGCAGATCTTGCCCATGGGGGAGGAGGAGGTGAAGTCGCCGAGTCCGAGGCTCCGGGGTTCACCGGAGTCGGGTGCAAAAAGGGAGATGCTCCGCCAGTGGCGCGGAGCGCTCCGGGAACGGAGTTCTGCGTGGACATCGTCGTCAAGGGCCGCAAGACCGAGGTGCCCGAGCGGTTCCGCAAGCACGTGGCCGAGAAGCTGAAGCTGGAGAAGATCCAGAAGCTCGACGGCAAGGTGATCAGCCTCGACGTCGAGGTGTCCAAGGAGCCCAACCCCCGTCAGGCCGACCGTTGCGACCGAGTGGAGATCACGCTCCGCTCCCGCGGTCCGGTGATCCGGGCGGAGGCAGCGGCCAACGACCCGTACGCGGCACTCGACCTGGCGGCGGAGAAGCTGGACGCGCGGCTGCGCAAGCAGCACGACAAGCGGTTCTCGCGCCGCGGCGCGCAGCGGATCTCGGCTGCCGAGGTCCCCGACCACGTCCCGGACGCAGCCACGCTCAACGGGAACGGCAGCCCCGTCCAGGAGGAAGAGCCCGACGGTGTGCCCACCAAGAAGATGGGCTCCCTGGAGGTCAAGGGCGAAGGCCCCCTCGTCGTCCGCGAGAAGACCCACGTCGCCTCCCCGATGAGCCTCGACCAGGCCCTCTACGAGATGGAACTGGTCGGACACGACTTCTACCTGTTCGTCGACTCCGAGACCAAGGAGCCGAGTGTCGTCTACCGGCGGCACGCGTACGACTACGGTGTCATCCACCTCAGCACGGACCCGATGGTTGCCCAGGCGCAACCCCCGGCGGCGGGAGGCACACTGGGCGGCTGACCCGCCCGCCCGGTAGCTGGACCTGTGCCCCTGGAAGCGTGTGTGCGCCCCCGGGGGCACCGGTGCGCGACCACTTCGCGCCCCGCTCCGTCACCGCGTTGTCGCCCGGGCATGGAATCATGGCCGCAACGGTCCAACCAGTGGGCCGCTGCCTTGGGTTGGCGATGGCACAGCACCACAGGCCACAGCCTTCAGGGGGAGGAACGATGGCGGACAGCTTCGGACCGATGCAGGACGACGCCGACGGCGGCGTCGTCGGGCTGGGCCCGGACGCGGGAGGCACCTCGCGCAAGGAACCGATCAGAGTCCTTGTCGTGGACGATCACGCCCTTTTCCGCCGCGGCCTGGAGATCGTGCTCGCCGCCGAGGAGGACATCCAGGTCGTAGGGGAGGCGGGTGACGGCGCCGAGGCCGTCGACAAGGCCGCCGACCTGCTGCCGGACATCGTGCTGATGGACGTCCGGATGCCCAAACGCGGCGGTATCGAGGCCTGCACCTCCATCAAGGAGGTCGCACCCAGCGCGAAGATCATCATGCTGACGATCAGCGACGAAGAGGCCGATCTCTACGACGCGATCAAGGCGGGCGCGACCGGATATCTCCTCAAGGAGATCTCGACCGACGAGGTGGCCACCGCCATTCGCGCGGTGGCCGACGGGCAGTCGCAGATCAGCCCGTCCATGGCGTCGAAACTCCTCACCGAGTTCAAGTCGATGATCCAGCGCACCGACGAACGCCGGTTGGTGCCGGCGCCACGGCTCACCGACCGTGAACTCGAAGTGCTCAAACTCGTCGCCACGGGCATGAACAACCGCGATATCGCGAAGGAGTTGTTCATCTCCGAGAACACCGTGAAGAACCATGTGCGCAACATCCTGGAGAAGCTGCAGCTGCACTCCAGGATGGAGGCGGTGGTCTACGCGATGCGGGAGAAGATCCTGGAGATCCGCTGAGGCCGCCGACGCCGGTCAGCGCAGCGCGTCCGTCAGCGCGCGGGTGACTTCCCGGACGAGCGGTTCGCGCAGTTCCGGGGCGTCCACCCGCTCCACCCGGACCGTCGTGCAGTTCACCCAGCTCGCCGCCTCGACGAGCGCCTCCGCCACCGCCGGAACCGCCTTCAGGCCGTCCAGCGTGACCTGGCGCGCCACCAGGACGCCGCCCCCCTCACGCGCCGGGTCCACCCGGCCCACCAGACGGCCGCCGGCCAGCACCGGCATCGCGTAGTAGCCGTACACCCGCTTCGGCTTCGGGACGTACGCCTCCAGGCGGTGGGTGAAGCCGAAGATCCGCTCGCTGCGCGCCCGGTCCCAGATCAGGGAGTCGAAGGGGGAGAGCAGGGTCGTACGGTGCCGGCCGCGCGGAGGCGTGGCCAGGGCCGCCGGGTCCGCCCAGGCGGCCTTGGACCAGCCCTCCACCTCCACCGGGACCAGGCCCGAGTCGGCGATCACCGCGTCGACCTGCTCCCCCTTGAGCCGGTGGTAGTCGGCGATGTCCGCGCGCGTGCCGACGCCCAGCGACTGCCCGGCCAGCCGGACCAGGCGGCGCAGGCACTCGGTGTCGTCCAGGTCGTCGTGCAGCAGCGTGGCCGGGACCGCGCGCTCGGCGAGGTCGTACACCCGCTTCCAGCCGCGTCGCTGGACGCACACCACCTCGCCGTACATCAGCGCGCGCTCCACGGCGACCTTGGTGCCGGACCAGTCCCACCACTCGCTGGTCTTCTTCGCGCCGCCCAACTCCGTGGCGGTCAGCGGCCCTTCGGTGCGCAGCTGCTTGATGACCTGGTCGTAGGCGCCGTCGGGGAGGTCGTGGCTCCAGTGCGGGCGGTCGCGGTAAGCGCGGCGGCGGAAGGCGAAGTGCGGCCACTCCTCGATGGGCAGGATGCAGGCGGCGTGCGACCAGTACTCGAACGCGTGGGGTCGTGCCGGAGGCGCGCCGGAAGATCCTGTCGTCCAGTAGGCGTCGTCGACCGTCTTGCGGCCGACGGCGCCGAGGCGGGCGTACGGGATGAGCTCGTGGGAGCGGGCGAGGACCGAGATGGTGTCGAGTTGGACCGCGCCGAGGTGGCGGAGCACGCCCCGGACGCCCGAGCGGCGGTCGGGGGCGCCGAGGAAGCCCTGTGCCCTCAGGGCGATACGGCGGGCTTCGTCCGCCGAGAGGGCGGCGGTGGGGCGCGGGAGGGTCGTCATGGCTCGGACGATAGAGGGTGGCACTGACATTGATGCTGATACTCAGGTTCCGGTGGTCGTGGCTCGGGCACTGACTGACGCCCTGCTGGGCTGTCTTCCGGCTGTTCTGTCCGG
>NZ_JBEZKI010000067.1:0-21601 GCF_040651615.1 Streptomyces sp. NPDC048417 | reverse complement strand
CGTCCAGCATCAGCCCGCGCAGATAGCAGTCGCCCTTCGCCCGCTGATCCTTGCGCGGCACCGACGCGAACACATCAGCCACGAATAACGCCAACATCGCCCGGGCACGGTTCACTTCATGTGCGTCCACACCCCCAACATGCCCCCAAACAGGACCACGAGACAGACCTAACGGAGCCCTACTAGGCCCCCCTTTGAACGTGGAGGGGCCCCGGATCTCGGCGCTGGCCTTCAGCCCTGACGGGCACACGCTCGCCGCCGCCGTCGAACAGACCCAGATCTACCTGTGGGACACCAAAAACCCCGCCCACCCCAAGCGACTGGGCAAACCTCTCACCAACACCAACGACGGCGTCACCGACGTGGCTTTCAGCGCCGACGGACGCACGCTCGCCAGCACGAATCACGAGTACAAGGGCTCGTTCTGGGGCGTCGGCGATCCCGCACACCCCAAGAAGCTGCGCAACGGCAGTATCGGCCTCGGCCTTCTTGTCGACGACGGTGCGAACTCCTTCGGCGGAGTGGCGTTCGGCCCCGACGGGCACACTCTCGCCACCGCCGGCGACGACGAAGACGTCCGGCTGTGGGACCTGACCGCCAGCGGCCGGCCGACGCTCCTCGGGAACCCGCTCACGGAGCACTCCAAGCCCGTGTCCGCCGTCGCTTTCAGCGCCGACGGGCGTTTCCTCGCCACAGGCAGCGAAGACGGTACGGCCCGGCTGTGGGAGCTGAACCCCGACCGGGCCATCAGACGCATCTGCGCTGTCACGAAACACACCCTCACGGAGAAGGAGTGGCGGCAGTACGTCGGAGACATCGCCTACCGGCCGCCGTGCCCGTGAAGAAGCGATGCAGGTCGAGTCGAGGTGGAAATGGGCCGTGCAGGGGTGTATTCCCGAAGCGCGCCAGGCGTGGAACAGGGCGGTCGAGACGATGACGAACGCCAGAAGACCGGAGCAGGTGTGCGAGATCCGCGCCCACCTGCCAAGCCTGCCTCGCCCTCCACTACCTGCCCCGGTCAGTGAACGTGCTCACTCAGAGGAGGGGAGAGGGGTCAGCCTTCGGCTGCTGTTGCGCTTCTTCAGGGCCTGGTTCTCGTGGTAGAGGTTCGTGGTCACCGTAGCGAGGGCGTCAAGTTTGCCGTTGAGCTGCGTGATCGCGGCTCTCGCCTCACGAAGCTGCTTACGAAGCGCGGCGATCGTCTCGTCCCGGGTGACCTCGCCGGGGGTGCGGAGGACCGGTCGGGCGACCTTGGCGTTCCACTCGGCGCGGATGTCGTCGGCGCGGTGGACGGTCGCGTGGCTGACCTGGGCTTCTCGGGCGAGGTTCTCCTTGGTGAGGGCGCCGTCGGTGTGCAGGGGCTCGCCGGCCAGCAGCCGGGCCATGGCCTCGCGGAGCTTGGTGGCGGTCTTGGCGGACACCGGCATCAGCGGGTGACTCCTTCCTGACGAAGCGCGCGGGTGATGCGCTGGACATCGGCGAGACGAATCAGGACGGCCTCGCGGCCAGGTGGTGACAGGGCGGGGTCCTGGGCTCTGTCTGTGAGGTCGTCTTCCTCGGCGATCCAGATCGGAGCGTGGCGTCGGGTGATCACGGAGTTGCGGCAGCGGTCGGGCTGGCAGGCGCCGATCAGAGGGGCCGTACCCCGCTGATCGGCGGGCAGTTCGTTCTGGCATTCGGCCTGCGGGGCGTCGAACATGCAGTGGTTGACGGTTCCCAGGTGAAGGTTGGCGAACTGGGTGGCGAGCAGGGCTGCCTCGGCCTGTTCATCGGCGATCTGCGCCCGTAGGACGGGGTCCTCGTTCATGGTCGAGATGACCGTGTCCAGGCCGGCGTGGAGCCGGTCGGCGCCGGGCCCGACCGCGACCTTCTCGCCTGTCCGGCGGGCCCTGAGCAGGTCGACCAACCGGAGTGCGGCGGCGTACTCGAGTTGCTAGTCGAACTCCTTGGCCCACGTGGTGTCCATCTGCGCGTAGCCCTGCGTGGTGCAGTTGGCCAGTGCCCGGCGGGCGGCGTGCTTCAGTTGGAGGCCGAGGGCGACTTCGGAGCCCGGCTCGCGCCCGGTGATCACCGACATCGTTCTCCGGAACATGTGCGAGCGGACGTGCGCGTCGGGTGTAGGCTCGCTTTTCCAATGTCCCTTTCTCATTGACGGTGGCCTTCTTCTGACCCAAGGGACAAGGCAGTGAGACGAACGCATGGCTGATCGTTTGCACGTAGTGGTGCTGATCCCGGTCTCGATCTATGCCAGTACCAGCACCCGGACAAGGGCTACTACACCTGGAGCGTGATCGAGGAACTTCCGCTGGCCCGCACTCCTTCAGAGTAAGAGAGGTTCAGGCGCCGTGAATCGCAACCTTCAAGCACAGCAGCTTTGCGTCGTCGAGGGCGCGAGTCGAATAGATATTCTGCCCCGGATATTGCTTAGGGCAGTCGTTGACAGTGCTGGAACCTGGCTTGACTGCAATGATCTTCATCAGGAAATTATTCGGCTTGTCGAGGTTCAATAGGACGCTGCAGTCACGACCCTTCAGTACGTAGGTACTCGTCGGTTCGTTGTCGCCCCTGGCGAGAAAACACTGCCCTGCCTGGAAGAACCGGTCAATGCAGAGTGTTACATCAGAGCGCCCAGGGCCCGAATTGGGCCATTCGCCTCGCCCGTCGTCGGTCTCCGTGCACGCGCCATTGGTTGCAGGGCGATAAATGTGGGTCACCTTGTAGTAGGCGCGAGGAGATGTGCAGGGCACGACCTCTGGCCCTCCGCCATCATCATCCAGTGCGTAACCATCGAGCAGGTCATAGACGGTGTCGAAACAGTCGCCCGCCTTCACCGCCGCGAATTGTTTGTCTCGGTTGCTCATCGAAGGGCTAGGGCTCGTGGTTGTGGGGTGAGTGCTCTCGCCTCCACTGGAATAGAGTGACTTACCGGGCGTAGTGACCGGAGCACTTTTCGGGGGCGGCCCCTTGTCCTGACCTGATGCGCCAAAAGCTGTATTGAGCGCGAATGCGAGTGCTCCACCGAAGAGAACGCAGGGGAGCGCAATCGCAGCCAGAACGGCCCAAGGCCGACGCGACCGACGTTTATTCGCGTCGTAGATTTTGGGTTTGGTGGGCGAGGTATTGGACACGCCCGCACCAGCGACATTGTGAGCCAGGATGAATCGGTCCGCGTCATGCCGGACCGACCGGGTCGGTTCCGGGCGGCGATCACGTGCCAGCGCGTCGGCCGTCCGCGCGAAGACAGGGCCGAGAGGAAGGCCCTCGGGATATCCGGGGAGCCCTTGCTCCACCACATCGATCAGGTATTTGGTGAAGTACGTCTGAGGATTGTCTACGTTCGTGTCGGACTCGAACCAGGCGGTCCGGTACGCGCCGCTCGCGGCCATGGTGAACGCGCCCGTGCCTAGCGTCTTGTCGATGACGTCGGCAGACGCCGACGTCAGTCCGTGCTCGGGCCGGGCCGCGGTTCCGGAGAAGCAGCAGTCCAGGATGACGATCTTCGTTTTCGCATCGCACTCGCGCAGCGCTGCTCGCACGTCGGAGAACGGCAGGCCGGTGGTCACGCGGCGGGGCCCGACTTCGGGTGATTCCCGCAGCGCCAGGCACAGCTCATCGCCATGCAACTGGCCGTGCCCCACGAAGTAGAACAGCGCGACGTCGGCGGTGTCCGCGAACAGTTCCATCAGCCGATCGGGCACATCGCCGCGACGGGAAACGTTGCGCAGCTCTTGCACGCGATCTGCCGGCCATCCGCACAACGGGCCTGTCAACAGCTCCCTCATTCGCTTCAGGCTGTTGCTTGCTGGTTGTACTGGCCTCAGATGGGCGTAGTCCCAGCAACCCATCAACACTGCCCGGGAGCGTGAGTAGTCGCGCCGCAGGCCGCTGTCAGTCATCGTCAAGCAGCCGCTCCAGGATGGGCATGACCTCGTCGACGTTGGTCGCGTCAAGAACGAACGGCTGCCCGTGGACAGTCGTCTCGATCCGGAAGCCGGACCGCCGCGAGCGGATGAAGTCCGGAAGCGCCTTGAACACCGCCACCGCGCCGCTGCTCCCGCCGAGAACTGTCAGCATCTCCAGCACACCGAGCTCGCCTGGCCCCACCGCTCCCGGGGTAACCGCAACCTCGGCGCCCGGCTGCTCTCGCAACCAGTCACGCAGTGGCAGGAGCTGCGACTGGTCAGAAACCGTCAGCGCGATCCCGCTCTCCGGGAGTACGCCCTCTCCGATCACCACAACTTCCCCCTTATCAACAGCAGTTGCGGGCTCTCATGCTCCCAGAGAACTGCATGTCTTTGAAGGATGTTCTGGTATACGTCGATCAGGACGCATGTGATTTGGCTTTAGATGGTTCAGCTTAGAAGGCGCGTACCTGCCGTAGCGAATCGCCCAGGACGTGACCGGTGGCATAGACGCGGAGCCGGTTGATGGGGGCGCTGCCCTTGCGATCGTCCTCGCCAAGCTCAGCTGCTCGGAGTTGGTGATGGCGCCGAGGCAGCCGAACTCGCGTCAGAGGAGAACTGTGAACTGTGCGGCCACCCCGGCGTCCGCGTGCAACTACCCAGGTCGAGTCGGACGACGGCGCACAGTCCCCAACCTCCTCCCGGACTCAAGGGGTCAAGATCGTGAGACAAAGTGCGGTGGCCCACGAATGAGACATTCCGAGAACACACAGGCCGCTGGAACGGAACAGGACATTCCAAATACGAGCCTACATCGGGGATGGTCTCCAGCCCGTAGGCGTCGGCGCTGGCGTTGACGTGCTTGATGAAGTAGTCGATGTCGTCGGCCCAGTCGCCGTCGTCGTACTCGTCGAAGTCCGTCTCGTCGGCCCGGCGTTCGTCGTCCAGGGCGTCCCAGACCAGTTCGTCGTGCTTGTCGTCGTAGGGGTCGTACGGCTCGCGGGCCTCGGCCGCCATGTCCGCCCAGTACGCCGCCTCCTGCTCGGCTTCCCAGTCGGCGCGCTCGGCCGGGGTCAGGGAGGCCAGCCAGGTTTCGTGCTGCGTCTGGCGGGCCTCGTCGGCGGCCTGGTGGTAGCCCTGCCAGATGTGGGCGGGAAGGCCGGGCTCGGGGGAACACCAGGACCAGGTGCCGTCGAGCAGGTGGTGGCCGGCGGGGCGGGCGCAGCGGCCGCCGTCGATGGGGTGCGCGAGGCCGTTGCAGAGCAGGACGAGTTCCGTCGAGCGACGCGGCGTCGACGGGCGGGGTGCACGACGCAACGCGGCGAGGACGTCGGGGAAGCGCCGGCCTGTGGTGCGGGCGATCTCGCGGGCCAGTCGCTTGAGGTGGTCGCTGCCGGTTTTGGTCACGGTCGTCTCCACAGCGGGACCCCACGCTTCCCGCCGGACGTCGCGTGAAAGGGGCGCAGCCGGACAGACGGGTTGTTCGGGTGGTGCTGCGCGGGACCCGACCTCGGTCCTTGTCCGGCGGCGCTGCCCCGGTGCGGCGTGGCCGCGGGGGCAGCAGCGGAAACGGCGGTTCGCGGCATGCCGTCTACTACGGGATCTACCGTAGAGGGTGCCACTGACAATGCGGGGCGCGGCCGTGGTGAGCAGGCTCTTTGCGTGGGTTTCATGCTGGGAGGATGGTGAGCCGTTTTGCGATCCAGCCAGGGAGTTCGAGGATCGGGACATCCCGGGTGATGGTGTAGGGCATGCCGGTCACGGCGTATCCGGGTCCGATGAGATACCCGCCGCTGCGTCGGCCGGGACCGCGGACGTCGATACCCGGCCCGAGCGCCGTCCGGCCGCCGGAGACGCTGGCGATGGTGCAGTCGCCCGGGGCGCGGAAGTACAGGTGCAGGCCCCCGCTCGGGGTCCGCACCGTCAAGGTGTCGGGCCAGTCCTCTGCGACCCGGGCGGCGAGGGCGGCGAGCACGGCCTGGCCGTCCCCGTCGACGTCCAGGTCCAGCCCGACCACTCGGGAGGCGCGGCAGCCGACGCCGATGTTGTCGCCCTCCCGCCACACGGCGCGGATACGGGAGGGCTCGGTCAGGCAGCGGGCATGCCACCCGCCCCGGGCCGGCCGTCGGCCGCCGGCCGGGAGCGGGAACACCGCCAGCCCGCGCCCGACCAGGTCGACGGCCGCAGCCGTGGTCGAGGCCGGCTCAGCACACACAGTGGTACTCGTGGGTGGCGCCGCACTCACAGCAGTGGAACCCGGTGCCGAAGAACCCGCACTCCTCACAGCTGTACTCCCGGGGCTCGTCCGGTTCGTCGATGCCCAACTCGTACCAGGCCAGATCCTCGGGGACGGTCGCAGCTCGGCTTGCCGAGATGCCGTTGGTGCCAAGTGCCGTGTCCCGACGGTGCCAACAAGCGCGTCCTGCCAGGTAGAGAACACGAGGTCGCGGCGGTCAACTGGCGCCGACTATCGCGACCCGGCACAGTCCGACAGCGGCAGGATGGGCCATCATGAGCACCTGGGGGTATCGTGCGATCTCGTCAACTCGTTATGCGGATTGGGGCAGTTGCATCACTGCTTGCCGCAGTCGTAGTTGCTGTTGCAGTACCCGGGATCGGCAAGTGGATCGTGGCGGCAGTGCTGGCAGGACTCGCCTCCGCTGTCAGCGGGCTCGTAGCGCGCAGCGCCGACAGGAGTGTCGCCCGGGGTCGTGCGGTTGTACTGGACCCGAAGCCTTCGACTCCGATCGTCGTCACGGGGAGTCAAGAAGCCGACAGAGCCGTCGACAGGGGACACATCGGGCCGATCCCCGAGGACGTCGATGCGCGTAGGGCCAACGTTGTCGCCCTCTGGCGGACGAGCGTCTACGTGGCCGTGGAGGCCGTCGTTAATCGTGCTGTGATCCTGACGGGTCTCAGCGTGCAGATCGAGTCACGGTCCGCTCCGCCTGACGTCCAGATCCTTCCTAGGCGCCGGCCAAAGGGGAGGCCGAGGCGGACGTTCAACGTTCAGTTGAGTGACGTGAATCCAGGCATGCGTCTCAACGTGGGTCTCGACGCCTCGACTCCTCGGTTGGAACCGGCCGAGGGAGTGCCGGACTTCCCGTACACGGTTGCACCGGACGACCCTGAAGTCTTCGTCCTTCGTGCTGCACTGGATAGCGCCGGGGACGTGCAGTGGCGCGTCGGCGTCCACTGGGTCTGCAACGGAGAGTCCGGGGTGGTCATCGCCGATGACGAGGGGCGGCCCTTCCGACTCGTCCGTCCCCGCCAACGCCCCTGCAGTGGCGAGGATGCGTAGTTGGCACCTCGAATTCATCGGCGGCGACTGCGTGAGCACGCTGGCTTCTTCCCCGAGGAGGGCCAGTGGCCTACCAGGCTCTGCCGAACTGCGAAGCTGGTGTCTACTGGAGCGAAAGCAGGCGAGGGTGGCAAAAAAGAACGGCCTTCCGGTGCCAGTTAGAGCGACCAGAGCACTGCACGGCCGAGGTCAGCCCTCACATCCCGTGTCATCTATCTCGAAAAGTCGCAGGTCCGAAGCCGGACCCCGAAGTCGGCTGGCGTGTGCGCTGAGCTTCCATGCTGGCGCCGGACCGATGATCGGCAGGGGCCCGTCACGGAGACCTGGGTGCGCGATGTTGTCAGCGGGTCGAACTGGCAAGTTATTGAGAATCGAGACAGGTTCGTGACCTTTCGTCTGGGGGAGGGAGGGCCCTCCCGGGGCGGTTGTGGGGTGCGTGACCGGGCGTGGTAGACACGCGGCATGGCTGCGTTCATGGCGTTCTTCGATGGTTCGACCACCACCTGGCGGGTCAGCTCAGCCGCCGTGACTTCCGGGATCACGGAACTCTGGGCCGAGGTCGAAGCCGATCCGACGCAACGCAGTGAGGTATGTGCCTTCAGCTGGAGCTTCTGCACGGATGAGGGCCCGGGTGAGGTGCTTCTGCCGGATGATGGGACGGGCCTGTACTTGGACGCGGCCCTGGCAGACTCGGCGCAGGTCGCCTGCTTGCTTCGCCGGCTGATGCCGGATTCCGTCGAGCTGGTGTTCTGCGATCAGGGATACAACTTCGATGTTCGAGTCCAGCCGGGCGTCACCGCGGCGGAGCTCATCGCAGACGTGGATGCCCAACCCTGAGTGGGAACTGTCCGCAGGCGATTGCGGCCTGGCGAAGGCGGCCAGTCTTGCTCAGCTGTCTCTCTCTCGGGAGATGGTGTCGGTGAGGGGGATGAAGGCGGACTCCGTGCCCAGTTCTTTGGGTGTGGGCCCCGCAGGTGTGGGGATGTCGGCCAGCCTCTCGACCAGCGCGGTGACGGCGTCGCGGTCACCTTCGAGTGCTTCGCGCTCGTCGTCGTTGAGGTCGACCTGTTCGAGCATCCTGTTGATGCCGTCCTTGACCGCGAGGAGCTGGCCCTTGGTTGACTCCTTGGGGACGTAGAAGGGACAGCGGGCGCAGGCCATGCGGTGGGGGCACTTGGCGAAGAAGTCGTAGCTGCAGTAGCCGTCGCCGAGGTCGTAGTACTTCCAGGGCTGTTCGCCGCCGGCGGCGGCGCCGGTGAGGATGCTGTCGCGGTCGATGAGGACCTCGATGGTGCGGATGTTGCGGGCGAAGTAGTCGGCTTTCCGATAGGCGGCGGTCAGGGTTCGTTGGAGGATCTTGGCGTAGTAGCGGGTGCTGGCAGGGTGCTTGTGACCGAGCCATTGCTGCAGGTCGCCGAGGGTGAGGGGGTCGCGGGCGTTGAGGAGTTGCGTGGCGATGGTGCTGCGGGCGCGGTGGCTGGTGAGGGCGCCGCGGGAGTCTTCGGCGGGGATGCCGGCTTTCTGGCAGAGGGCCGGGATGATGTTGTCGTTGAGGTAGGCGTTGCCAACCAGTTGGCCGCGGTGGCAGAAGAGGTGCTTGCGGGGTAGGCCGGTCTTGCGGTCCGCGAGGTCGGGCTGGGGCGAGCGGACGAGTTTCCAGGCGTCGATCAGTTCTCCGACGAGGGGGTCGACGGGCTTGGCGAAGGGCCGGCTGGTCTTGTTCTGCGGGATGTGCAGCAGGCAGATGGGGTAGGTCTCGCCGGTCCGTTCGTCGGTTGTGATGCAGTCGAGGTCGAGGCGGCGCAGCTCGCTGAACTGCAACCACCTGCGGGCTTCTTGATCCGCTGCCAGGGTAGGGAACTTGCCCCACGGAACATCGACCATGGCTCCAAGCTAGCCTCGGTCGATTCCACATAAAGCATCCAAGGCATGAGCACTTCCGCCCCCGCAGCCGAGGACCAGCCGTTCGATCCGAAGGACTTCCCGAAGGACCTGCTCGCCGCCCAGCGCGCGCTCGCCGAGCTGTACGCCGCGCTCCACGCCCACCAGGCCCGGCTGCCCTGGTCTCGTGAAGCCGATGGCGGATGGCCGGAGGAGCCGGAGCGGTGGCACCGTCGCGGGCGCCCGGAGACGAGCGGCTGGGAGACCGCCGACGCCGCGACATACGACCGGCTGTGGGAGGACCTCCGTAAGACCGCCGAGATGGTGCAGGGTCACGAGCACTGGAGGCAGTGCAAGAAGCATGGCGTCGAAGGCGCCGCCCTGGTCGCCGTGCGGCAGGCCCTCAAGATTGCCAAAGGCGCCGTGCCCACGCCCACGGACGATCCCGACTTCGGCCAGGACAACGTCGAGCAGGCCGCCTGACCATTCGGCCAGGACGGACGCACCGACAGGGGCTGTCGGTCGGCCGCGATCGAGCGCTCCGGGCAGGAGGCAGACGACGCGGCGTCCAGCGCGGCGAGCACGGAGATGTGCACGTTCGCCATCGTTCGTGCCTGTTTTCCGGCTCGGTGCCTCAGGGCGTCGCGTGTGCGGAGTCCTAGCGGGGCAGGACGGTGTAGATGAACGTGGCGCAATAGTCGAAGCCGGATTCCCCAGCGTTGACCCGGTGATACGGGCCGCTGCTCTTCATGTAGATGTGGACGTCCCGGCGCGCGGCGACGTCGGTAGTGCTGACGCGCCAGACGATGTCGAGATCACGGCCCGTGTAGCTGGGATGGTCGGTGTCGCGGCTCGGAATGACCCACCACGTGAGGTCGCGGCCCGGGGGGTCGGTGCCGCGGCACCGGAAGGTGATCGTGTCGCCCGGGTGCAGCACTGCTCCGGTCCGAAGCGAGACCCCGTGCTCCATGGGGTCCTGCGGGAAGCTGTCGATGCAGTTTCCGAGGCTGTCGGTGACGCTGTCGATCCGCGCGAAGTAGTCCCCGGTCGGGTCCTGGCTGCTCATGTAGATGGTCACCCTGTTCCGGATCTCGCCGGCGATGCCGCTCAGGAGTTCCTCTTCGAAGGGAAGCAGGTCCCGGCTGTGGGCCACGGAGTTGCGCAGTGCTTCGAAGCGGCTGAGCAGCCCCAGCGTCTCGCTCTGATTCCCGAGCGCGGGCTTGAAGTCAGTCCAGTACTGTCGACGATCACGTAATTCCCCACCCCTGCGGTCACGTAATTCCCCAGGTCCTCGCCCCAGTCGGGTCTAGTTTGGCGAGCATGACCATGCGCGGGTGGAGCTATCGCTATGTCGGACCGGCCGAGCTGAGGAGCCTCGTCCGACCGGACGGCGAGGGTCAGGGCATGCGGTCGCCGGCGGACTTCCACGAGTGGGTCTCGGCTCGGACGGTGGAGGAGTTGGCCGAGCCCTTCACCTTCGTTATCGATCAGGCTGGGGTCCTGCGTCTCGCGCCGCGTCGCAGTGAGCACGTGGTGTGTGCTGGTGGAGAAGCGGTCCTGGGCGCCGGCGAGATCAGCTTCCGCGAGGAGTCCGGGCGGTGGGCGGTCGGCGAGGTCAGCAATCAGTCGACCGGCTACTGCCCGGACGTCAACTCATGGTCGGCCGTCGCCGAGGCCCTGGACCAGGCCGGGATCGTTCGCCCGTGCGGTTTCACGCACGAGGTGGTGTTCCGACGCTGCCTCTCCTGCCAGCAGCTCAACATCGTGCGCGAAGAGGACTTCGTCTGCGTCTTCTGTGACGAGGCCCTGCCGAGGGAGTGGAACGTCGACCAACCCGGACGCTAGGCGGTCGGCGGCTTGCCGGTCGGATCCTTGGGCCGCTTGTTGGGCCGGTAGCTGGGGCCGTTCATGATCACCTGATGGCTGGCGTTGATCAGCCGGTCCAGCAGTGACTCGGCGACGACCGGGTTCAGGAAGAGGGGATACCAGTCGCTGGGCGCCCGGTTGCTCGTGATGATCAGAGAACGTCCTTGCCGCTCGGAGACGAGTTCGTAAAGGTCATCGGCCTGGGACGCGGTCAGCTGGCGCATGGCGAAGTCGTCGAGGATCAGCAGGTCAGGGCGGATGAGTTCGCGCATGCGCTTGTCCCAGGTGCGGTCTGCATGACCGCCGGCGAGCTCGCTGAGGATGCGGCTGGTCTTGCTGAAGCGGACGTTGGCGCCCTGGCGGACGGCCTGGTGGCCGAGGGCCTGGGCGACGTGTGTCTTCCCGACCCCGACGGGCCCGAACAAGATGACGGACTCGCCGGAGTGAAGCCAGCGCAGGGCCGCGAGGTCGCGGATCTGGGCGGCGGGCAGCTTCGGGGAGGCGGCGAAGTCGAAGCCCTCCAGGGTGGCCTGCTGCTCGAACTTCGCTCTGCGCAGGCGCCGTTCGAGCGCGACGGACTCGCGTCGGCTGATCTCGTCCTGGCAGAGAACCTGGAGGAAGTCGAGGTGCCCGAGCTCGCCCTTCTGGGCCTGGGTGAGGCGGGCGTCGAGGGTTTCCAGCATGCCGGACAGCCGCAGCGTCTTCAGCGACTCGCGCAGGGCGGTGGTCATCACGCTCACCGGCCGGCCTCCTCGGCGCCAGCGTCGGCGTGACCCTGGTCGTCGTGAACCTCGCCGGGGATCTGCAGGGGGACGGTGGCGGCGAACAGGCCCTCGGGGCCGTGCAGGAAGGCCGCGGCTCCGGCGTCGCCGGTCTCCGGTTCCGGATCAGTCTCGGTGCCGGCGACCAGGATGCCCTTGACGGTCCGGTAGGACGGGTCACCGACCGCGACCGCCTTCGCGCAGGCGGCTTCGAGTCTGGCGTCGCCGTACTTCTTGCGCAGTCCGAGTACTCCCTGGGCGGCCCGGAGCCGGTAGAGGGCGTTGACCTCCAGCAGTTGGTCGATCACCTGTCGGCAGGCGTCCCCGACCTGCGAGGCTTGGCCGCGGCACCAGATCGGCGTGCGCATCTGGAAGGCGATCTTCTCGGGCGGGTAGTCGTTTTTGTCGGTGCGTTTGCCCTGCTCAAGTGCCGTGTGCGTCTTGACCAGCTCGCTCTCGTGGAAGACCTGCACCATTGTGGCGGTGGAGCGGACATCGACCCGGCGGCCGATCAGCTTCCAGGGCACCGAGTAGAGCCTGCGGCCGACCTTGATGTGGATGTCCGGGCCGACGGTGGCCTGTGACCACCGGGCCAGCACGAACGGCTCCTCGGGCAGCGGCAGAAGGGCCTTGGCCTCTACCGCCTCGAACACGGACAGCGGCTTCGCGCCGCCCAACGGGCGGCACTGCCGCTGAGCTGCGACGTTCCTGGCCCAGAGCAGGGCCTCGGCCTGCATGTGCTCCAGTGAGGTGAACGTCCGACCGCTCCAGAACGAGTCGCGAACATAGGGCATGGGCCGCTCGACCCGCGGCTTGTCCTTCGGCTTCGATGCGCGGGCCGGGTCCACCAACGTGCCGTAGTAGGTGGCGAGTTCGGCATAAGAGCGGTTGATCTTCGGGTCGTAGAGGTCCGGCTTGTCGACCCCGGTCTTGAGATTGTCCGGCACCAGGCGGCGCGGGACGCCGCCGAAGAAGCGGAAGGCTTCCGCGTGCGCGACCGGCCGGTTCTTCACATCAAGGAGGCAACCGCCTACGCAAACGCACGTCGCAGCACGATGTCAACCGCCCCCTGGTCAAGCCGGGAGGGCGCCGTGCGCGGGCTAAGCGGGAGTCGCTTCGCGTTGTGCTGTTTCTTACTCGCGTCGCGGTACAGCGTCGGAATGCGGGGTGATGCTGCCGGGAAAGCGACGGCTATGCGACCTTCTCAGCGCCTGGGTCCCCGGCGCGGCCGCACTGGAGCAGAGCTTTCAGGTGGCGCGCCCCGCGACGAAGGTTCGGCCCGTTCTCCCCTGACCGATGATGTTGAGCTGCCCCTCGCGGAGCAGGCGGAGTTGCTTCGTGTGGAGACCGAGCAGCTCAAAGAGGCGCTGGAGCGCAGGCCGGTCATCGATATCGTCCGCGGAGTGCTGATGGCGGCCTGGTCCTGCACGCCTGAGGATGCCTGGGAGATCTTGGCGACGGTCTCCCAGCACACCAACATCAAGGTGCACGACGTCGCCGAAGCCGTGATGGCAACGACGCAGCAGCAGCCGATGCCGGAGCATCTGCAGAAACAGCTGACCGCCGCGGTGGCGGCGTGGCGCGCCCGAGCTGACGGGCGAGCGTAAGACGGGCGTCCTCGGGTAGCTGGGCCGTGCTGGCGGGGAAGCGGGGAACGCCTGGGGAGGTCGATGCTGCTTCCCCGCCTACCCAGCCCCTGCGGCCGCAAGCCCTCCTCGGCGTGGCGACCGTACGGCTCCTGCGGAGTTGACCGCTTCGAGTACCCGCTCGGTGAGCTGGCCGACGGCCTGGGCCGTGTCCCGGGGAAAGTCGCGGGACGGCCAGGTCGGCAGGGTGGACGGGGTGATACTTGCCCTCATCGGGAGACGGCTCTTTCCTCGTGTTGGGACAGTCGCAGGAGACGGAGCACCCGGGAGGCCGCGTCCTCACCTGAACAGAGGCTGCTGTTGGTGGTCGACTGCGCCAGTAGGTCACCGCCTGCCAGCTGCACCCTTGAGTCGCCCCGCAGCGTCGCGCGGAAGCGGGCGACCTCACGGTATTCGCCAGGACGGCGGAGCACCGCGCACGGACTGACACGGAACACCTCGGCCATCGTGGTGTGGGTTTCGAGTTCCGGAAGCACGCCCAGGCGGCGGGTTGCGGCGAGTGCCTGGTCGACCACCGCGGAGTCCGCCATCTCCCAGTTGTCGTCGGACCAGGTGCCGCGGAAGTGCGCCCTGACCAGCGACTTGCCTTCAGGAACGCGACCGGGCGCCTGGTTGTGTTCCATCACGTACGTGCAGATGAAGGGGTGCTCCCTGCGCGGGATCTGCAGGAGGAGGGATTCCTCGGCGACACGCCGCTCCGCGCCGAAGGCGATGTGGATGCTGCGGGAGTACCGCATGGAGCGGAGGTACTCCAACTGGCGCTCCGTCAGGGAGGTGTGTAGCGCTGGGACTTGGGACGGCGGTACGGCCAGGACACAGGCGTCAGCGCTCTCGGTGTGTTCTCCGTCGGCGGCAGTGGTCCAGGAGACCCGTGCCTCCTGCCTGTGCTCCTCGACGGATGTCACGTTCGCGTCGAATACCGTGTGCAGGTACCGGGCGAGCCCTTGGGGCAGGAAGCCGACGCCTCGGGGCGACGTGAACGTACCTCCGCTGCTGATGAGTATGTTGAGGAAGAAGAAGACACTCATGATCGACGACGTCTCGGGCTCGGCCAGTGCCGGGTCCGAGACGAACGGGGAGAGCAGGTATTCGTACACGCTCGGATGCAGTCCGCGCCTCAGGGCGTAGTCACGGACCGACTCGAAGTCATGCGGCGCGGTCGCCGACAAGTCGTGCCACTGGAAGTGGCGACGCGCATGGAGGAAATCACGTGCCACTTTGACCAGGTCGCGGGTCGGCAGGTCGCGTACATACGACCTCAGCGGCATCTGCAGCCGGGCCGAGAGGCGCATCCGCTGGATCTCGCCGTCGCGCAGCAGACCGCACACATCGCCCGCGGGGCACACCTGGTCCTCGAGTCCCGCGTCACAGATCAGCCGCACCATACTCCGGTAGGACGCGAGGAGCAGGGTGGCTCCGACGTCGATGGCGAAGCCCTCGCGCTCCACGGTGCTCATTCGCCCGCCTACCAGCTCGGGCCCCGACCGCTCCAGGACGGTGACGTCGCAGCCCGCCTGCTGAAGGCGGAAGGCCGCGGTGAGACCGGCGATCCCCGCACCGACAACGATCACCCGGGGACCGCCGGGCCTGCGCCCGTCGCCCAGGGGCGCCTGTCGACTGTCGATACCGCCCCGTTCCGTGCCGCCTGACTTCGCACCTCGCAGCGTCATGCCTAGACCTCCCCTGCGTGCTCCCGCAGCTGGGCCGACGGCATGGGGTCGGCCGCCCTGTCGGTCGGACCGTAACGTCCGCTGTCCAGGCTCCAGTCGAGACTTCCGCGCATCAGTACCTCCAGAGCAGTCGTATAGGCGGGCGCGCATCGCGTTTCCACGGCGCTGAGAGACGAGGTGCCCGAGCGCAGGCCGCCCCTGGCGGCGGTGAACCGTGCCAGCCGGCCGGCCGACCACTGGTTGACCAGTTCCACCGCCGTTTTCAGCGAACAGCGTTCCCGTCACACGCGTACGAGGACCAGGTTGTGCCGCTCTCCGGCAGCAACATCCTTCTCCAGGGAGACCAGATCGTTGACAGCGCAGGCGACTTCACCCGCCGCCCGGCGCGCCAGCACCACGCCAGCAGCGGATCGCACGGCACGGCACCGCCGTCGCGACCGGCCAGCACTTCGGCAACCTCCCGGGCCAGCTGTTGCACGTATACCGCGCCTCCCCGATCAGCGTCAGCAACGGGGGGCCGGCGGTCGGGTACATGCATCCCGCGAGCCGTTCCAGATGGGCGGCGCGCCAGTGCGCCGCCTCAGCCGCCGGCAGCGCCATGACCTCCCGGGACCATCGCGTCAGATGGTCGCCCACGTACTCGGTGTGGGGGTTGATCACATTGGGCAGCGCCGGGACCGGCAGCAGGGAGGCGACACGGATCTCAGTGGACACGGCCTGTTCCTCCCTTCCGGTCTCCTGCGGTGCGGACGGCCGCCGCCGGGGCCGGCGGCTCATCGAGCAGGGCCGCGATGCAGCCCCGGCAGGCCGGGCCTGCTCCGGGCTCAATGCGCCGCGATGTGGCATCGACGGCGGTTGCGTTGGTCATCGTGTGTACGGAGGCCGGCGTTCGCCCTCCCACCGGCACGGGCCCCGCCATGAGTCGCCTGATCACCTGCCGGTACCGCACGCCGGTCGGCCGGCCCCTGCTGGTTTCTGGTCATGTGACCTCCTGCTCAGAGTCGACATCCGCCGGGCGGCACGGATGGTCGGAGCCGTAACTGTCGGGCTTGCTCGGTGACGTATGGCAGGTGAGCGAGAGGCACTGCGCCAAGCGCCGATCCGGCGCCGGCAGCGGAATCACGAAGGGTTGCCCTACAGCGATGCGACCGTATCCTGTTTGGCCGGCGTATGGCACGACAGCATTTGGGAATGGCCAGGAAGCAACCCGACTTCGGACCGGTTTGGTAGTCGCTCACGTTCTCAGAGAGCAGGCGCAGCCGGGCAGCTCGCCGACGTGAACCGATTGCCAGTAGATAAGGCGAGCAACGGCGGACGCAACCCGCGCGCGAAGTACTACCTCCACAAGTGCGTGCGCCGGCCTCGTCACCCAACCTATTTGAGCGCAGGCGTACGCGGGGCGTGCAGGTACGGGTGATGACCTGTGACGGCCGTGGGCCGCAAGTAAGGCCGGTGTCGACCCCGGCGCGCCAAAAGGCCTGCTGGCGGGAGAAGCCGTGCGGCGCGCGTGTGCTGTTCAGCGCCAAATGAGCGCACAGGGGCTCTGGGCTCGCGCGCCCGCTCACTTCGGCACACACCTTCCAGCCCAATGCATCAGGCAGGCATGCATGCGCCACCTTAGTTCGCATTGCCCGGGAAACACTGCCGGGAAGACGCGAAGGAAACACCGGTGTCGATGCCGGAGGAACAATCCGCACTCACCCTCCAGGTAAGTCCTCTCAGGCTTTACCAAAGGTTGTTTTCGATGTCGTTGCAGGACGCCGCGCCGACCGGTTCCTCATCATTTTTTGGCCAGAGGTTCTCACCGAAGGGAAGGCCGCTTCATGACTGCAGCTGCCCAGCCGTGCACCGAGGGGAGCTCCGCGTGAGTCTGACCGACCTGCCCCTGCCCACCACGCGGCCTCAGCCTCGGGCCCCGGCGTTGACCGGACGGCGCCGCACCCGGCAGATTCATGTCGCCGGTGTCGCGGTGGGTGGTGACGCGCCCGTGTCCGTGCAGTCCATGACCACCACCCCCACCACCGACGCCGACGCGACACTGCGGCAGATCGCCGAACTCACCGCCGCCGGCTGTCAGATCGTCCGTGTCGCGGTGCCCTCCCAGGACGACGCCGACGCCCTCCCGGTGATCGCGGCAAAGTCCAAGATCCCGGTCATCGCCGAAATCCACTTCCAGCCCCGCTATGTCTTCGCTGGGATAGACGCCGTCTCCTGCCCCTCCTGCGGCCGAGCCCAGGTCGACGTCTACGCCCTGACCGCCAAGGTCAGTGCCGCGTTCGACGGTTTCCCCCACCCTTTGCGGGTCGCCGTTATGGGCTGCGTCGTCAACGGCCCCGGCGAAGCACGCGAAGCCGACCTCGGGGTGTCATCCGGCAACGGCAAAGGTCAGATCTTCGTCCTCGGTGAAATAGTCCGCACCGTGCCCGAGGCCCAGATCGTCGACGCCCCCATCAAAGAAGCCCTATGCCTGACCGAGCCAACCGGCTCCGCCGCCATACCGGTCCCTGCCGATACAGGCCGCAGCCCAGCTGACGAAACAGCCCCCCGCAACCGGCCGGACAGCAGCCGATGAATCCCACCCAACCGTCCCTCCCACTACTGCAGCCAATCCCCACCGTGCTCGGCGACCCGCTCGACCCCACGGCCATACGCACCTCAGTCGACGGCGTCTTGGATCGCTTCCTGGCCGCCAAGACCCAACCCAGTGCCGGCCCCCACCAGTCCTACATGGCCAGCCTGTTACGCACCTTCCTCGCCGGCGGTAAACGCATCCGTCCCCTGCTGTGCGTTATCGGCTGGCACGCCGCCGCAAGCCAGGCAAACACCGCGCAGATCACCCGCCTGGCTGCCTCCCTGGAGCTGTTCCACGCCTTCGCCCTCATCCACGACGACGTGATGGACGCCTCCGACACCCGCCGCGGGCGCCCCACCATCCACAAGGCCCTGACCAGCGACTACCACCGCACACGAACCGGCTGCGAGGACCACATAGCCCAGCGGTTCGGCACCGGCGGCGCCATCTTGCTGGGCGACCTGGCCCTGACCTGGTCCGACGAACTTCTGCACGCCACCACCCTGCCCGAACCCCAGCGCAGCACCGTCCTACGCATCGTGGACAGCATGCGCACCGAAGTCATGATCGGCCAGTATTTAGACCTGCGGGCCACCGGAAACGAACACACAACGGTCGACGACACCCTGACCGTCATCCGCTACAAGACCGCCAAATACACCGTGGAACGCCCCCTGCAGCTGGGAGCCGCGCTGGCCGGCGCCAACCCACAGTTGCTGGAGGCATGCAGCGCCTTCGGTATCCCCCTCGGCGAAGCATTCCAGCTCCGCGACGACCTGCTAGGAGTCTTCGGCGACCCCACCCAAACCGGTAAGTCCTGCTTGGACGACCTACGCGAAGGCAAATCCACCACCCTCCTCGCCCTCGCCCTGGCCACCGCCGACCCCGCGCAGGCAGCACGGCTGCACACCCTGGTCGGCGACCCGCACCTGCAGCAGGAGGACGCCGAGGAGATCCGCCACATCCTCACCGCCACCGGAGCCCGCGCCACCGTCGAGCAGATGATCGCCCACCGGCACCGGCAAGCACTGGACGCCCTCGACACCGCCCCCTTCACCCCGGCCGCCACCCACGCCCTAACCCACCTCGCCGGACAAGCCGTCCGCAGGACCTCATGACCGCGCACCCACAGGACCGCGACAACCACCGCACACACCCGGCTCGTTGCCCACCATGACTGCCACCGCGTTACCCGGCTCCTACCGGCTGGTCATCCCGTTGGTGACACCACCGCCCGGGGCGGTGACAACCAGCATCCGTACGGGCCAGCTCACCCACGCCCCACGGCCACTGCCGGGCCACCCGCCCAGCACCAAGAACGCGAACCATCCAATACCAGCGTGTCTGGAGCAGCGAACCGATGACGGAACCTGTGACCCTGCCCGTCCTGACCTGTCCTTTCCCCCGGCGTGCCCATCCCGGCGCGGCCGACGCCGAGAAGGCGGTCACCCAGTGGCTCTCCATATGCGGCTTTACCGCAGGCTCGGCGCAGCTGGACGTCCATCTTGCCTCCCAATTCGGGAAATTCGCCGCCATGGTCTACCCCGAAGCCGATCCCCAACGACTCGCCCTGGCCGCGAAATGGCTCGCCTGGCTATGTGTCTTCGACGACCAGCACCTCGACGAGAACCCCGAAAGCACCGACCCCTCAGCGATGGCCGACATCCTGCTCCCCACCCTCGCCGTTCTCACCCCGCCCCAGACCCCAGCGGGCCCCCAGCTCCCCGCCACCGTCGAACACGACCCTCTCCTGCGCGCGCTCCAAGGACTGCTGGGTGAGATCGGTGAACACGCCTCCCCCGCGCAGCAGCGCCGCTTCGTGCACGAGATGTGCCTGGCGCTGTTCGGGGCGTTCCTCGACGCCGGCGCCTGGCACGCCAAAGGCCGACTGCCCGACCTGGCCCACTACCGCGTCACCCGCCAGCACAACGGTGCCGTCCTCGCATGTATCGCCCTGATCGACGTCTTGTCGGGCTACGAAGTCCCGGCCGCCGAGTCCGACCATCCCCAAGTGCAGGTACTACGGTCCATAGCGACCAACGTCATCTGCTGGGCCAACGACGTGTTCTCCTACCCCAAGGAGGCCCGGCGCAGCCGCTTCGCCATCAACCTCCCCACCGTGCTTCAGCACCAATACGGGCACTCGCCCCAAGAGTCACTCCAGCACGCCGCCCGTCTGTATGAAGAGGAGGTGGCCGCTTACCTGCGGCTGGAGGAACAGATCAGCGGTCAGGCATCACCGCAGCTGGTCCGCCACCTCGCCGGTCTGCGGGCCTGGATTCAGGGAAGCCACTACTGGCACCTCGAATCAAGTCGCTTCGCGCTGCGCAGCTTGGAAGACGGGGCCAAGGCATAACAGCCAACCCGGAGGCGGATCGCTACCTTTGTACGCTGGCGATTCCATGTGTGTCCTTATCAGGCCGGTGCAGGTCATGCCCGTCGTCGCGGACGCCCTCGGTTACCACGAAAAGATCACCACCCGACTCCGCAACGAGACCGGCGGACCTCTTCCGCAGACCAGGGCGTCGGAAGCAGATCACCAGACTCCCCGACGCAGTACTGCCGACTCACCCCACCAGATGCCACAGCGGAACGCACCTCACGGCCATCGCTGAAGACGCCTACTCAGACATGACTACCGTGGCAGCTTCGCGGTGCGTTCTGGGTGGGCCGCGGTGATGTACCGCATGGCGGTGTGAGCGGAGATGCCGAATAGGCGCATCAGGTGAAGCGGGTCGTCGACTTCGAATGCCTCGTCGCGGATCCGGTCCTGCCGCAGCGTCGGCATCGTGAGTCCGGTGGGCCGGAACACGGAGCTGAATGTGGTGCCGATTGACGAGTGCGTGGTGTCTACCGCGGTCCATCGGTTGATCAGCAGATGCGGGTTGGTCGTCACCGGCCAGCGGCGGTGACGTTCACGGATCCACGCGGAGGCGCAGCGGTAGGTGAGTTCGTCCAGGTAGATGATGTGACGTTTGCCGGGGCGCCGGACGACGAGCCGCTCACGGGACAGGTCGAGGCCGGTGGGAGGCGGAGTAATGGTGCTGGAGGACGAAGGCCTTGGCGTCTTCCTCGGGCAGCGGCTCGACCGCGTAGCAGCGGGCGTCGAAGCCTCCTTCGCTGACGTGCCTCCATGAGGGCGTACCCTGCTGCCACCTCTGGCACCAGTCGGACGCGATCGGCATCTCCGTCTGGATCGTGAAGGGCAGCTGCTGCCGGAAACTCGAGGCGCCGGTGGACGTCACGGGGGTCTCCTTACGGGCAGGTGGCGCCCGCCCCAGGGGGCCATGCGCGTGGCCGGCGGCCCCCTGGGACAGGCGAGAGGTGAAGGAGTCAGGCGGTCAGCGCGAGGCGGGCCAGGTAGTTGTCGGCCTCGTCGGCGCCGAGGTGCTGCCGGATGGCGTCGCCGCGGTTCCAGACGAGGGGGCCTTCCTCGCGTTCGAGGCGCTCGGCCTCGGCGTAGACCTCCGCAAGGCTGTGGCTCTGCTTGAAGTGGTGGCCAATCTTCGCTTCGAGGTCGCGGTAGCGAGCGGGGAGTGGAAGGCCGAGGGCCCAGCACAGGCGGGCGGCGCGCACGAGGACAGCGAAGGGGGCCAGGACGCAGAAGACGCAGGACAAACGGGGGATCAGGGCGTCGTAGACCGGGTGGTACTCCAGGGCGTGGGTGGCGATCTCCTGCCAGACCTCGCGGTCCGTCACCTCGAAGATGGGGTGCCAGGTGAGTACCAGGCGGCTGTTCGCGCTGGTGCGCATGTCGATGGCCAGGCGCTGCTTCTTGCTGCGGGCCGGGGACTCGGCCGCGCGGATGCCCATGCAGTTGAGGATGATGGCCTGCTCATCGAGGCCGAGTTCAGCGGCGATCTGGCGCAGGAGTTTGTTGGCGACGTCCCGTTTCAGGGTCGCCGTGCTTCTCTGCACTTCACTCTCACGGGTGAAGGCGGGTATGTGACTCGTCAAAGGGCCTCCGAGGTGGATGAGATGGGGTCAGGGATGGTGGATCCG
>NZ_JBEZKI010000066.1:0-22595 GCF_040651615.1 Streptomyces sp. NPDC048417 | reverse complement strand
ACGTCGCCCGGGCACGGTTCACTTCATGTGCGTCCACACCCCCAACATGCCCCCAAACAGGACCGCGAGACAGACCTAACGGAGCCCTACTAGGCTCTTCGCAGTTGAGGGTGTAGATCTGGGCTGGCCGATGAGTGCCGTGCAGACGACAGCCACCTGCGTCTGGTCCGACAGCGGCATCACGCACCAAGGCTAGCGGCGCTAGACGGTGACAATCGGCCGGTCGCGTCTATCGCTCGAGCGGTACCTCCTCGATCGGTTCATCGGACTGGTTCGGTTTGCATCGCCTGTGTGCCCACGACGGTCAGCAGCGCGAGCTTCTCGGCGGTGTCGGTCCCGGCGCGTGGGGTGAACCAGAGCAACCGCTGGCGGCCGTCCTCGCTGAAGAGGCTGAGGCAGTTGAGGTCGAGCATGCCAACGGTGGGGTGGACGATCCGCTTGCGCTCGTCTCTGCGCACCTCCACGTCCTGGTCGGCCCAAAGCGCCTGGAACTCCGGCGACTGCTGCAGCAGCTCGTCCACCAGCTTGGTCGCCTCGGCGTCGCCCGGGCTGCGTCGCCCGACTGCCGCGCGCAGGTCGGCAACGAACGAGCGTGACTGCGGGGCGAGGTCCTCCTGCGGGTAGATCTGCCGCGAGGCCGGGTCGGTGAACCATCGGTAGATGAAGCTCGCCGCGCGGCCGTGGTGCGCGGACAGGTCGCCGAGCATCGCGATGGCGAGCGGGTTCTGGACCAGAACGGTGTGCAGATCGGTGCTCACCATCGCCGGGGTCCCGTCGATTCGTGTCAGCAGGTCGAGCATCGCGGGGTGGACGTGTGACGCCGTCCCGCCCTGGTGCGGGATCGGGCGGTTCGACAACCGGTACAGATGGTCGCGTTCGTCGAGACTGAGGCGCAGGGCGCGGGCGAGCGCGGCGAGCATCTGGTCGGAAGGCTGCGAGCCGGCACCGCGCTCGAGCTCGGTGTAGTACTCCACCGAGGCGCCGGCCAGAACGGCGACCTCATCGCGACGCAGACCGGGGACGCGGCGCCGCGGGCCGGGCGCGAGCCCGACCTCCTCGGGGCGGATCCGCTCGCGTCGCGAACGCAGGAAGCCACCGAGTTCGGAGTACCTCGTGTTCGACATAGGCACAGCCTCCCTGGGCGGCGCCGTTGGCGCCAGGGGATGTCGTCCCCACCTTCGCAAGCGACTGTCACGGTCGCCTCGTGGCGTTTCAGATCGCGGCGGTCAACTCGATGATCGTTCCGACATTGTCGACGATGAAGGCGATTCGTTGGCCGATGGGGTCGATCTGAAGTGGCCCAGCGAAGGGCGCCACACCACGTGCCTGTAAGCGGGCAAGGACGTCGTTGAGGTCCGCCACGGCCAAGCAGATGTGGTGGAGCCGTTGGATGTCGTGGGTCGTGGGCAGGCTCGACGGCATGGGGATGCGGACCTCTGCCACAGCCGAGATGAGTTCGATCTTGCTGTCACCGTTGCTCAGGAACGTGAACGTCGACCCGTTGGCGCTGAACTGCAGGTCTGGCGAGTAGTCGAGCTTGTCCGAATACCAGGCGATGGTGGGCTCGAGCACGTCGGCTGCCAGTGTGATGCCGACATGGTCGTGACGAACGTCGATGGTCATGCGGATCCCTTCGTTGGCTGACGTTTCGTCCAGCCTCTGCGCGTGACACCGCTGCCTGCCAGGGGACGGCGTCCCCACCATTGGAAGCAACTGTCGCGGGCCCACGCCGCGCCACAGAGTGGACGCCATGAACACCTCACTCACTGACACACTCACTGACTCCGGCGCATCGCCGGTCGCTGGAAAGACGGTCCTGATCACCGGTGGCACGAGCGGGATCGGCGCCGCGACCGCTCGGCTCCTGCTCGTGCGTGGCCACCGGGTCGCCGTCACCGGGCGCGACCCTGGCCGGCTCAAGGCCTTCCTCGACGAAGTCGGCCACGCGGACCGCGTCCTGGGCCTGGTAGCAGATGCCTCCGACTGGGACTCCACCAACACGGCGGTCACCAGCACGGTGGAGCGCTTCGGGTCGCTCGACGCGGCAATCGCGAACGCAGGCGGCGCGTCCGCGGATCACTTCCGGACGGGCAGTGCCGGCGTCATCGACGGCGGCGATCCGGAGCTGTGGGCACCGATGGTACTCGCCAACGTGCTCGGCCCGGCTCTGCTGGCCAAGGCGACCCTGCCCCACCTCGAGCAGTCCCGCGGCCGGCTGGTGCTCATCGGCAGCGTGGCCGGAATCAAGAACAGCCCGGGCAACCTCTACTCCGCCACGAAGTGGGCAGTAGTCGGCTTCGCCGAGAACCTCCGCCTGCACGCCACGACCCGCGGCATCGGAGTCACGGTCGTGAACCCAGGCATGATCGACACCGCGTTCTGGCACGGCCAGGCTCCCCCCATCGCGATGAGCCCGGATTCGGTGGCCGAGGCGATCGGCTTCGCGCTCGACCAGCCGGCAGGCGTCGACCTCAACACGGTGACGATCCGTCCGATCGGCCAGCCCGTCTGACTCCAGGCGGGCAGCGTGCTCACTGGTGCACCATCCTCGTGTCAGTGATCTTCGATGGATCGCTGATGCACCCGAGGTGCTGCCGGGTCATCGCCTGCTCGCTTGACGCGTTGGACGTCCAGCATGAGTTCTGCGGGGCCCGGCAGAGGGGGGCGCGTCAGTCGGCGTGCGTGACACGGCAGTACACCGGCACCGCGGGCAAGGTCACCAACTGCCAGGCCGGGTGTCGCTCCATCTGGCGTCCGACCACGCGTCGGCGGCCATCGACTGGCGTCTGTTCCTGCCCGAGAGCTGGGATCCCGCCTCGCCGAAAGCCGCTCCCGCCAAGGTGGCCCGCCGCACCCCGTGCGGCGTCCCCGCCGAGGTGGGCCATGTCGAGAAGTGGCAGCTGGCCCTGGACATGATCGACGAGACAAGGTCGTGGGGCATCGATGTCCCTCTCGCCGTCGCCGACGGCGGATACGGCGACACGGCCGCCTTCCGCCTCGGCCTGGAGGAACGGGGGCTCGACTACGTGGTGGGCATCTCGACCACGACGACTGCCCAGCCGGAAGAAGCACAGCCGCACACCCCTCCCCTACGGCGGCCGCGGCCCCCGGCCCCAGCCCGCCTATCCCGAGCCGGCCCAGACCGTTAAGAACCTGGTCATCGCGGCTGGCCGGCAGGCCGCCCGACCCGTGCAATGGCGGTAAGGCTCCCGGCCCGGAAGCGGAAGCGGAAGCGGAAGCGGAAGCGGAAGCGGGGTGAAACGCATGTACTCCCGGTTCGTGGCCCTGCGGATCCGGCCAGCCGGACGCGAGATCCGCAAGAACACCGACGGCCCGGAGCTACCGGTGCGCTCGGTGCCGGCCGAATGGCCCGCCACCGAGCCCGAACCCGTCCAGTTCTGGCTGTCCAACCTGCCCGCCGACACCCCTCTGGCCACCCTCGCGCACACCGCGAAACTGCGCTGGCGCAACGAACACGACTACCGCGAGATGAAACAGGCCCTGGGGCTGGCCCACTTCGAAGGCCGCACCTGGAGAGGCCGGCACCACCACGTCACCCTCGTCTCCGCCGCGCACGCCTTCTGCACCCTGCAGCGCATCACCCGGTCCCCAAAAGGAACGGCGTCGGCCTGAGCCTCTACCGGGTCACCCACGAACTGCAGTCACCCCTCGCGGTCTGGACCGGCGCCTGCCCCACCTGTCACCGCGACATACCCACACCATTACAACCTGACCAAGCACTACTAGGCGAAGTCGTCGTGGTCAATACCGATAATAACGGCCGCACAGACCGCTGGCACGTCACCATTATTGATCCACCGGTGCTTCGTCCCGTTCTGGATGATCGTGTCGCCTGCCTTCAGAGTCTTGCTAGCGCCATCGTCGAGTTCGAGGGTGAGCTCCCCGGACAAGACCACCATGAGGTCGATGCTGGCCGTCTTGTGCATCCCGCCGCCTTCGGGGAAATTATCGTCGAAGCCGTGACGCATTTGCCGCCGCGGGGTAAATGCCCCCGGCGCTAGCTCCGGCAACGGGTCTGCGCCATTCGGCGCCAGCGTGACCATTACATAACGAAATCCGCCAGTCCCCGGGAAATACTCGTCTTCACAGGCAGGCTCCGAACCGGCGTCAGGGAAGTGGACACCTTTGTAGTCGCCGCCCCAAATCTGGTAAATAGGGCCACCACCCCCATCGTGCTCAAGCTCCACGTCGCTGGCAAAAACAGCCTTGCCCTCCGCGTTATGACCAGTGGCTACTCGTCTTATGGTCATGTTGAGCTCCCTAATGCGTTGATGGACGTCGCGGCATCGCGCGGATGAGTTTCATGGTGACGCGGGGTATGGGGTAGACCGATGATCATAGATCTATCGAATTGTGTGCTATGACAACTATTCCATGGATTAGGTATCGCCCTACTCCGCGCGTATTCGATGCCGCGATTGAGGCGGCAGGCCCGGCATTCAGCCTGGGATTCTATCGTTGGCCTCCAATTCGTCAGGCGGTTGTGATGCAGGTGCCGACTGGGGGAAGCCGTGCAGGGTCTCTCTGCTTCCCGTGTCCCTGCCATGAAACCCGTATTCGTGCGCGGGTGGGAGTTACTGCTCTTCCGGGTAACGGCAGTACCTCCCAGCACACATCCGCACGACCTACGGTGGTGATGTGACCGACAGCGAGAGGCATGAGCAGGCCGACGCGGTGCGGGAGTTCCTCAGTACCCGTCGCGCCCGCATTACGCCCCAGCAGGCAGGACTGCCCGTCTTCGGTGTCAAACGACGAGTGACCGGGTTGCGCCGGGAGGAGGTGGCACTGCTGGCCGGGATGAGCATTGACTACTACATCCGCCTCGAGCGCGGGAACTTGAGCGGCGCCTCGGACTCGGTGCTGGACTCCTTGTCCCACGCACTTCAGCTCGACGATGCCGAGCGGGCCTACCTCTACGACCTGGCCCGCGCGGCCACTGCGTCCGGGCGTCGGCCACCCGCTGCGACTGGGCGCATCCGACCGGTGGTCCTGCGGATGCTCGACGCGATGACCGACCTGCCGGCCTACATCCGCAACGGGCGGTTCGACATCCTCGCCGCCAACTCTCTCGGCCAGGCTCTGTATGCCCCGGTCTACGATTCCCCGTTGTTCGCGCAGCGTGGTCCGGTCAACACCGCGCGGTTCCTGTTCCTCGATCCTGGTTCGGCCGATTTCTGGCCCGAGTGGGAGAAAGCCGCCAACGACTCAGTCGCCTTCCTGCGCACCGAGACCGGCCGCTCGCCGCAAGACACGGGCCTGACGGACCTGATCGGAGAGCTCTCCACAAAGAGCGACGAGTTCGCCCAGCGTTGGGCTAGGCACGACGTGAAGTTCCACCGCTCCGGCGTGAAGCAACTCCACCACCCGCTCGTCGGGAACCTGGCCCTGCCCTACGAAGCCCTCGAGCAGCCCGCTGACCCCGGGCTCCGTATCACCATCTACTCTCCCGATCCCGACTCACCCGAACGCCAGGCACTCGATCTTCTGGCCAGCTGGACCAGCTCGACCGCACGCGAGCGCTGACAATCGTCACCCCGCTAATGCCGCGTCAGGCATATTTGCCCTGTTTTGGTGACGCGCCGTCGGAGGGCTGGCCCGGGCGGTGCGTGGCCCGGCACCCTCAAATGGCCACGCCTGGCGGCGGTCGCCGCGGGCCGGACCGACGTGGGTGGCCGGCGCGATCCGTGTCAGCGCGTGAAAGTGCGTCGGTAGGCGGTGGGGGTGGTGTTGAGGGTTCGTCGGAAGTGCAGACGCAGGTTCGCCGCTGTGCCGAGGCCGCAGTCCCGGGCCACCTGTTCCACCGAGTGGGTCGTCGTCTCCAGTAGTTCGCGTGCCTTGCCGAGGCGGGCGCCCAGCAGCCACTGGAGGGGCGTGGTGCCCGTCTCCGTGGCGAACCGGCGCATGAAGGTGCGTGGTGAGACGCCCCCGTGCCGGGCGAGCTCGCGGAGCGTGAGCGGCTCGTCGAGGTGGCGCAGCGCCCAGCCCCGGGTCTCGGAGAGGGACGTCTCCCCGGCCACGGCGACCGGAGCCGGGATGTACTGGGCCTGCCCGCCGTCGCGGTGCGGCGCGGCCACCAGGCTGCGGGCGATCCGGTTGGCCACGATCGCCCCCAGGTCGCGACGCACGAGGTGCAGGCACAGATCGATGCCGCAACACACTCCGGCCGACGTGAGTACGTCCCCCTCGTCGACGTAGAGCACGTCGCGGTCGACGGTGACGGACGGGAAGTTCCGTTCGAGCTCGTCGATGTGCAGCCAGTGGGTCGTGGCATGCCGTCCATCCAGAATGCCCGCCGCGGCCAGCGCGAAGGCGCCCGTGCAGATCGACACCACCCGTCGGCCCCGGTCGCGCGTCTGGGCCAGCGCGTCGAGGACCTCCTCCGACGGCGGTACCAGCGGCTCGCTCCCCGGCTCGTATCCCGGCACGATCACGGTGTCGGCGGCGCGTACTTGCTCCAGGCCGCCCTCGGTCACGAGGGAGAAGCCGCCGGTGGTCGCCACCTTGGAGCCGAGCCCGCACACGGTCGTCTCGTAGGGGGTCTCCGGGCGGGTGTTGAAGATCTGCGCCGGGATCGCCAGGTCGAGCGGGGTGACGCCGTCCAACGCCAGGATCGCGACTCGGTGTGTCGTCATGTCAATATTCTATCGATAAGAGGCAAGGTTGCCACTCACCTGGTCAGGGAGTGCGTGCCAGCCTGGTGGACATGACCGGATCGACCCGCAACCAGGTGCCCCCCGAGGCGGCCACCGACCTGATCGTGCTGCCCGACACACCGCTCGCCGGTGCTGTCTTACAGCTCATCAAGCCGGTGGAATCGCCCTCGGTGTTCAACCACAGCATTCGCACCTACCTGTTCGCCCGGCTCGTGGCCGCGCGTCTCGCACTGGCCGCCGGCCAGGACTACGAAGACGACCTGCTGTTCGCGGCGTGCACGATGCACGACTTCGGCGTGGCTTCGGACGGCCCGCACCTCCAGCGGTTCGAGGTCGAGGGCGCCGACCGGGCCGCCGCGTTCCTCGTCGAACACGGACGGTCCGAGGCGGAGGCCGACGAGGTCTGGCAGGCCATCGCCCTGCACACCTCCTCGGGCATCGCGGAGCGCCGCGGCACGCTGTGCGTGCTCGTCCGCGAAGGCGTCGCGCTCGACTTCGGCGGCCCGATGGGCAACACCTACGCCGATTGCCTCAGCGACGAGCAGGCCGACGTCGTCCACGCCGCCTACCCGCGGTTGGAGATGATCCGCTCACTCACCGACGCGATCGTCGCGCAAGCCGCCAAGAACCCGAAGAACGGCCCGCGTTACGCGCTTCCCGGTGAATTCCTGCGCGAACGCGAGGCCTTCGGCCGGACCCGGATGGAGCACGCCTGCGGCTCCTCCCGATGGGGCAACTGACCGGCCCTGCCCGGCCCGCCACCCGGTCGACGAGACGACACAGACATCAGAGAAAAGGACACACCGCAATGGCCATCCACCCCGTAGAGGTCCCCGACAACTCGCCGGTCTTCGGAGGGACCACCAGCGCCTTCGCGCGCTTCGGCCACGCCCCCGCGGTCCGTTCGCACGGGCACCTGTTCATCTCCGGCCAGATCGGCCGCCGCCCCGACGGTGTCCCCGGGGAGACCGCCGAGGAGCAGACCGAGCTCGCCATCCGGCGTCTTGGGGAGATCCTCCGGCTGGAGAACCTCGACCTCAGTGACCTGGTGGACGTGACCAGCTATCACGTCGACATCCGCGAGAACATGTCCGGCTTCCTCGCGGCCAAGGAGCGCCTCGTCAAGGCTCCCTACCCCGCCTGGTCGATCATCGGCGTCAGTGGCCTCGCCAGCCAGGAACTCCTCGTAGAGATCCAGGCGACCGCCGCCTACCCCGACGACTCGGCCCGATAGAGCGCCGCTCCGGGGCCCCCGGCGGTCTCGACCCCGGGGGCCCCGGAGCCGTGCAGTGAGGTATGTCATGAAGACTACGACGCCACTGAGTGACGTCCCCCTGACCGTCCGGCGTACGGGCGGCTCCGCCGGCCTGGCGCTGCTGGCGTCGATCATCGTCTCGTTCCTCGCCGCGTCGAGCGCGCCGACGCCTGTCTACGCCCTCTACGCGGCCCGGTGGCACTTCTCCCCGATCACCACCACGGTTGTCTTCGGCGTGTACGCCGTCGTCGTCCTGACTGCCCTGCTCGTGCTGGGCCGGGCGTCCGGCCACCTCGGTCGCAGGCCGGTGCTGCTGGCCGCACTGGCCCTGCAGGCCATCGCCATGGTGGTGTTCAGCATGGCCGGCGGCGTCGGCGCGCTGATCATCGGGCGGGTGCTGCAGGGCATCGCCACCGGCGGTGCCCTGGGCGCGCTGGGCGCGGCGATGCTGGACATCGACCGCGAGCGCGGCACCCGTGCCAACGCCGTCGCCCCGGGGCTGGGGTCCGGCGTCGGCGCACTGCTGTCAGGCCTGGTCGTCCAGTACCTGCCGGCTCCCACGCACCTCGTCTACCTCGTGTTCATCGGTGTCTTCGCCCTACAGGCCGCCGGGGTCGCTGTGCTGCCGGACACCGGGGGCCGGGCGCCCGGGCTGCGCTCCTCCCTCGTGCCCGAACTCGCAGTGCCGCAACGCCTGCGCGGTCCGCTGCTCGCGGTGGCCCCGGTGTTGTTCGCGGTGTGGTCGCTCGGTGGTTTCTACGGCTCGCTCGCCCCGGCGCTGGCCCGCGAACTCTCGGGCTCGGGCTCCGCGGTGATCGGCGGCCTCGGCCTGTTCGTCCTGACCGTGGTCTCGTCCGCCACCGCCGTCTCGCTCGGGCGCACGCCGCCCAGGGCCGTGATGTTCTTCGGCATCACCCTGCTCGTGCTGGGATCGCTCGGGACCCTCACGGCCGTCGGACTCTCGTCGTTCGCCGGATTCTTCGTCGGTACTTTCGTGTCCGGGGTCGGCTTCGGAGCCGGGTTCCAGGGAGGGATGCGTACCGTCGTGCCCCTGGTCGCCGAGCACGAGCGTGCCGGTGTTCTGTCGGCGGTCTACGTGGTCTGCTACCTGGGCATGAGCCTGCCCGCCGTCATCGCCGGGGCCCTCGTCGTGCACGGGGGCGGCCTGGCGGCCGCGACACGGGACTATTCGTGGTTCGTGGTGGCGCTCGCCGTCATGACGCTGATCGCCCTCCTGCGCCTCAAAGCGCCGGCCACGGCCGGATGCCAGGACACGCCAGGCTGAGGAGGGGCTGCTTGAGTGGGCCAGAGGGCTGGGCGCGGTGCGTCAGGCGGGGGCGTCGTTCTACTCCGAACTCGCCGCTCTCGAGTACGCGGCGCAAGGACGCGGTGACGACATGAGCGCTACGGCCGATGCGTAGCACACGGCATGGAGCACGAGCCACGGCGTGGACGTGTACACGCTCGCCGACCGGCTGGGCCACTCCGGCCCGGCCTTCACCCTGCGTAGATATGTGCATCGCGTGCCGAATACCGGCGCCAAGCTGCGCGCCGCATCTACCACCACACGGCCTGACCTGATGTGCAACGCCTGTGCAAGACGATCTTGACGACGGGACGAAAGCGCAGGCCAGAAGACTGGACGTGCATTACTTCGACGTGCGACAGAGGCCGATTCCGGCCCTCGACGCCCCCGTTCCTGGTTTCTCAGGGCGGGGGCTTCGTCGTATCGTGCGGCTGTACTCATGTTCGAGACGGGGGAACCATGATGTCCCAACAGGGTGACGAGGAGCAGGAGTTCGACCTGCGCTGGGCCGACCGGGCGGAGCACAAGGAGCCGTCGGCGCGGGCCCGGATGCTGGCCGCGCGCTGGAAGGAGAACCCGCCGGACCCGGTACCGTTCCGGGCCGACGCGGGGCCGGCGCAGCCACGCCGGTCGTCGTGGGTGTCCACGGTCCTGGTACTGGGGTGTGTGGCGGCGGTGATCGTCCTGCTGGGGTACCTACAGACCCGGTCGCCGTACTGACCCGGCCGCCGCCGCCGTGACGGCAGCGCGCGTTCACAGGGACCTTTTGCCGCTACTAGGCACGTTCGGGGCCTCCTCATTGCCCCCGGCAGGTGCACACTGGACAGCGGGACGAGTGCCTGACTGCGGGGTGATGGCAGATGCAGAGCCGCTTCCGGAGCGACCGGCGACTGACCGTGCGTATGACGGTCACGCTGTTCCTGCTCGGGTTGTTGTACGTCGGCTTCGTTGCCGCGTTGATCGTGTTGCTGAAGTCGTGGCTGCTGGTCGTCGTACTGGTGGGCGCGATGTTCGTGGCACAGTTCTGGTTCTCCGACCGGATCGCGATGTTCGCCATGCGCGGGCGGGTCGTGGAGCGGGATGAGTATCCCGAGCTGCATGCGGTGGTGGACCGGCTGTGTGCCATCGCCGACATGCCGAAACCCGTGGTCGCCGTGTCCGCGATGGACATGCCGAACGCGTTCGCCACCGGGCGGAACCCCGATCACGCCGTGGTCTGTGTGACCACGGGCCTGCTGCGGCGGCTGGAGCCCGCCGAGCTGGAGGGGGTGCTCGCGCACGAGCTGTCGCACGTGGCGCACAAGGACGTCGCCGTGATCACGATCGCGTCGTTCCTGGGTGTGATCGCGGGGCTGATCGTGCGGTTCGCCTTCTACTCGCAGATCTTCGGCGGGGGCAGGCGGGACCAGAACACGGCTGCCGTCTTCGCCATCGTGATCGGGGTCTCCGCGGCCGTGTACGCGCTCAGTTTCCTGCTGATCAGGGCGCTGAGCCGGTATCGGGAGCTGGCCGCCGACCGGGCGGCCGCCCAGCTCACCGGGCGCCCCTCCGCGCTGGCTTCGGCGCTCACCAAGGTCTCCGGTGACATCGCCCGGATCCCGACCAAGGACCTGCGGACCGCCCAGGCCTTCAACGCGTTCTACTTCACCCCGGCGACCGGCAAGGAGCCCGGCATCGAGCGCTTCTTCTCCACCCACCCGACCCTGGAGGCACGGCTGGAGCAGCTGGGGCGGATCTCGGCGGAGCTGGGCGAGGCGGCGAAGCCCGGGAAGGCCGGGTGAGCATGGGGTTCCTGGACATCCTGCTCGGCCGCACCAAGCCCGTCGCTCCCGACCTCGACCAGCTGTTCGCGCTGCCGTCGGCGGCGGTGACCCTGGAGGCGGCGGCCGGGTTCCGGCCGACCGGCCTGGGCGCGGTGTGCTTCGCCACCGTGGAGGGCGCGGCCTTCGAGCAGACCCACCGCGAGGTGCAGGCGCTGCTCGACGCGGACACCGACCGGGGCGACTCCCCGGTCGAGCTGCACCAGGACGACTACGGCTACTCCTGGCTGGTCTCGCGGCGCACCCCCGACCAGCTTCCGCAGCTGGTCAACGACCTGCACGCGGTGAACAGTTCGATGGAGGTCAACGGCTTCGGCCCGCAACTGCTCTGTTCCCTGGCCTCCTTCGAGGACGAGCGCGGGCGCAGACTCGCGCTCGTCTATCTCTACAAGCGGGCGACGTTCTACCCCTTCGCGCCGCTGCCCGGGTCCGGCGAACGGCGGGACAGCGCGCTGGAGTTGCAGGTGAAGGCGACCCTCGCAAGCGACCTGCGGATCGAGCAGGACCTCAGCCGCTGGTTCCCGGTGTGGGGTGCCCCCGGCCTCTGACCGGCCGGGGACACCCGCCTACGGGCCCTTACTGACCCTTGTTCCTCTCCTGCCGCCGGAACTCCAGGGGGCGCTCGCGCCGGTAGCGGCGCTCCCACTTGGCCTGGCGGTCACGGCGGTCGCGGTACGTCTTGTAGTCGTTCGGTGTGCCCCCGCCCCCGCCGGACGAACCGCCCGACGAGGATGCCGACGACGAGCCGCGCCCGTAGTGGACGTACACGAAGAGCAGGGCGACGGCGGCGAGCCACCAGTTGTGGTTTCCGAATCCGAGGATGACCAGGACGACAGTTCCGGATAGGACGATGGTGCCCATGACGGGCCTCCGTGGCGTGAGCGTGTGTGAGCGGTCGACGGATCCGACGGCACGCGGGGGACGGGCGGCCGTCCGTCGGTGCGTAGCAGAGTAGCCCCGAGTCCCCAGGGCGCGGTCGGCCCTTCGGAAAGCGGTGGTGGACGGCTCCGGAACGCGTCTCCAGCGTAGGGATCCGGTCACTCGGCGTGCATCCCGTTTTCGGGAGCGCCCGCATGAGGGGGCCCGTCCGGCTCAGCCCCCCGGTGCCGCCGTCAGGACGCCCGCCGTGACGGCCGCGTCCAGGACGACGTGGTCGGTGGTGTCTGGTCGGCGTAGGCAGGCGGGGGCGAAGTCGGTGAGCGCGTGGCCGAAGGTGTCGGTGCCGACCAGGCAGGCGGCGACGGCGATGCGGTCGCCGGAGCGGGCGTGGGCGCGTGCCAGGGTCCTGCCGCACCGGGCGGCGTAGCCCCGCAGACCCTTCGGGTCCATGGCGGCGATCGCTGCGGAGCCCTTCACGCCCCGCAGCCGACGCCAGCAGAAGGCACGGACTTGCGGCGGCAGCGTCCGAGGAGGAGCCGACGCTCCTCGGTGAGGACGGGTGAGCGGGGGCGGGAGCCCCGGTGGCGAAGGCGCCGGGAGCCGCGTCGGACACACGGCACCCGGCGCCACCGGCTCACCGCGAGTAGCGCATCAGCGCGCGCACCATGTGGCACGTGGTGTCCGACGGCGGATGGATGCCGATGCTCTCCGCCGTGCTCCGGATCGTCTCGTCGCGCGCCTGGTTGGGCAGGTAGACGCCGGAGTCGAGCAGGGCGATGGCGAGGCGCATGGCCTTGAGGCGGCGGTTGTGCGTGACGTACCACTCGCGTGGCCGCCCGGCCGGCAGCGGGCGTTTCTCCGCCGGCGCGTAGGGCGAGTCGAGCAGGACGGCACGCTTCGCGGTGGACTGGGTCGGCAACGGCTTCGGCTTCAGTGCGGCAGCGGGCACAGGCATCCTCCTGTCGCGGTCAGAGGGCCTCCGGACATCCCGGCGACTCTCTCGAACACTGCTTCAAGTGTACTGGCCGCCACTGACAATCGGGCGCTCCGAACGATCCGTCAAAACAGCAGGTGACTAAGGGAATCGCGGCTCCGTTTCAGCGGTTTCTGATGGTGCGTATGAGGCCGCAGAAATTCGAACAAGGCTGGCCGCCGGCCCCTCACGCGTGGCCGGATCCGAGCACGCTGACGCCGCGCAGGACGACATCCCCACGGGGACGGTCGCCCGGCCCGGTGGGCGTCGCGGCGATGGCGTCGACGACCTGCCGGCCGGCCGCGTCGAGTACGTCGCCGAAGATGGTGTGCTTGCCGTTCAGCCAGGTGGTGAGTGCCACGGTGATGAAGAACTGCGAGCCGTTGGTGTTCGGGCCTGCGTTGGCCATCGCCAGCCGGTAGGGCCTGTCGAACTTCAGGTCGGGGTGGAACTCGTCCCGGAACTGGTAGCCGGGGCCGCCCGTTCCGGTTCCCAGCGGGTCACCGCCCTGGATCATGAACCCTTCGATCACCCGGTGAAAGACGGTGTCGTCGTAGAGCCTGGCGCGGGTTCTGCGGCCGCTGAGCGGGTCGGTCCACTCCCGCTTCCCCTCGGCGAGTTCGACGAAGTTCCGTACGGTGTCGGGCGCGTGGTCCGGCAGGAGCCGCAGCGCGATGTCTCCGAGGCTGGTGTGCAGGACGGCGTGGAGTTCGCCCTCGGGGACGCGGTGGCGGGCCGGCACGCCGGCGGACGCCCGGTTGACCGGCACCGCCGCCTGGACGAGTTCGGCGGCGGCCGCCCCAGCAACCCGGTTGCGCGGCACCGCCGCCTGGACAGGTTCCGCGGCGGCCGCCCCCGCAGCAGGGTTGAGCGGCACCGCCGTCCCACCGGCCGCCGCGCCCTCCCAACCAGCCGCCGCCCCCAGTCCACCGGCACCCGCCGTGCCTACTCCACCGGTGCCCGCCGCGCCCGCTCCACCGGTGATCGCCGCGCCCGCCCTACCGGTGCCCGCCGTGTCCGCCCTACCGGTGCCCGCCATGTCCGCCCCGCTCTCGGTCCACCGGTTGCGTACGAGCGTGATGCCGTGTCCGCCGTTGCGTGCGCGTTGCTGCGGCTTCGGTCTGGACTTGGCGGTGAGTTCACGGTGGACGTGCCAGAACAGGGTGTCCATCTGCAGGAGTTCGGCCCCGCCAGGCACGCCCCGGCCGAGCGCGGCGATCAGTTCGCCGGTGAACGCGGTGTACTTCTCCCCCTCCGGCGCCCAGGCCGTCCTGGTCTCGGTCGCGGCCGTCATCAGATAGGTGCCGTCCGCCTCGGCCAGGTTGGCGAGCGTGGCGTCCGCTCCCAGGTGGCCGGTCATCGCCCGGCCGCTGTAGCAGCAGTCGAGGATGACGACCTTGCGGGGCGCGTCGCACTCGTACACCAGCATCCGGCGGATCGCGTCGTAGGGCACCGCCCGGTAGAGCCGGCTCGCGTCCGCGCGGGGCAGGGCCAGGTACAGGTCGCCGTCCTGGGACACCAGTCCATGGCCCGCGAAGTACACCAGCATCAGGTCGGTCGCCTCGGCGGCGGCTTCGTGGACGGCGTCCAGGACCGCTTCCGGGGACGCGGGGTCGTGCAGGACGCGGCAGTTGGGGCGGCGCAGTCCCCACAGATCGGCGGCGCGGAGCAGGGCCGCGAGGTCGTCGACGCCGTCGGCCACGGAGGGCAGTCCGGGCAGGGTGGCGTAGTCGCTCACGCCGATCAGCAGCGCGCGGGAGGCGACCGGGTCGGGCAGGCCCATCACGACCCTCCCGGTGTCCCCGGTGTCCCCGGTGTCCCCAGGGTTCCCGCCCCGGTCCCGTCCGGAGCCGGAGCCGGGTCCGGGTCCGCGCCCAGGGCCGGGGCCGGGGCCACAGCCGGGGCCGGGTCCGGGGCCGCGCCCGGGGCCGGGGCCGCGTCCGAGCCCGCGGGCTGTGGGTGGCCGGTCGGTTCCTCCAGGGCGGCGACGATGCGGCGTACCGTCTCGGCCGAGCCGTCGTGCACGGTGACGGACCGGCCGTCCCCGAGCTGGATGACGATCGGCGGGGCGGCCGGCCGCTGGCCGCGCCAGGCGGCGTACGCGAGCGCCAGGTTCAGCGCCGAGAAGCCCTGGCCGAGGACCAGGTCGATGATCTCGACCGCGCCCATGGCGGTGCCCGGGTGCTCCCCCGCCGCGTCCGGTGCGGGCACCAGCGTGGGCGTGGCCGAGCGGCGCACGTCGGGATCCTCGCGCAGCCATCGGTACAGATCTCGTACGGCGTCCTGCCCGCCGTCCGCCGTCGTCGCTATCAGGACCCGCATCGCTCCCCCGATTCCGTTCGCCGTCCGACCACGATAGGGAAAAAGGCCGCCGAGGGTGATCCGTCTGCGCTGCCGGGTCACCGGTGCGGCCGGCCGGCGCGGTGGTCTGGCTACGGTGGCCGGTATGGAGATCTGGATCAACCCGGCCTGCTCGAAGTGCCGCACCGCGATCGGCCTGCTCGATGCCGAGGGAGCCGACTACACCGTCCGCCGTTATCTGGAGGACGTGCCGAGCGAGGCCGAGATCAGGGCCGTACTGGAACGGCTCGGGCTCGAACCCTGGGACATCACCCGCACCCAGGAGGCGGTCGCCAAGGAGCTGGGGCTGAAGGAGTGGGCGCGGGACGCGAGCGCGCGCGACCGGTGGATCACCGCTCTCGCCGAGCACCCCAGGCTCATCCAGCGGCCGATCATCACCGCCGACGACGGCACGGCGCTCGTCGCCCGCACCGACGAGGCCGTACAGGAAGCGCTGGCCAGGGGTTGTGAACAGGTGGTGATCGACGGTGTGCGAGCGCGTTCTGGCACGAATGAGTGAGTCTTCGGGTGGTGGCGGGCGCACGCGCTGAGGGGAGAACGAAGTTTCTTGTCTCGAATGCGTGACCTCGGTCGGTGCTGGTCGTTGGGTGGGTGACGGATTTCGGCGACAGCGGGTCGGGGGTGCGGGCGGTGGGTGGACTGCGGGAGGTGGCGGCGCCGTTCGTGGTGCCCGGCCCTTCGGGTGTCGCCATCCGGTCCCGGCTCAAGGGTCTGACCGGCGAGGACGAGAGGGTGCTGTGCCTGGTCGGTGACCACCTCGCATCGCTCGCCGCCCGTGATCTGAAGGCGAGGTGCGCGGCCGGACCGGACCACGACAGCGAGCAGTGGGCACAGCGCAAACGTGTCCTGACCGCAGAGTCCTCCCCCCGCTGGGCCGGGTCCATCACGAAGGCCACCCACGACCAGTGGGCGCTCGCCCGACGCGGCCACCTCGCCCACATCCACAGCCTTCAGGCGGGGGTACGCACGATCGCCCACCGGCTGTCCCTGCCCCTGGGCGAGAAGGGCGGCAAACACGCTCCGGGCGGCTACCGCTCACCCAAGGAGTGGCACGCCAAGACCCGCCGTCTGCACGTCCTCGAAGACCGGTTGGAGGCGGCGCGGGCCGACTGGCAGGCAGCTGTCGTGTACGTGGTGCGCGGCGGCAAGCGACTGCTGAACACCCGCCACCACCTTGACGCCACCGGGCTTACCAAGGAGCAGTGGCGCACGCGGTGGCAGGCCGAACGACGGTTCCTCCAGGCCGACGGTGAGTCCGGCAAGCGGTACGGCAACGAGACCCTCCGCGTCACCCCTGACGGCGAAGTCTCGATCAAGCTTCCCGCGCCGCTGGCGCATCTGGCGAACGCATCGCACGGCCGGTACGTCCTGGCCGCTCGCGTGTCGTTCGCGCACCGGGGCGAGCAGTGGGCCGACCGTGTCACCGCGAACCGGGCCGTGGCCTACCGCATCCACGAAAACGTAGGCCGGGACCGCTGGTACCTGACCGCGTCCTGGACCCTGCCACCCGTCCAGACGGTTCCGCTGGCGACGGCCCGCGCGAACGGTCTGGTCGGCGTGGACACCAACGCCGACCACCTGGCCGCCTGGCGCCTGGCGCCTGGACCGGCACGGCAACCCCGCCGGCGAACCGCTCCGCTTCGGCTACGAACTCACCGGCACCGCCCACCACCGCGACGCCCAGGTCCGGCACGCACTGATCCGGCTGCTGCACTGGGCCAAACGCCACAGCCTCGCCATCGCTATCGAGGACCTCGACTTCACCACCGAGACCACCCGCGAGAAACACGGCCGCAAGAAGCGGTGAGGGAAACCGCCCCCGCATCCCCGGACCACAGACACGATCCGTCGGCGCCGGACGCGGAGCGAACGCGGTCGACCAGAACGCCCAACACCGTTCGGGGCGTTCGGCTGAGCACGAGTCCTGGCAACAGGACTCGCTCCCGCTCAGTCTCTAGAAACGGTAAGAGCTGAGCAGCCCTCAATTTCAGTGTGACGTAGGTTACTTCAGTGACTCCTGTAACCGCTGAGTAACGACGTTCGGCATCTCGTACCTACCGACGTACGCTCCCCCACCCCTTTCAGGAGGCGCGCATGTCGCGTAGGAGAACTCTCGGCGCCAAGAAGTCGATCGCACTGCTGGTCGGCGCCGCAGCCGTCGCCGGCGGCGGGGCCTTCGTCCTGGCGTCCAGCTCGAACGCCGCGCAGCCCTCGCAGAACGCGAAGACACTGTCGTCCGCCGCGGACTCGACGGTCTGCTCGGGGCTGGCCACCGCCCTCGGCAACAACCAGAAGTTCATCGCGGACCAGAAGGCGAACCCGGACGCCCAGTCGGCGGCCCGGATCACCAACCGCGAAGCGGTGATCGCGCAGATCAAGGTCCAGCAGAAGGCGTCCGGCTGCGTCGTTGGGGAGTCGGCTCAGGGCTCCCAGGCGGCGGGCGGTGCGCAGACGGGCCAGACCGGTCAGACGGGCCAGACCGGCCAGCAGGCCGCCACGCCGGCGCCCTCGAAGAGCGCGGCCACCGGGAACACCGGAGGCGGTGCCGCCGCCTCGGGCCAGCAGGTCTGCAACGGCTCGACCGTCACGCTGTCCGGCGAGGCCGGTGCCCCGGCCGCCTCCAGCAACCAGTTCCCGGCGGGAACCACGCTGAAGGTCACCAACCTGGACAACAACAAGTCCACGACGGTGAAGGTCACCTCGGTGTCGGGCAGTTGCGTGCTGCTCAACAACGCCGCCTTCGAACAGGTCCGGGAACCCGGCAAGTTCCTGATCCGCCGCGCCGTGATCGAGAAGATCGGCTGACGGACGACACGGGCTGTGGCTCGGCCGCCGGCTTTCACGGAGGGAAAGCCGGCGGCCGCCGCGCAGGGGCCGCGCACGGCGCCCGAAATGGGCTCCGTACCCCGCCCGTCCGCGTCTCACAACGTGAGTCGCGCCACAGAACCGCCAGGTAACACCGGGTTCACATTCGAGCAATGATCGGGAAATCGCCTGTTGACAGGCTGCCGGGCAACACCGAGGCGCCCCAGTGCCGTAGCGCCACTGCACCCGCAAGTGCGCCCGACCCACCCCGAAGGATGTGGCCCGTGACCTTCAAGGCTGAGTACATCTGGATCGACGGCACCGAGCCGACGGCCAAGCTGCGTTCGAAGACGAAGATCATCGCGGGCGCCCCCGCCGGTCTCGACGCGCTGCCGATCTGGGGCTTCGACGGGTCCTCCACGAACCAGGCCGAGGGGCACTCCTCGGACCGTGTGCTGAAGCCGGTCTTCACCTGCCCGGACCCGATCCGCGGCGGCGACGACATACTCGTCCTGTGCGAGGTCCTGGACATCGACTTCACCCCGCACTCCTCCAACACGCGTGCCGCGCTGGCCGAGGTCGCGGAGAAGTTCGCCGCGCAGGAGCCGATCTTCGGCATCGAGCAGGAGTACACCTTCTTCGACGGCGCCCGTCCGCTGGGCTTCCCCGAGGGCGGCTTCCCGGCCCCCCAGGGCGGCTACTACTGCGGTGTCGGCGCCGACGAGATCTTCGGCCGCGAGATCGTCGAGGCCCACCTGGACAACTGCCTGAAGGCGGGTCTGGCGATCTCCGGCATCAACGCCGAGGTCATGCCCGGCCAGTGGGAGTTCCAGGTCGGCCCGGTCTCCCCGCTGGAGGTCTCCGACCACCTGTGGGTGGCCCGCTGGCTGCTCTACCGCACCGCCGAGGACTTCGGCGTCTCCGCCACCCTCGACCCCAAGCCGGTCAAGGGCGACTGGAACGGCGCCGGCGCGCACACCAACTTCTCCACCAAGGCGATGCGCGAGGGCTACGACGCGATCATCACCGCCTGCGAGTCGCTCGGCGAGGGCTCCAAGCCGCTCGACCACGTCAAGAACTACGGCGCCGGCATCGACGACCGTCTGACCGGCCTGCACGAGACCGCCCCGTGGAACGAGTACTCCTACGGCGTCTCCAACCGCGGTGCCTCGGTCCGTATCCCGTGGCAGGTCGAGAAGGACGGCAAGGGCTACATCGAGGACCGCCGCCCGAACGCCAACGTCGACCCGTACCTGGTGACCCGGCTGATCGTCGACACCTGCTGCACCGCCCTGGACAAGGCCGGCCAGGTCTGATCCGCGAACTCCCCGCAGGGGCGCCCACCGTGACGGTGGGCGCCCCTGCGGCGTTGTCGGTGGCGCGTGTCATGGTGGGCGCATGGAGATCGACGAGGTGCTCGCCGTCAACGCCTGGACGGAGAACGGGCAGAGGTATCTGTGGAGTGCGCCGGACGGACTGCGCGAGGCGGTGCGCGGGCTCGGCGCCGCCGGGAACCGCTTCCTGATCGCCCAGCGCATCCCGGACCTGCCGAGGGTGTTCGCGCAGGTGTGGCACGAGGAGGGCGGCGACTACCGCCTCGAACACCGGCGCGGCGCGGACGAGTTCTCCGGTACCAACCTGACGGACCCGGACCGGGTGGCGGACCTGCTGGCCGGCTGGGCGCGGGAGGACGACGGCTGGGACGCGGGCGTGGCCTGGGAACCGGTCCCGGTGCCGCCGCGCGAGGAGGTACCCGCGCTCGCGGCCGACGTGGCGGCCCGCGCCGAGGAGCAGGCGCACGCCCTGCTCCGGGACGGCTACCTGGGGATCGACCGGCTCGTCCGGGAGACCGTGGACCTGATGGCGGACGACGACCGGGACGGCGCCGCGCCGGTCTCCGCGGCCCAGTCGCGCGAGGTCGTGGAGCGGCTCTGGGTGGCGCGGGTGGCGGAGCAGCGGGCGTGGACCGGGCTCACCGACCCGGACCGGCTGACGCGGGCGTTCACGGCCCTGGAGCGCGAAGGCGTCGTCGCCCGCGAGGACTTCGCCTGCTGCCGCTCCTGCGGTATGGCCGAGATCGGCGCCGAGGCCGAGGACGCGGGCGGCGCCCGGGGCTTCGTCTTCTTCCACCACCAGGGCACCCGCTCCGCCGCCGAGGGCCACGGCCTCAGCCTCTACTACGGCGGCTTCGACGGCTCCGCCGACACCACCACGGCCGTCGGCCGCGCGGTGGTCACCGCCCTCACCGCCGCCGGGCTGTCCGCAGTGTGGGACGGCAATCCGGACAAGGCGATCGAGCTCACCCCGCTGACCTGGCACAAACGCCTGGTGGGATGAGGCGGGCAGGATCAGGATGCCGCCAGGGACGCGTCCAAGCAGTGAGAGGAGGGTCCTGTTTCCGGGCTGTGTCTGCTTCAATGGGCGCATGGCCAGCTACCAGAAGTGCACCGCGACGGGTCGCCATGACCTCGAGCCCTTCTGGCCTTCCCGTCAGCACCACGACTTCGACCGGGTGTGTTGCCGCGCGATGAACGCGCGGGCCCTCTAAAGCCGTACACCCCGGCCTTCGGCCAGCGCGAAACGCAGAACGTCCCGGCGCGCCCGACCACGAATCGCGGCCGTCGTCCCGACCGACGAACTCCTCGCGCGAAAGAGCTGACGTCTCATGGCGACCACTCGTTCTCTCTCCCCCGCCTCCGCCCTCGCCGCCTCCTCCGCCGCCCGGCACCGGCTGCGTGCCGTCGACCGGGACGAGGTGGTGGACATGGCGGACTTCCTGCCGCCGGGGGCCACCTGGCTGCCCGCCCCGCAGCACACCCTGCCCACCCTGCCGGGCCAGCCGCCGATGATCGGCTACCTGGTGCTGGTGCCGGCGGACCAGCGGCCGCCGTTCCTGCCCGTCGCGGTGCCGGACGCGCAGGAGCAGGCCGACGTACCGGTCGGACGGGCCGACGTACCGGGCGGACGGGCCGACGTACCGGTCGGGCGGGCCGCGAGCGGCACCCGGCCGCTCGTCACCGTCGACTCCGGGCAGCGCACCGCCCAGGTCGACGGGCGTGAACTCGACCTCACCTACCTGGAGTTCGAGCTCCTCGCCCATCTGGTCGCGCACCCGAACCGGGTGCACACCCGCGACCAGCTGGTCACCACGGTCTGGGGCTACGGCCATGTCGGCGACGGCCGCACGGTCGACGTCCATGTCGCCCGGCTGCGCCGCAAGCTCGGCGCGGAGCACCGGGGCGCGATCCAGACGGTCCGCCGGGTCGGCTACAAGTACACCCCGCCGACCGGCCGCTGACGAGCCGCTCTGCCCTCGGCAGAGTCCCGTTCCGTCCGGCGCCCCCTCCGGGCATGATCACCGGCATGAGACTTCTCGTACTGGGTGGTTCCGAGTTCGTGGGGCGGGCCGTCGTGACGGCGGCGTTGGGGCGCGGCTGGGAGGTGACCGTCTTCAACCGGGGACAGCACCGGCCCCCGCCGGGCGTGCGGGCGCTGCACGGCGACCGCACCGCGCCCGACGGTCTCGCCGCCCTCGCCGACGGCACCGAATGGGACGCGGTCGTCGACACCTGGTCGGCCGCACCCCGCGCCGTGCGGGAGACGGCACGGCTGCTGCGGGACCGCGCCGGACGGTACGCGTACGTGTCGAGCTTGTCGGTGTACGACTGGCCGCGCCCGGCCGGTTTCACCGAGGACGAGGCACTGGTGACGGGGGCCGCGGCCGACGCCGGGCCGACCGAGTACGCGCAGGACAAGCGGGGCGGTGAGCTGGCCGCCGTGGAGTCCTTCGGCGCGGACGGCTCGGTGCTGGTGCGGGCCGGGCTGATCCTCGGGCCGTACGAGAACGTCGGCCGGCTGCCGTGGTGGCTGAACCGGATCGCCCGGGGCGGGCCGGTGCTGGCACCGGGCCCGCAGGACCTGCCCGTCCAGTTCGTGGACGCCCGCGATCTCGCCGAGTGGACCCTGGGCGCGGTCGAGCGGGGCCTGTCCGGGCCGTACAACCTGACCGCCCCGCCCGGCCACACCACGATGGGCGCGCTGCTGGAGGCCTGCCGCCGGGTCACGGGCTCGGCGGCGGAGCTCCGCTGGACCGACCCCGAGGTGATCCTCGCCGCCGGGATCGAGCCGTGGGTCCAGCTACCGGTGTGGGTGCCGCCGGGAAGCGAGTCGCACGACGCCGTGCATCGCATGGACGTGTCGCGGGCGGTGGCGACGGGGCTGGTGTGCAGGCCGGCCGAGGAGACCGTGGCGGACACGTGGCGTTGGCTCCGGGAGACCGGTGACGAGGCGTCGTCGAGGCCGGCCCGTGTGGTCAAGGGGCTGGACCCGGATGTCGAGGCGCGGGTGCTCGGCCTGCCGGCAGGAGGGTCGTGATCAATCCGCGGGCCGCTGGGGGTCGATAGCGCCCACGCGGCGGAGCCGCATACCGCTTCGGGGGGGGGGGGGGGGCGCCCGGGGCGCCGGCCCCCCCCGGGGGGGGAGCAAACAACCCCCCCCCCACGGGGGTGGGGCGCGCACCACA
>NZ_JBEZKI010000065.1:0-22723 GCF_040651615.1 Streptomyces sp. NPDC048417 | reverse complement strand
AAGAGGAGCACGCCGCGCCGGGTGCTCCTCTTGCTCGTACGCGGGGGCGGCAATCCAGGGGCCCCTCTGGATTGCCGCCTTGCGGGCCCATCCTGTGGCCTTCCAAGGGGCAGACGGCGGACGCGGGCGAGCCCCGCCGGCCCCTCCCCTCCTTGGAAGGCCACCACGGCTTTTCAGGGGCGGACGGCTGGTCGCCCCCTTCTGAAGAGCCGTCCCCATCCACCCCTCTCCTAGAGAGTTAAGGAAAACAGTGTCCGCAGCGTCCGCGAGGGCTGGCACACTCCGCCTGACCTGCACATTTCCTGCGGACGCTAAACAAAATGTTTAGCGTCCGCTAGCGTCCGCAGCGTCCGGTAACCCCGAGTCACTAAGAGCGCTTTTCCGCAGGTCAAAGCGGCTCTTAGTACGGAGAGGGTTGCGGACGCTGCGGACGCTGAGCCCCCGGAACGGGGAAGAGACCACCCCGCGCCGCGCCGGGGTGGTCTCTTCGTTCCTCGCGCGGGCCGGAGGAGCGTAACGGCCGCCGGAGTCCCGAGGCGCCGCCGCGCGAGCGAAGCGAGCTGCCAAGGGTCGCGCGGCCGTGGCCGCCCCTAACAGCTCACTGCGGGAGGAAGCCAGGAACCGACTGCCCTAGATCACGCAGGTGGGCGAGGTAGTCCTGAGCAGCAGGTTCCGACGCGTAGCCCCGCCTCATCTCCGCCGCTAGTTCGCGGCTCGTCATGATGAGCGACGGCATCGATTGGCGCTCCCCTTCGAGGGCCCGCTCCCCCATGATGAGCGCCTGTTCGAGGTCGCCCTCCCGCGCCGCCGTCACGCCCAAGGTGACCCGCGCTTCCGCGTTACGCATGGGCGACCGCTCCGTGCCGTCGAAGTCCGTGCCCGCGCGCAGAACCTCCTCAGCGAGCGTGCGTGCCAGCTTGTCCTCTCCCACCAGGCGGTAGCAGTCCATCGAGTAGAAGTCGAACTTTGCCGGGTCCACCACGAAGTGGTTGTCCAGGTTCTCGGGGTGCGGCATTGCTTCAAGGAGGTTGCGGCCCCGATCGAGCGCGACCTCAACCCGTCGGCGGTCCCCGAGTCGGGCCCACGCCTTGGCTTCCTGTCCGGCAAGCTGAACAGCTACGCCCTGGTGTGCGGCAACCTCGGTTCCGGCCTGCGCTGCTGCAATGACCCCGCGATAGTCGCCCGTCGTGAGAGCGAACCAGGCCCGCATCTCGTGCGCCCAACCAGCGACTTCGGCATTCTCAGACTCGGTCGCCAAGGAGAGCGCGGCCCGCCGCGTCGACTCGGCAGCGTGCCGGTCGCCCATGTCGTACTCGACGCACCCGACAAGGAGGGCGAGCCATCCGGAGAGCGCCAGCACTTCGCGATGCTGCGAGAGAGTGAGGCTCTTCGAGTGCAGCTCTACGACCCGACGGAGCCACTGGCGCCCCTCGATGAGGAGCTGTGCGCTCGGCATGTACGGGTACTCCGAGCAGAGCCGATCGGTCGTGATTCGCAGCGCGTCAAGCGTGGCTGCGTCGACGTCGGATCGGTTGAGACGGCTCACGATTTCCAGCGTCTCCATGCCACTCACGGCAAGAATCTCCTTGCCCCCGTCGCGGCGCGCCGGCGCGGGGAAGAGGGCGTGCGTCACGGTGCCGAAGACCGCCGCGATAAGCGGCCGGTAGAACTCGTTGGGGATCTGTCCGGACTCCCACCGCTTCCACTGCCGGATCAGGCTTTCATCGGCCGGAAGCTCTTCCTGAGCGTGCGCCCGAAGCGCCTTTACTGCGTCCCGCTGAGACCAGTCACGCGCGGCCCGCTCAGCCGCGATGCGCTGCGCCCATGCAGGCCTGCCGTCGCTCATACGCTCCTCCTCCGAGTGCTTACCTGCCGAGTCTCGCGCTTCGCCCCCGGGGACAGGGAAGGGGACAGCAAAGGGACAGTGGACATGTCCCCAGCTCTCACGTATGCCCCCTCGGTGTCACTTACCGGACGCACTCCGTTCCCCGCATGCTGGTTGCAGATCAAGCACCACTCGCGGTGGGGCGCTTTTCGAGCGCTTCCACCCGTTCAGCCAACGTCTGAATCAGGGAGCGGATTTCATTGATCTCGGCTCGCACGTCGTCATGTGGAACGGTCCCGTCACCAACGAAGTTACCGAGGTTGCCGGCCGACACAATGAGCCCTTCGGCCCTGAGCGTGGCCAACCCGTTCTGGATGGTCTGGCTCGCGAACCCGAAGCGCTCGATCAGCTCCCGTTGCGAGGGGAGCTTGTCACCAGGCTTCATCCGCTTGACTTCCTCGCGCAGCGCGTCGGCGACCTGCACCGCCTTGGGCTTGGGCCCTCCTGTGACAGTCATGCCCTGAGCGTACCCACCACAGCGAACTAGTGCACACCACTCCACAGGGGTTGTGCACCACAGCAGACTAGTGCAAGCTAGTCAGCAAGCGGCTCCCGGAACCACTCGGGAATCCCGCGAAAAGCCCTGGTCAACGCCAGGAAAAGCAAGGAGCGGCCTCCACCGCCAAGCAGATAGCCGCTCCCTGACCCTCGAAGGGGTACATCCATGATGCCTGCATCTCTCCTGTCCGGTCTTCCGGCGCTGCCCGGCCGACGCGTGAACGTCTTCGGTGAGCCGGACGAAGAGGAGTTCGTTCGGGTCGCGGTTCCGGTCGTGGCTCACCTGTCGTTCGCGGACATGCTCGGACTGCTGATGGAGTCGGGCGGTCTCGTGTACGAGGAGCTGGACGACGACCAGGCCGTACGGGACGCCCTGAACTTCGCGATCCTGGCCACCGACGTGGTCATGTTCGATGACCAGGCGGCCAACGCGCTGGCGGCCCTGCACGGCCGTGGGGACCGGGCCACCGTGAAGTGGGCCCGCGCCCTGGCCGCCGCGATCACCCGCGTGTACGGGGTCGCGGCGTGACGAACACGACGGACGCGCTGTACGCGCAGGTCGCTCCGAGTGCGGCGCCGGTCTTCTCCCTTGCGGAGATGGACCGGCGCCCCGCCGGGGAGGACTTCCCCACCATCCCGATCCTGGGGCTGGAACTGACAGTCACGGAAGCCGCCGCCGCGCTGTTCGAGACGGCCGCCGACGAACTGGCCGTGCCGGTCCCCGACACCGACACCCTCTACGACGCGCTCAACGGCGCCGTGCGCACGCTCGGTCCGGCCGGGATCGCGGGCATCACGCCCACGTTCGAAGACCTGCCCGCCGGGGAGTTCCCCGAGGTGGCCGACTGCCGCCGGTTCGCCTACCGGCTCGCCCTGTCGTTCTGGTACCAGGGGGCCCGCTCCCGCCCGATGACGGCCGGGGAAGTCGGCGTGGCCATCTACCTGTCCAGCTTGGACCGGTACCGCATGGCGCAGTTCCGGGAGCTCCCGCGCCGCAAGCTGCTGGTGGCCCGTGCCATCCACGAGGGCGTGACGGCCGTGCCGACCGAGACCCTGATCCGTCTCGGTGCCGTCATGTCCGGGGAGTTCGGCCGGACCGCCGACCGCGACCGGGACCGTGAGTGGCTGTACAAGCAGGCTCTGCCGGACTACCACCGCCGCCGGTTCGCGTTCGACCTGGTGCGCTGGGACCGCAGCCAGCCCGCGCCCCTGATCGTGCGTCCGGACGCCGGGGGCTACCTGGTCGGACTGACCCCGCCCCCGGCGCCGGATGGCCTGTGGCTGCGGTCGGCCCGGACGGAGTGGTGAGCGTGGGCGTTCACCCGATCAACTCCGCCAAGCGGCGCGTGCGCAAGGAACAGCTCGCGCGCCGCCACGGGCAGCACTGCGCCTACTGCCGCCGCCCGTTCACCGACCTGCGTCAGGCCACCCTCGATCACATCGCGCCCAAGTCGCTGTGGCGGTCGTGGTCGGTCACCTCCCTGATGCTGGCGTGCGTCGACTGCAACCAGGCCAAGGCCAACCGCCTCCCGCTCTCACTCGCGCTGTTCCTGCTGCGGTGGGCCGACCCGACTCAGCCGACCACCGACCCGACCACCTGGCCCCTGCTGGCCCGACTCGCCCACGCCAACCAGTCGACCTACGAGGCGGTGTGGACGCCCGACCCGATCGACCGACGGTCTACCCCTGACCTGCGTGACGAGTCGCGTCACACCCGACGTCACGGCCCGGCGCGGTCGGCCCGACCGGCCTGCCACACGGTCGCCCGCCGGACGTCGATCCGACCCGACTGCCTGCGCGCGCCCCGACCCGTGCGGGCGTGCACGGGCCCGACCGGAGAGGCGGTGTTCGCGTGAACGCTGTGAACGGCAGCGTGAACGGATCGACCCGACCCGTGAACCCGATGAACGGCGCCGTGAACGCCCCCAGCAAGGCCGTGAACACCCGGAGCCGGGCGACCGCGAAGGCGGGCGACGACGGGAAGCCCCCGCCGGCCGCCGCGCGGATCGTGGCCATGGCCCGCGAGGACTACCGGTTCGTCATGTCCACCGACGGCCGCCCCTACGCGGTCGCCCTCAACGGCCCGAACATCGCGCTCCCGCTGCGAGGCAAGGCCGGTCTACGGCAGCGTCTCGCCCGCCAGTTCGCGGACACCTACCCCGGAGAGGTCGCCTCACAGTCCGCGCTCGCGGACGCCATGACGGTGCTGGAAGGCATCGCCGAGGACGACGACCCGGTGCCCGTGAACCTGCGGGTGGGCCGCGATCCGTCCGGCGCGGTCGTGGTCGACCTGGGCAGCGCCGACGGCCGCGCGGTCGTGGTCTCCGGGATCGGCTGGCAGGTGGTCGACCGGGCCCCGGTGCTCTTCCGCCGATCCGGCGCGATGGCCCCCATGCCCGCACCGGTGTTGGACGGTGACGGCCTGGCCAAGCTGCACGCACTGCTGAACATGGACGAGTCCGCGTTCCATCAGCTCGTTGCCTGGCTCATCGCCGCGTGGATCCCGGACATCCCGCACCCGGCGCTGGTCTGCAAGGGCGAGCAGGGCACGGGCAAGTCCAAGGCCGCGCAGATGTTCATCAACCTGATCGACCCCTCCCCGGCCGCCAAGCGCAGTCAGCCACGGGACGAAAAGGCGTGGTCGCGGCAAGCGTTCAGCTCATGGGCGCTGTGCCTGGACAACATCAGCACGATCCCGCCGTGGCTGTCGGACACCCTGTGCAAGGCCGTGACCGGTGACGGTGTGGTCGACCGGGCCCTGTACACCGACGACGACGTGGTGGTGCTCACCTTCAAGCGGGTGCTCGCCATGACCACGATCGACGCCGGGGCGCTCGCGGGGGACCTGGCCGAACGCGTCCTCCTGGTCGACTTGCAGCTGATCGACGCCACCCGGCGCCGGTCCGAAGAGGAGTTGGACGCCACGTTCGACGTGGTCCGCCCGGCCGTGCTGGGCGCCCTGTTCGACGTGCTGGCGTGCGCGCTCGCGGTCCTGCCGTCCATCCGGCTGGAGTCCATGCCGCGCATGGCCGACTTCGCCCGCGTGCTCGCCGCCGTCGACCAGACGCAGGGCTGGAACACCCTGGGCGACTACCTCGCCACGTCGGCGAACGTCGCCATCGACGCGATGGAAGGCGACGCGTTCGCCCTGGCCATCGCCCGCCTGGTCGACCAGGTGGGTACCTGGCAGGGCACCGCCGGGCAGTTGCTCGAAGTGCTGCCCGTGCCGCTGGTGAGGCCGAAGAACTGGCCCGTGGACGCCACCCGCACGAGCGGGCGCGTCAAGCGGCTCGCCCCACTGCTGCGGTCCATCGGGATCATGGTGGACGACACGCAGCGTAGCCGCGATCGGGACCGGCACCGGCTCCTCACACTCTCCCGAGCACCCGACGAGGCAGAGTCAGCGTCCGCGCCCGAACAGGCCTCTCTCTGGCGGGAGACCGGCCCGCCCCGGGAGCGAGATACCTGGCCTGAACAGGAATGACGTAGCCGGAAAGCCATCCGGGCCGGGCCGCACACCAGCGGCCCGGACACGTCGAACCTGCGGACGCTACAGCCGTCCAGCGTCCGCAGCGTCCGCACTAGCGTCCGCAACCATCACCCCAACTGACCTGCGGCAACCCAGCGTTGCGGACGCTGCGGACGCTGCGGACGCTGAAATACACCAACTCTCTTGGACGGCGACCGGCACCACTCCCACGCACCGCCCCCACGGACACGAGGAGTCACCAGCACCATGGCCACCGAAGAGCCGACCGACCCGCGCGCCACCCTTCGCGGTGGCCTCCCGGACCGCTACCTCACCCCGGAAGACCTGGTCACCATGTTCAGCCTCCCGAGCGTCGAAACGGTCTACGCCTGGCGCCGCAAGCACATCGGCCCGCCGGGCTTCCGCGTCGGCCGCTACCTCCGCTTCAACCCGACCGCCGTACAGGCGTGGGAGACGGAGCGGACCGCCCTCGAAGACGCTGCCTGAACGGCCGCTAGACCTAGCACCCGCCCCCGCTAGGTCTAGCAACCCCACTAGCGGCCAAACCCGCCCCCGGCCTGCGGCCTAGCGTCTAGCACCCCGTCCGCCGGCACCCCGGAATCGGCCCGAAAGGACGGGGAGGCAGCACCCGGCCAGCCGGGGAGGCGGGGAGAACTCCCCAACCGCCTCCCCATCCCACATCCCCCGCACTGATCAGCGCAAAGACCCCTTCGGGGAGGCGGGGAGGCGTCGCCGCAACCGCCCCGAACACCCCCTCACAGAGCCTCGCGGTGCCCCTGTCTCCGCCTCCCCGCCGGGCCCGGCGGACACGACGCGAGACAGGGAGGCACACCCCGCCCGGCAAGGGAGGCAGGGAGAACTCCCTGACCCCCTCCCTGGCTCGCCTCCCTCTACCTGATCAGCGCAGATGCTCTCTCAGGGAGGCAGGGAGACACACCCCCAGCACCCCCGAAACCCCCCTCAGGAAGGCACTCGACACCCCCTGTCTCAGCCTCCCTGAACCCCCGCCGGGCCCTGCTACCGGTAGCACCCCCACCCGCTACCGGTAGCAACCCCGCTAGCACCCCAAACCCCAAGTGATCAGGCCTCTAGCAAGTAGCAGGCCTGGCCCAGCACACCCCAAAACCGGCCCGACGGAACCCACCGGCCCCGCCGCGCCCTGCTACCGAGAAGGGACACAGCCCCCGCCATGGCTGGCTACGTTCAGGACCGCTGGTTCAAGGAAGAGAAGACCTCGGACGGCAAGACCGTTCGCGTCAAGACCGCTCGCCACGGCGTCGGTATGCGTTACCGGGCCCGCTACTTCGGCCCCGACGGCTCCGAGAAGTCCGAGAGCTTTCCGGACCGGCAGAAGGGCCGGGCCGAGAAGTGGCTGACGCGTATCGAAGCTGACATGGACGCGGGCAACTACGTCGACCCGAAGGCCGGTCAGATCACCTTCGGGGAGTACGCCGAAAAGTACCTGGGCGGGCTGACCGGCGACCAGGTCAGTCAAGAGGTCGTGTGCAGGCGTATTCGGCTGCACGCGGTCCCCCACCTGCGTACGCGTCCGATGGGGTCGTTCAAGCCTGAGCACGTGCGCGCGTGGCTGAACAAGCTTCAGCTGGCCGTGCCGAACGGCACCTACCGGCGTGCCATCTACGACTCGGTATCGGCGCTGTTCAACGCTGCGGTGGACGACAAGGTGCTCAAAGCGAACCCGTGTCACGCCCAGTCGGTCAAAGCCCCGGTGCCCGAACACCGGCTGATCGTGCCATGGCCCGAAGAGCGCGTGGTGGCCGTTCGCGCGGGACTGCCCCCGCGGTACGCGGCCACCGTGGATGCCGGCGGGGGCTGCGGGCTGCGTCAGGGTGAGGTGTTCGGACTCTCCGAGGACAACGTCGACTTCGCCACGGGGTGGGTGCACGTCCGCCAACAGATCAAGCGCATAGGCGGAGCCCTGGTCTTCGCCCCGCCCAAACGCGGCAAGCTGCGGGACGCGCCCCTCAGCCCCGTGGTGGGAGCAGGCTTGCGGGAACACATGGCGCTATTCCCGCCCGTGCCCGTCACTCTGCCTTGGAAGACGCCGGACGGGCCGCCGACGACGTTGAAGCTGGTGTTCACCAGCAGTGTGGGCAAGGCGATTTGGCGAAGCCACTTCGACGACTTCGTATGGAAGCCCGCTCTTGCCCACGCAGGCGTCATCCCACCCAGGGCGCCGGGCCAACGGCGCTATGCCGCCGCCCCGAACGACGGGATGCACGCGCTCCGACACTTCTACGCCTCGGTGGTCCTGGAGGCCGGGGGCAGCATCAAAGCTCTGAGTGTCTACCTGGGGCATTCCGACCCAGGTTTCACCCTGAAGATCTACACCCATCTCCTGCCGAGCAGTGAGGAGAAAGCGCGCGCGGCTGTGTCGTCGGTGTTCCAGCGCATCCACCCGCCGGAGCTCCCGGAAGCCGCCTGACGGACCGCTACCGGCCCCCAACCGGCCCACGGCCTCAAACCGGCCCCTGCCTGACGGTTCCGCCACTGGTCAGGGGCCCTTTTACGCTTTCGGCCGCCAGACACACCCCATCTTGCCTGACGTCCAGCCTTGGGTGTTAACCCGTTTGGTTGGGGGGCTGTGACCTGGGGGTTCGCTGGTGGTGGCGGTGGCCGGTCTGCCCTTGTCGGTTGCTGTCGAGCGACCTCGGGGAGCCTCGCTGGGGCCGGGGACGGCCCGGGAGTCGGCCGACTCGTACGAGGGGGCGCTCTTGCCGCAGGTGCCGGGGCCGGCCTTCCCGACGTAGGCCTCCGGGGGCGTCCGGCCGGGTCCGCGCACCCGGCCGGTCCCGGTCAGTCCGTGCGCTGCTGCGGTTCGCGCCGGGCGCTCCCGGTGAGAGCCGTGCGCGCGGCCTGCAGCAGTTCATCGGAGATCGGATCGCTCCGGGTGGCACGGGCGAGGACGAGGGCGCCGACCATGGTGCAGAGCTGGGCCATGCCGTCGTCGCCGGTGGCCAGCCGAGCGGCACGGTTCCGCACTCCGTTGACGTAGACGTCCTGGGCGCGGGCGGCCTGCTCGGGTTCGCGCCCCAGGTCGGCGGCGAATCCGGAGACAGGGCAGCCTTCCGCGGGGTGATCACGATGCCAGACCGAGAGGTAGTCCTCGATCAGCGTCCGGCGGGCGGCCTCGTGCTCCCCGGTGCGCTCCTCGAACGCCATGGCCGAGTGTGCCGCCTGCTCGGCGAAGGCGTGGGCGATGGCCTCGTCGACCAGGTCCTCCTTGGAGGCGAACTGCTTGTAGAACCCGCCGTGGGTGAGCCCGGCGGCCTTCATCAGATCCGCGACGCTGACCGCGGTGCCTTTCTCGCGGAACATCCGCGAGGCGGTCGCCACGACGCGCTGCCGGTTCTCCTGTGCTTGCGCCCGGGACACGCGGCCCATGCAATCACCCTCCTCGGATAGATGTCGCTTGCCATCTATCCTACCCCTCGTTTAGATTCTGAACGACATCTATCTGGCCGGGGAGATCACTCCGGCAGGTCAAGCAGAGCCTTGCGCTGCGCCCCACGGCCCGAAGCCGAGGCCCCCACCTCCCACCGTCCGAGGCCGACGTCCTCCGCCCTCCGCCCTCCGCCCTCCGCCCGGCAATCGCAGAACCACCGACAGCACTGGAGACCCTCGTGGCATCACCGCCCACGCCCACCGGCTCCTCGACGCCCGCCGAGTCCACGCCATCCGCACCGGCCGCCCAGCGACGAAGGGTTCCCGAAGCGGTCCACCGTCGGCGCTGGGCCATCCTGGCCGTGCTCTCGTGCAGCCTCCTGGTGGTGATGCTGGACAACTCGATCCTCAACGTGGCGATGAAGACCATCGCCCAGCCCGCCCCCGTCGGACTCGGCTCCACCCAGAGCCAGCTGGAGTGGGCGGTCAACTCCTACACCCTGGTCTTCGCCGGACTGCTCCTCACCGCGGGCCTGCTCGGTGACCGGCTCGGCCGCAAGAAGGTGCTGCTCTTCGGCATGCTGGTGTTCGGCGCAGGATCCGCGCTCTCCGCGCTGTCGGACTCCTCCGGACAGCTCATCGCCTTCCGCGCCGTGATGGGCTTCGGCGGCGCCTTCATCCTGCCCGCCACCCTCGCGATCATCATGAACGTCTTCGAGCGTGACGAGCAGCCCAAGGCCATCGGCATCTGGACGGGCGTGGTCGGCTTCGCCATCGCCGCCGGCCCCATAGCCGGCGGCATCCTGCTGGAGCACTTCTGGTGGGGCTCGGTCTTCCTGGTCAACGTGCCGATCGTGGTCGCCGCGATGGCCGCGATGGTGGCGATCGTCCCCGACTCCAGGGATCCCAGACCCGGCCGCCTCGACGCTTTCGGGGTGCTGCTGTCGATCATCGGTCTGGCGCTCCTGGTCTACGGCATCATCAAGGGCGGCCAGCTGGGCGACTTCACCCGGCCCGAGTCCTGGGTGACGATCCTCGGCGGCCTGGCGGTCCTCGTCGCCTTCGTGGTGTACGAGGCCCGCAGCGACCATCCGGCCCTCGACGTCTCCTACTTCCGCAACCGGCGGTTCTCCGCGTCCGTCGCCGCCATCGGCCTGGTCTTCTTCGCTCTCATGGGCGTCACGTTCTTCAGCGTCTTCTACAACCAGAGCGTGCGGGGCTACAGCGTCCTGCAGTCCGGTCTGCTCGTGCTGCCGCTGGCCGCCTCCCAGATGTTCTTCGCCCCGCGGGCCCGGCTGGTCGTGGGCCGCTTCGGTGCCCGGACCGTGTGCGCCACCGGGCTCGTCGTGACCGCGGTGGCCTTCGCGGGCTTCCTGCTGCTCGGCCAGGGCACCCCCATCTGGGTGCTGGAGGTGCTGTTCTTCCTGATGGGCACGGGGATGGCCCATGTGATGCCGCCCGCCACCGTCATGATCATGTCGTCGCTGCCGCGGGAGAAGGCCGGCTCCGGATCCGCGGTCAACAACACCTTCCGGCAGGTCGGCGGGGCCATGGGGGTCGCCGTGCTCGGATCGCTGCTGTCCACCACCTACCGCGACCGCATCGACAGCCACCTGGGCGCGCTGCCCGCCTCCGACCGGCACGCCGCAGGTGAATCCGTCCAGGCGACCCTGGCTGTCGCCGAGAAGCTGGGACCGACCGGCAGGGCGCTGGTGCGGCCGGCGAACGACGCCTTCATCCAAGCCATGCACATCACCGCCATGGGGTCGGCGGCCGTCGCCCTGGTCGGCGCGGTCGTCGTGCTGGTCTTCCTGCCGGGCAAGGACTCCGCCGTGGCCGCCGACGGTGACAAGTCCCCGCGCGAGACCGCAGGAGCCCAACTGTGATCACAGACCGCCTCCGCGGCGCCGCCCCCGACATCGCCGGCGTGGTTGGCCGACCTGTGCCGACTTCGGTGCCGCCGACCTCCTCCGCCCGGCGGTCGTAGAACCAGCGACAGCACCGGAGATCCCTGCGAAACCGCCATCCCGATCAGCTGTGACGTCACCGCGGTCAACGCCTTGCGGCCGGCACCGCTGACGCTCTGATCACACCTCGGACCAGATATCCCGTTGCCCCGAAGGAGATCGACTGATGACTGCCGACAACCTTGTTCTCATCCCCGGTGCAGGCGGCGTGGGCCGTACGGTCTTCGAGCACCTGCGTGCCCACGACGTGCCGGTGCGATTCATGGTCCGCCGAGAGGACGAGCGGGCCGCTGAGTTGCGGGCGCTCGGCGCGGAGGTCGTCATCGGCGACCTGACCCGGCCCGAGACGGTGGCGGCCGCGCTGCACGGCGTTGTGCGGATGTACTTCGCCCTGCGCGTGTCACCGGACCACCTGCTCGCGGCGACCGTGGTGGCCTCCGTCTCGAGGGAGTACGGGAATCTGGCGGCCCTGGTCGACCTGTCGCAGATGACGGTGTCACAGATGACCGCCACCAGCACCGAGGACTCGCACCAACAGCGGCTCCATCGGCTGGCGGAGCAGGTCTTCGATGGTCCGGCCTGCCCGTGGTGCACCTCCGGCCGACGGCGTTCCTGGACACCCCCCTGTTCACCACGATGGCAGCCCGATCGATCCAGGAGAACGGCACGATCGCGCTGCCGTTCGGCACCGGACGCACCTCACCGATCGCCGTCGACGACGTCGCCCGGGTCATCGCCACCGTCCTCCGCGACCCGGCCCCGCACATCGGGCAGGTCTACGAGCTCACCGGGCCGCGCTCGGTCGACATGACAGAGCTGGCCGCGGAATTCTCCTGGGCGCTGGGCCGGCCGGTGTCCTACGTAGACGTACCTCCGCAGAGGTGGGAGGCACAGCTCCCGAAGCTGGGGATGCCGCCGCACCTCGAACAGCACGTCGCCACCATGGCCCGGCTGCATCGGGAGAACCGTTACGACCGCACGGCCGACGGTGTCGAGCGCGTGACGGGTACCCCCGCCCGGTCGATCGAGGCGTTCGTGGCCGCCCGCAGGGACTTCTACCGGGGCTGAGCCGCGTTCGACAGCCGGGGGAAAGCGCGATGTCCGCAGCGCGCACCGCCTCTCCCATCGGGACACAGATATCTGTGAGTCCGTGCTGGTCGAGTCCGTGTCAGACGGTCGTTCGTGACGGCGTGCCCGCTCCAGCCCGGCCGCCCTCGCCCCCCCGCTCCTGGCTAGACCCACTCACCCCTTCGCCCGTCGGTGGCATCCGCCCCGACGGGTGACCACGGGCCAACGAGACTTGTGCAGGGTCGGCGAACGCGCGGTCAGAACCAGTGCAGGCAGTGCGGGGGACGGTCGGCGCGGAAGAGGGAGTCAGCGAGGGTGGCCGCGCCTGGGCGGTGGGCTTGGATGTGTCCGGCACGTACGAGCGTGCTCGGGGCGGTGCCGCCGAGGTAGACGGAGCCCAGGTCGCGCACGTCCAGGGACAGGTCGGGCTTCCGGTCCGTGGGGACGCAGTCGGCTCTGCCGTCCCGGACGGTCAGCAGGTAGCGGCCGTGTTCGCCGCAGAACGGGTCGTCGATATCGAGGACGAGCTCGCCGTCGGTGAACCAGCCGCGCGCGGTCAGAGCACGCGGGATGTCCAGCAGCCGCACCCAGAGCCAGTCCGTGTCGCCGCCCACCTCGCCGGCGCGGAAGTCCGCGAACTGCCAGCGCAGCGGGTGCTCGGGCGGGACGTGCTTGAACACGACCTGAGAGACCAGGTCGTGTCCGAGTACGAACCGGGCCAGGGCCGTGAAGACGGCGTCGTCGGTGACGATGGTCTCGTCGACCGTCAGGGTGCCGGAATCGACCGAGTAGCTGGCGTACCCGTCCGGGACGCCGTCGGCGTCCCGGTGGACGGCGACGTAGCGCGGCGTCGGCGAGATCGGGGGCTGCCCCGCGCGCAAGGCCCACCAGCGGTGCGGCCGGGACAGTGCGCCGGGCTGGGCGCGGCGGTACCGGTCGTAGACCTCTTCCAGAATCTCGCCGCACTCGGCCCGACGCAGCACCTCGACCGAGCCGTTGTCCGAGCCGGTCGCTGGTGCGTCGGCCACTCCGCGCGCCCGGGGAACGGCAAGAACGGCCCGGTGGCACGGCACGGTCAGCCGCGCCGTGTAGGTCGCCGGTCCGTAGCCGAACCTGCCGTAGATCGGGGCCTCAGAGGCCAGCAGCACGGAAAGAAACTCCCCGCGGGCCCTCAAGTCGGCGAGCTGATGCCGCATCATCGCGCTGAGGACGCCCTGGCGTCGGCGCGAGGGCAGGACACCGACGGCGGTCACCCCGGCGGCCGAAACGAGGGTCCCACCGGGCAGGGTGAGCTCGAAGGAGTGCGCCGCGGCGGTGCCGACAGGCCGCCCGTCCGCCGTCAGGGCGAGCAGGCAGCGGTCCATTTCGAGCGCCGACCACCAGAGTCCGCCCCCCTCGATCGGGGGTTCCGGGAAGAGCCCGAATGCGGCATGGACTGTGTCGACGAAAACGTCGAGATCCTTGTCGGTCGTGGGACGGATCTCCATCGCTGCCGCTGCCTCCTCGGGATGCCGGCACCACGACTCATGGTGTCTGGGGACAGTGCAGCGTTGCCCCGTAACCAGGGCAAGCGAATTACGGCCGGGCCCGCAGCCGGACGCAGCACAGCCCGGTCCAAACCCGGCCCGGGGGGGGTGAGTCACGGTGGTAGGGCTCGGCGGCGGTCGTGAGCCAGGCGTCAGGCCGTGACGGGCAGTGGGCGTCCGGCCCAGCGGATGCCCTTCTCGGTGCGGACGCGGGCACGTTCGCGTCGCTGGGCGGCCAGGACATCGGGGTGCCGGGCGTTCTGGTCACGCCACCGCAGATAGCGGTGCAACTCGCCGGTCTGCACTGTGTGGTTGGGATGGATCGAGTGGGCGAGCGTGAACTGCCGCAGCGGCCACATGCGCGACGCGTACGACACCGGCGTGAGGACCTTCAACTTCCACGACGGCGCATATGACCGCATCCAAGTCTGAGCAGCGGTTCCGCCAACCCCGATGATGAGAAACGCCCTACCTCGCCCGACGTCCAGCCTTTGGTGTCAACCGTTTGGTCGGGGGGCTGTGAGCTGGGGGTTCGCGGGTGGTCGTGGTGGCCTCAGTCGAGGCCGGCTGAAGGCTTCTGCAGTGTTCGGTGCAGTAGGAGGGCAGTCGCCGCCGTCACGCCCACGACCCCGGCCGCGCGGAGGGCGTGCGAGGAGCGCCAGGACAGGACCGACCAGCGGGACTGTGCCGACAGGAGGGATCCCGTGCTCAGCCAGGAGCCCGCCGAGACCAGGGAGAGGGCCGAGCCGATCGAACCGGCCGAGAGGGCGCTGCCGATCGAGCCGACCGACAGGGCCGAGCCGACCGACCCGATGGACAGGACGGATCCCACCGAGCCGATCGAGAGGACCGAGTCCTGCGACCACAGGGACAGCACCGAGTCGGAGGAGACGCCGCGGGGTGACTTGGTCATGAGGTCATACTGCCCCGCGGGGTCCCTCCGCGGGGCTCAGTCGCCCGTGGGGTTCTCCCGGCGGCGGAGGATCACCAGGACCGCGCCGCCGATGACCACCAGGCCGATGGCGACGCCCGTGATCACGCCGGTCGCGGAGTCGCCGCCGGTCGCGGCGAGGTTGACGTCGGAGGCGGTGCCGCCCACCGAGGCGGGGCTGGGCTCGCTGAGGGTCTGGGTGGTGAGGCCGCTCTCGGCGGCCTGGGTCTTGCAGTCGAAGACGCCGGTGAAGCGCCGTTCGAGGCTGTTGGCGCCACTGATCGTGAAGTCGTAGACCTGGTCCTCCTGGAGCGGGATGGTCACCTTCCGCGAGGTGTTCGCGGGGATGGTGTGCTCGGTGCCCATCAGCTCGAAGGTGAACGGCTGGTCGCCGGTGTTGGCCGCGGTGATGTCCACGCCGCCCGCGGCGCAGTTCTTCTCGGCCGACAGTGCCGGTATCGCGCCCTGCTCCGCCCAGGTCGCGTTCGCGGTCGCGGTGACGGTGGACTCGCTGGAGCCGGCCAGGATCTGCGTCTGGCTGCGGCTCTCGGAGGTGAAGGCGCGGCCGACCGGGACGGTGGTCGACGCCTGGACCGCGAGTTCCGCGGACGCGTCCGCGGCGTCGTCGGGGACCTTGAAGTACAGCTCGGTGCCGTCCTGCGCCGTGCTGACCGGCTTGCCGGTCCTGTCGGTGATCCGTACGCCGGTCAGGGCCGCGTCGGCGGGCGGGACCACGGTGACGGTGCGCGCGTTGGTGTGGACCGTGACCGGGCCGAGCAGGCCGCCCGGCGGGCCGGAGACCGCGGGCGGGTCCAGGGTCAGCGAGGCCTGCGGCTCCGTCTGACCGCGGGCGCTCTTCTCCAGGTAGTCGGCGAGCTTCTCGGCCCGCGGGTCGACGGCGTCGACGTCCGCGCCGTCGGAGTACCGCCAGATCGCCACCTGGGTACCGGCCGCAGCGTCCTGCTCGGTGAGGCTGCCGGCCCCGGCCTTGCGGGCGAGCGCGGCGAGGTCGTTGACCTGCGGGTAGGAGTTCTGCAGGATCCAGCGGATCTTGCCGGCGTTCGTGTTGGCGCCCAGCGAGGTGCCGCTCCAGGCCGCCTCGTGGTACTTGGCGTCCCGCTGGGTGGGGCTGTGGAGGTCGACGCAGTACGTCTGGAGCATGCCGCCGCCGTCCACGGACATCTCGAACAGGCCCGCGGCCACCTGCTCGTCACCGCCGTCGCCGTGCACGACGGCCTCACCGTAGGTCTTCAGGCCGCCTATGGTCGCCGTCGCCCCGCTCTGGCTCTGGGTGGTGCCGTCGTCGGCCGCGGCCCGGCCGGCACCGGTCAGCGCGACGACGGCCACCAGCCCGGACGTCAGTGCCGCGACGGCGAGGCGGACCACGCCTCTCGCGGACACGGGCGTACCGGAGTGCCTGGCGGACGCACCGGGCGCCGAGGAACCAGAGAACGCAGCGAGCACAGAATTCCCCTTCGAGCAGGACCCCTTGAACGCGGGGGGGCGGTCCCACCAGCAGAATCAGCGACCCCAGGGGCCACGCCCGGCATCCTATGGATCAGTCGGACCGCCCATTCCCGGTGAGATGGTCGGATGAGCGATCCGATCCGTAATCGTTATCGCGGAACGCCGAATGAGCAGCGCTTATCGACAAATCCACCAAGTCGTCCCGATGGGCACTTCGCGGGCCGCTCGCCGACAACCCGTCAAGGGGCTATCAGTCGGTGGCAGTTCGGTCTGTCGTGGCAAACGGCCGGCCGCCCGGGTCGACTTCACGTCACCGCCACCGGTTCCGACCGCTGTTGCGCGGCGGTGCCGGGGGAATCCGCCGGCGTCTCCCAGTCCGGCTCCGGCCGGGGCGGTGCCGGTGTCGCCGTCTCCGGTTTCCCGGCCCGCCGGAAGGCCGCCGTACCGCGGGCGAGGTCGTGGCCGATCGCCACCGCGTCGATGTCGGCGGAGGCCCACTGCTGGCCCTCCCGGGTCTCGGTGCGCACCTTCAGCCGCCCCTGCACGACGACCGGGTCGCCGACGGACAGCGAGGCCGCCGCGTTGGTGGCGAGCTGCCGGTTGGCCCACACCGTGAAGAAGTTGGTGTGGCCGTCCGTCCAGGTGCTCTTCTCGCGGTCCCAGTAGCGCGAGGTCACCGCCAGCCGGAACCGCGCCGACGGTCCCGCCGCCAGCTCCCGGTAGACCGGCTGCGTCGCCACATTGCCCACCGCGCAGACCAACGTCTCGTTCATCACGAACCCCTCCCACGCCCGGCCGCCGGGGCCGGGGCGGATCCGCGTACGGGCCCGTCCCGTACGGCTGTGTCCACCGCGGCGGCCGCCCTCGTGGCGATCGCCGCGGGACCAGACTGCCGCGGCCGGACCGGGCCCGCCGAGCGCTGTGGACCACCGGCGGCCTGGGGAAAACCCCACCACCCGGATGAGTGACCCACCTCCCCCACAGCGGACCTCGCCCAGCCAGGCCCCCGCCGACGTCACCCCACCCCGGCCCCCGTCCGCGTCACCCTGCCGTACTGCTCCCGTACCTCCCGGTAGCGCAGCAGTTCCGCCGCCACCGGGTCCAGTACCCGGGCCCGGCCGCACCCGGCCGCCGCCTCCCGCAGGCGGCGCTCCGCCTCCAGGCCGTACCGCCGTGCCGGGCCCCGTGCCGCCAACCGGCAGCCCCACTCGACCAGCGGCCCGCCGACGATCCCGGCGACCATCAGCAGCACCGGCACGCCCAGGTTGGGCGCCATCACCCCGGTGATCTGCCCCACCAGCCACAGCCCGCCGACCACCTGGAGGAGCGTCATGGCGGCCTGCGCGAACACCGCCACCGGCCACCAGCCCGGCCGCGGCGGCCGTCCCGGGGGCAGCCCGGCCCGTGCGGCCAGGTCGTCGAGGGCCTCCGACAGGCCCTGCGAGCCGCGTACGGCCGCCTCCCGCACCGCCTGCGCCCAGGGCGCGGGCAGTCCGGCCGAGGCCCGGTCGCAGACCGTGCGCACCGCCTGCTCGACGCGCTGCCGCGCGGTGGCCTCCTCCTCCGGCTGGGCCTGCTGGAGGCGTCCCGTGGGCTGCTCGCCGCGCCCCTGGTGCCAGCGCCACAGCCGCAACCAGGGCGTGCCGCAGGCCCGGTTGGCGTTGCGCAGCCAGGCCCGTTCGGCGGCCTCGCCGGCGGCGGTGGCACCCACCGCGTCGGCCAGCCGCGCGGCGAAGTCGTCGCGCGCCTCCTCGCTGAGCCCGGCGCGGCGCCCGGTGGCGTAGACGGGCCGCAGCCGGGCCGCCGCGGCGTCCACGTCGGCGGCGACCCGGCGGGCCGCCGCGCCCCGCTCGGAGACGAACTGGCCGAGGGCCTCGCGCAGTTCGCCGATGCCGTCCCCGGTGAGCGCGGACAGCGCGAGCACGGTGGCGCCCGGTTCGCCGTACTCGCCGAGCGCGACACCGTCCTCGTCGAGCACCCGGCGCAGATCGTCGAGGACCAGGTCGGCGGCCTCGCCGGGGAGCCGGTCGGTCTGGTTGAGGACGATGAACATGACCTCCGCGTGACCGGACAGGGGCCGCAGATAACGCTCGTGGAGCACCGCGTCGGCGTACTTCTCGGGGTCGACGACCCAGATCACCGCGTCCACCAGCTTCAGGATCCGGTCGACGTGTTCGCGGTGCTGGACCACGGCCGAGTCGTGGTCGGGCAGGTCGATCAGGACCAGCCCGCGCAGTTGCGCGTCCGCCTCCGGGTTGTGCACGGGGCGGCGGCGCAGCCGGCCCGGGATGCCGAGCCGGTCGATGAGGGCCGCGCCGCCGTCGCTCCAGCTGCACGCGATGGGCGCGGCGGTGGTGGGGCGCCGTACGCCGGTCTCCGAGATGGCGACTCCGGCGAGCGCGTTGAACAGCTGCGACTTGCCGCTCCCGGTGGCGCCGGCGATGGCGATGACGGTGTGCTGGCCGGAGAGCCGGCGCCGGGCGGCGGCCTCGTCCAGCACCCGGCCGGCCTCGGAGAGGGTCTGGCTGTCGAGTCGGGTGCGGGACAGGCCGACGAGTTCGCGCAGCGCGTCGAGGCGGGAGCGCAGCTGTCCGTCGTAGGCCAGCGGGGCGGGGGGCGGGGCGCCCGGGCCCCGGGTCTCCAGGACGGGGGCGGCCGGTTTCGCGGTCTCACTGACCCGGCGGGCGATGAGGCCGTCGTCCCAGACGTCGTCGGCGGCGCCCGGGTCGTCGTCGCCCGGTTCCCGCTGCTCGCGTTGGTCCCGCTGCTCCTGCACGCGCGCGTGCGGCACGGTCTCGGTGGCGCCCTCGGCCGGGCCGGCGGGCTCCGTACCGGTCCCGTCCCGCCGGGCCCGGGGCCCGTCCGGCACGGAGTCCTTTACGAGGCGCGCCCCGGGGGCGTTCGCGGCTTCCTTCACGGAATCCGGCGCGGAGTCCTTCCCCGAACCCTTCGCCGAGCCCTTGGCCGGCTCCCTCCCCGGGTCCTTGACCGACTCCGTCACGGTGCCCTTCGCGGTGTCCTTCACAGAGGTCCTCACCGGGTCCGGACCGGGGTCGTGAACGGGGTCCCGCACGCGGTCCGGTACACAGTCCGGTACGCGGGTCGGTACGCGGGCCGGTACGGGCTCCCGTCCGGCCCCCCGCCCCGGCTCTCGTCCCGGCTCTCGTCCCGGCTCTCGTCCGGCGTCCGGTGCGGAGTCCGCCGCGGTCAGGCCGCTTTCGAGGTCACCGGTGCAGTCACTGGTGCAGTCACTCGTGTACTCACCTGTGTAGTCACCGGTGTGATCCATGCGTTCCATGTGATCCGTGTGGTCGTGGTCAGTGACGGCGGTCACCGGTCACCTCTCCTTCTGGAGGACGGACAGGGCGGCGATGAGTTCGGCCTGGGGTTCGGGGTGGACGTCCAGGGCGTCCAGCGGGGCGAGGCGGCGTTCACGTTCGGCGTGCATGACGCGGTCCACGTGCTCGCCGAGCAGCCGTCCCGCGCGGTCGCGCAGCCGCAGCGCGCCATGGGCGCCGATGCGTTCGGCGAGCCGCTCCCCCGCCACCCGGGTGCGGCGCCCGCCGAGCAGCGCGGTGGCCACCAGGGCGGCGACCGCCTCGGAGTCCGGCGCGACACTGCGGTCGAGTTCGCGCACCTCGTCGTCGGCGTACTCCTCCAGCTCGCGCCGCCAGCGCCGGACGGCGATGCCGATGCGGTGCTCGGCGCTCTCCAGGGAGGGGCCGCGGTCGGTGAGTCCGGGGGCGGCGGAGGCGGGTTCGCGGCGCCAGGAGTCGTCGACGCGTTCGTCGGCGGCGGTCACGGCGCACAGCAGCAGCGCGGCGAGGCTCTCCACCAGGGCGTCCAGGAGTTCGCCGGCGGCGCAGTCGACGGGGAAGGCGCGCCAGCGCTTGAGGGCGTCACCGGCGAGCACGGCGCCGCTCTGGAGCCGGCCGCGCACGCGCGCGTGCTCGCTGTCGTAGGCCGCCTCGACGGCGGAGGTCAGGCGCAGGGCCGCGGCGTACTGGGCGGCGGCGGCGGCGGCCAGCTCGGGCATCCGGGCCTTGAGGGAGTCGAGGACGCCGTGGGCGGTGCGGGCCAGGGTGTGCTGGCGGGCGCCGGGGTCCTGGGCCTGTTGCAGGAGCCAGGCACGCAGCGGGGCGACCGCGGTGGCCGGGAGCAGCCCGCCGCCCCACGCGGACTCGGGCAGCTCGGGCACCGTGAACCGGGGCACGTCGCCGAGTCCGGCCTTGGTGAGGAGGGCGCCGTACTGCCGGGAGACCTCGGAGACGACCGTGTGCGGGACCCGGTCGAGGACGGTCACCAGGGTGGCGTCGTACTCCTTGGCGGTGCGCAGCAGGTGCCAGGGGACGGCGTCCGCGTAGCGCGCGGCCGTCGTGACCATCACCCAGATGTCGGCGGCGCAGATGAGTTCGGCGGCGAGGAAGCGGTTGTCGACGACCAGGGAGTCGATGTCGGGGGCGTCGAGGAGGGCGAGTCCGCGGGGGAGGCTGTCGACGGTCTCGACGCGCAGCACGCGCGCGGGGTTCTCGCCGGGGAGGAAGGGGTCGTCGCCGGGTTCCTGGTTCGGTACCCACACACGCGTGAGGTCGGGCAGCACGCGCATGCCGCTGAACCAGTGATGGTCTTCCGGATGACAGACCAGGACCGGCGTGCGGGTGGTCGGCCGCAGCACGCCCGCCTCACTGACCCGGCGGCCCACCAGAGAATTGACGAGGGTCGACTTGCCGGCACCGGTCGATCCGCCCACGACGGCCAGAAGCGGCGCTTCGGGCTCTTTGAGCCGGGGCACCAGATAGTCGTCGAGTTGGGCGAGCAGTTCGTCGCGATTGGCACGCGCGCGTGCGGCCCCCGCCAGGGGCAACGGAAAGCGTGCGGCGGCGACACGGTCGCGCAGAGCGGAGAGTGTGTCGAGCAGCTGAGGCCGTACGTCCAAGGTCACCACATGCGAAGAATGCCCAATTTTAGGGGAATTCTGAAGCATATAGACATGTCTGCGCGCCGACAGAACACAACGGGCGGAAGGGACGACTGGGACGGAGGCACAGTCCAGGCATAACGAGTGCACAACACCCGGTGCGCCAGACGCCAAAAGCGGTGCACGATTCGTACCTGCCTGCGATTATCAGGACCGCTTCACCGAACCTCCACATTGAGCCACGGAGGCGAAGCAACCGGGACGAGGACCGGGGAGTTCTATCCTTGTCCCCGGCAACGTCACGGACCGGCCCGACCGGGGCAGTACGTACGAGGCCAGCACAGCCGGCCCCCGTAGCTCAGTGGATAGAGCAGGCGCCTTCTAAGCGCTTGGCCGCAGGTTCGAGTCCTGCCGGGGGCGCCTACTCCGCAGCCATCCGTTTTCCCGGGACACCGCAGGTCAGACGCGCCCCCGGGGCCGTTCCGGCCGGGTTTCGCCGATCATGGGCGCGGACGCCGCGGGCAGCCGAGAAAGGGCTTGTTGTCGACGTCGTACGCCGACACCCCGCACCGCCGCCCGCCCGCACCGCCCGTCGTACGCCGACACCCCGCACCGCCGCCCGCCCGCACCGCCCGTCGTACGCCGACGCCCCGCACAGCCGGCCGCCCGCCCGCACCGCCCGTCAGGACAGCGGGCCCTGTTCGCAGACCCGGCGGGCGACCTCGCGGAGCTTGATGTTGTTCTCCTGCGAGTAGCGGCGCAGCACGTCGAAGGCCTGCTCCTCGGTGAGGTGGTGGCAGCCCATCAGGATGCCCATGGCCTCGCCGATCAGATGCCGGGTGGCGACGGCCTGTTCCAGCTGGGCCTGGGTGCGGGCGCTGGAGAAGGCGACCGCCGCATGGGAGGCCAGCAGCCAGCCGGCCAGTTCGCTGGCCTCGGTGAACGCGCCGGGCCGGCGGGAGTAGAAGTTCAGCGCGCCGAGTTCCTCGTCCTCGGTGTACAGCAGGAAGCCCATCATGCTGCCCACGCCCAGCCGGTGGGCCTGGGGGGTGAATTCCGGCCAGTCAGGCTGGTCTTGGGAGAAGTCCCGGATGCGGTACACCCGCTCCCCGTCCTCGTCGCGGGCGACGTCGAAGCACGGCCCCTCGCCCAGCCGCTCCTGGAGCCGGTCGCTGTCGACGACCAGCTGCGCCGTGGGGGCGAGCGTCCGCACCTCCTTGCCGCGCACCACCAGGATGCCGGCCGCGTCGCAGCCCTCCACCAGCTCCGTGGCCGAGTCGGTGATCCGGGCCAGGGTGGCGTCGACCGACTCCTGCGCCAGCAGGTCCCGCGCCAACGACGCCAGCCGCTGTGCGAACCGAGCCCAGTCCATCGCGTCCGCCGCCTCCCGGTCCGTCCCGCTCCCAGCATCGCACGCGGAGCGGGACGGCCTCGGAAAGCCGATTCTGACATCGTTGTCAGAAGGGACTTCCAGCCGAGGGGAGGCGCTCCTGTGCCGTTGAGCGCGGGGGCGGGGGGGGCGGCGCGGGCGCCCGCGGACGGGGGCACGGGGCGAGGCGCGGGGCGGC
>NZ_JBEZKI010000064.1:0-24366 GCF_040651615.1 Streptomyces sp. NPDC048417 | reverse complement strand
GATGGGGGCTGCGCCCCCCCACTCGGCGCCTTCGCTTCGCTCCGGTCACCGGGTGGCGCTCCGCGCCACGAGGGCCGGCCCCGCTGCGCGGGGCAGGCCAATGGGCCTACGGCCCGAGCGGCAGCATGCGGGGCAGTTGCGCCTGTGTCTCCGGCTGACTCCTGAGGGCTTGGCGCCGGGTCAGCGTCTACGGGACCAAGTGCTACCGATTCCCGCAACGTGCAAGGCCAGCGCGGTCAGCCCCAGGAGCATGACGTTGACTGACGAGAACGTGTGATTGGTGCTGATCTCGGCCGCGTTGATGAGGAACGCGATGAAGAACAGCACTGCCGCGACTATGCCGAGCATGACAAGCCCCTCTCATAGGAAGTGAAGCCCGTATGCCCGGCCCCCGCCCCCACAGACATGGGTGGCGCGCCTTCGAAGTCGGATGACTCGCCAGGTAGGAGCCTGGCGAGTCATCCGAGCACGCTGAAGGGTCCTCAGGCGTGGGCGTGGCGGGTACTTGCCGCCTTGTGCGAGGCGGCGTGAGGTGCGGGCCGGCCCGTCACGGGAACCGCGAGACGCCGCAGGGACAGGCCCGCGGTGACGAGGAGACCGGTGAAGACGGTGAGGAGCAGGACGGACACCCACATCTGCCGGCTCCCCGGTGACTGCCAGCCGGTCCAGGCCGCGGATGCCGCCCACAGCAGGGCGCCCACGGCGTAGAGGGAGCGGACGCGGTGCAGCTGTCGCACGGCCCGCAGGAACTGGATGCGTTCGGTCTTCGGTGCCATGCGGGCCCGTGTACCCCGATGTGCCACGACCATCAGGGCGGAAGGAATCTTGTGTAGGGGTCTTTCCGGGGAGTCTCATACGTCTGCATCTCGATGTGATGCAGCATGTAGCATTGGCATAATTCAGGGACACCCGGTGGGGAGCGGTTTGCGTGTTGATCTACGAGTATCTTCCGCATGAGCTTGCCCGGCTCGGGGTCGTCGCGAAAGCTACCGGACTCGATCGACACCAGGTGGCCGCGCAAGTGCGCCTGGCCCAGGAACGCGCCGGGCGTGCACGGGTGTGCCCTGCAGAGCCGCATCACTTGAGCGAGCTGTTCATCGCGGAGTTGCGGCGCCTTCAGTGGGAACGGATCGCCGCTCTCATGGAGAAGGAGCGGATGGCCGCGTACGCGCCCTGCCGCGACGCGCGTGCCGTCCGCTATGAACAGCAGCGTCTGAAGCGGTTGATGACAGACGTGGCCGCGGCCGAGCGGTCCGGCGTCGAGGGTCCGGAAATCTCTCGGCATCGCGTCTACCGGGTCGATGCTCGGCCGACTGCTGGCGGCTCCGGCCCAGACATGCCCGCCCCCGCCATGCATCTGATGGCCGCGTCAGCCGACGAAGCGGCCGAGCGGGCCTGGGCCGTGCATGGAAGGGACGGCGGCCTCTATCAACGCGGCGGGTACCGAATCGCTTCCGTCACACAAATCCTTCCTGAGCCGGGAGAACTCTTTTGATCCAGCTCCGAGAACATCAGGTTCAACAGAAGTCGAGCTTCCGGAAATGGGTCGGGTTTCCTGCAAGATCGCCTGTGCCCCCGGGAGGGATGCGGGGAACGATCGTGTCCGCGACCGGATCGGGCAAGACGATCACCGCCGCCGCATGCGCGCTGGAGTGCTTCCGGGGCGGCCGGATCCTCGTCACCGTGCCGACCCTGGACCTGCTCGTGCAAACCGCCCAGGCGTGGCGGACGGTGGGGCACCGCTCCCCCATGGTGGCGGTGTGCTCGCTGGAGAACGACCCGGTCCTGAACGAGCTGGGGGTGCGTACCACCACCAACCCGATCCAGCTCGCCCTGTGGGCAGGGCACGGGCCGGTCATCGTGTTCGCCACCTACGCCTCCCTGGTGGACCGCGAGGACTTCGGCGACCCAATGGGTCAGGGGAAGGTTCGCGGGCCGCTGGAGGCCGCTCTGGCAGGCGGAGAGCGCCTGTACGGACAGCAGATGGACGGTTTCGCGCTCGCCATTGTCGACGAAGCTCACTCAACCGCAGGTGATCTTGGCAGGCCCTGGGCCGCGATCCACGACAACGCCCGCACCCCCGCCGACTTCCGGCTCTACCTCACCGCCACCCCCCGCATCCTCGCCGCAGCCCGCCCGCAGAAGGGCGCGGAGGACCAGGAGACGGAGATCGCGACCATGGCCGATGACCCGGACGGGACGTACGGCGCGTGGCTCGCGGAGCTCGGTCTGTCGGAGGCGATCGAGCGGGAGATCCTCGCCGGATTCGAGATCGACGTACTGGAGATCCACGATCCCTCCCCCGCCCTCGGGGAATCCGAGGAAGCGCAGCGCGGCCGGCGCCTGGCACTCCTGCAGACCGCGCTCTTGGAGCACGCCGCGGCGTACAACCTGCGCACGGTCATGACGTTCCATCAGAAGGTGGAGGAAGCCGCCGCGTTCGCGGAGAAGATGCCGGAGACGGCGGCCGAGCTGTACGCCAACGACGCCTCCGACGACGACCTGGCGGCCGCGGACCGGCTCCCCGCATCGTCGATCGACGCGGAGTTCTACGAGCTGGAGGCCGACCGCCACGTACCCCCGGACCGCGTGTGGTCGGCGTGGCTGTGCGGCGACCACCTCGTCACCGAGCGGCGCGAAGTGCTACGCCAGTTCGCGAACGGCATCGACGCCGCCGGCCGCCGGGTCCACCGCGCCTTCCTCGCCAGCTGCCGCGTCCTCGGAGAAGGCGTCGACATCACCGGCGAGCGAGGAGTCGAGGCCGTCTGCTTCGCCGACACCCGCGGCTCCCAGGTGGAAATCGTGCAGAACATCGGCCGCGCGCTCAGGCCCAACCGCGACGGCACCACGAAGGTCGCGCGCATCATCGTGCCCGTGTTCCTGGAGCCCGGCGAGGACCCCACCGACATGGTCGCCTCCGCCAGCTTCGGCCCTCTTGTAGCCGTTTTGCAGGGCCTGCGCAGTCATGATGAACGACTCGTCGAGCAGCTCGCCTCCCGTGCCCTCAGCAGCGGGAAGCACAAGGTGCACCTCCGGCGCGATGAGGACGGGCGGATCGTCGGGGCCGGCGGCGCGGTGGACACGGACCACGAGCAGGACGACACCGACGGTGCGGTCGAGTCGGCGCTGCTGCACTTCTCCAGCCCGCGCGACGCCGCGACCATCGCGGCCTTCCTGCGCAGCCGCGTCTACCGGCCGGAGTCCCTGGTGTGGCTGGAGGGCTACCAGGCCCTGCTGCGGTGGCGGAAGGAGAACAACATCGCCGGGCTCTACGCCGTGCCCTACGACGCAGAGGTCGAAGTCGGAGCGACGAACGCGTTTCCGCTTGGCCGGTGGGTCCACCAGCAGAGAAAGGCACTGCGGGCCGGGGAGCTCGAGGAGCGGCGCAAGACCCTGCTGGACGCACCGGAGGCCGGGATGGTCTGGGAGCCAGGTGAGGAGGCCTGGGAGAACAAGCTCGCAGCGCTGCGCTCCTACCGGCGGGCCACCGGGCACCTCGCCCCGCGCCAGGACGCCATGTGGGGCGAGAGCGAGGCAATGCTGCCCATCGGGCAGCACATGGCCAACCTCCGCCGCAAAGGCGGCCTCGGGAAGAACCCGCAGCGGGCGGCAGAGCGAGCCAACCAGCTGGCTGCGATCGACCCGGACTGGAACTGCCCCTGGCCGCTCGACTGGCAACGCCACTACCGCATCCTCGCCCACCTCGCCAAGGACGAACCCGGCGGTGTCCTGCCCGACATCGCACCCGGCGTGCTCATGGACGGAGACGACCTCGGGCGGTGGCTCCAGCGGCAGACCCAGCCGACCGCCTGGGCGCAATTGTCGAGCGAGCAGCAGGAGCGGCTGACCAGGCTGGGCCTGAAGCCCGTGGAAGCTCCGTCTGCGGCTCCGACGGCTAAGCGCCTGGCGAAGGGTCCGGGCAAGGCGCAGCAGGCGTTCCAGCGCGGACTTGCGGCCCTCACACAGTGGATCGAACGGGAAGGCGCCCACCGGCCAGTCCCACGCGGCCACAGCGAAGAAATCGTGGTCGACAGTGAGGCCGAACCGGTCGTCGTGAAGCTGGGCGTATGGGTATCGAACACCAAATCGAGGCGGGACAAACTCACCGCCGAACAGCTCACCGCGCTGCGGGAGCTGGGCGTGGAGTGGGCGTAGTTCCTTGGTCGGACGGTGCTCCCTCGTTATGGGCACCGTGTTCTGCCCGCTCACTTACGATCCACAGCATGAATGACAGTCCCGCTTACCTCTCGGTGAAGGTCAATTTCGACAACAGTGACTACGACAATGTGTGTGACACCTTCGGCGGTGGCTTCGAGCGCCTCCCTGCCTGGCGGGCGCTGGGAGACCTACTCGCTCACCGGCCGGGGTGGCATTTCGACGTCGCCAACCGCGGCGAAGCCCTGTGGTGTCTCGGTGTCCTGGGCGAATGCCGCCTGGCCATCCACGTGAGGGAAGACCTGCGCTTCCACTGCTACGACCACGACAAGGACTCGGACACCATCGCGGCGGACACGACCGAGGTGGAATCCTGGCTCCAAGGCCGGGAGGAGACCGCCCAACAGCCGAGTGACACCCTCCTGGAGATGGCGAGCTCGAACTCGTGGGACTTGCTGAAGCGCTACACGTTCCGGCTCCAGGTGAGCTGGTCAGACGGCTATTACGCCGCGTCCGTCGCCGCCCTTGCAGAGGCAAGCTTCGGCCCCACCATCCCCGAGGCCGTCGACGGCGCCGCAGAGATGATCTGTCACCTCTTCAAAGCGCCAGCGGAACTCGCGTCCGCCCTGACGCTGGCCGCCGAGCTCGATGAGACCGCCGTACGGCACATGCGTACCGAACGCTGATTTCCTTTCGCAGCGTCGTCGGGACGACCGTCTCGGGGACGGTCGAGACATCCATCGACATGCGGAAGATCGTCAGGCCCACACCTTGTGTTCCTCGGTGAAGTAGGGCCAGGGCTGGCAGCGGCTGTCAGTCTTCTCCAGCAGCCGGTCGATGCCCTCCGCCCAGGTCTGCAGGTCGGTGAGCTCCAGCAGCAAGCGCTCGATCTCGGCACACGCCACTTGCAGCCGTCGACCGTGCCCGTTGATCTCCAAGAGGGACTGCGGCGATTCGATCTCGGCGCCTTCGGGCAGAACCCACCGGACGTCCAGCCCGGCCTTTCGGAGTTCTTCGACGAAGTTGTCGGAGGACAGCGTCACGGTGAAGACGAGCATGTCAGCGATGAGTCCGGCGCACTGCGCGGGCTGCAGCGGGTAGATGCCCCACGGCGCGGTGAGGTAGTTGCGGGCTGCGCTGTCCCCGCTGCCGTAGCAGACGCGCCGTCCGGTCAGCCGGGTGCGGCGCAGCAGCGCTGCGTACTGCGCTTCAAACTGTCGTGTGGCTTCCTGGGACCCCCATTTGTTGCTGGCGGCGGGGATGTCGAGGGCGAGCAGGCCGCGCTGTCCTGGCACCCGCATCGTTTTCAGCCCGTCGCGGTGGGCGTGGGCGAAAGCGTCAGCGAGAGCCGAGAGGTGAGTGGCGTAAGGCACGCCCGTGTCGATGAGTCGGGCATTCTCGTGCCCAGGGAGCGGGCCGCCCTCGTGGAGTGCTTCAGCTGCCATCCGGGTGCGCTGGAATTGGGCTCCTTCCCGCCGGTTTGGGTTGGTCTTCAACTCGTAGAGCAGGATGTCTTGCTCGTTGTTCTGGTCGGGCTTGCCGAACACGGTTACGTCGCCGATGCGCAGGCAGTCGGTGAGGTCGTGCAGCATCGCGAACTGCCGATGCTCATTCCACTGCTGTTCCGCGAACTGGATCTCGTGGACAGTGCCGTCCTTGCTGAGGGTCATTGGTCCCGGTGACTCGTTGCGACGCAGGGTGAGTATGTGGCGGCGGTCGTAGTGGAAGGCCTGCCAGGCCATGGCATCACCGATCGAGCGCAGTTGTCGGCCTACGCGCTCCAGGACGTCCAGTTCCAGCCGCCAGTCGTCCAGGTCGTGGGGATCCCCGATCGCGAGATCCGGGGCATCAGGCGGAAGCTTCTGCCCTCTCCTAAGCCTCTTGATCACCCTTGATCGCTCCGCCCGCGCGTCGTTCGCGGCAAGGGTGGCATGCAGCAAGTCCTGCTGGAACGCAACATAGTCCGCTGGGGTTTGGCATTCGCGCAGGTCGCGGATGAACGCGATCAGCCGCTCGCCCGTCTCGCGGTGGAAGGGGTGCTTGATCAGCACGTCCAGACGGTCGGACGGCATGTCGGTCAGCATCGGAGGCACGTGGACATTCTCTTCGTTCGCGGTTCCCTCTTCCATCGAATTGCCCGGACCGCCGGTATTGATCGTCAGCGAAGCGTCGGCATCGCCTGGGCTTAGCAGCGCAACACGGCCCTCCCCAGGCGCTCCGTTCAGCAGGCAAGGTCGGCGTCGATACAGGATTCCGTGTCGGAGAATGCTCCAGGCACAGGGGAGGGATGTGGATGACGAACGACTTCGATGCACGGCTGGCCGAGGTGCTCAACGCGGCTACGGAGAACATCCGGCGCACGGTGGCGGCCAACTTGATACCGGCGCCCAAGGTGGTACTTCCAACGCCGCTGCTGGAGGGCCTGTCCAAGGCTGTCGCGCCTTTGCAGCCAGCGCTGGAACGCCTGGACGCGATGATGCCGGAAAACTGGCAGGGCCAGCATCTGGCCTACACGGACATGGTCCGGCTGATGCTGGAAGGTGTGCCCCTGGCGTGGGTTCCCCCGGCTGACGTGATCCGACAGCTCCTCGCTGCAGATGACGTTCGCTCTCGCGCGAAGGTCCTCAACGACTCCCGGACGGAGATCCTCGCCTCCTGCAGCAAGGCCCTGGCCTCCGTCACCGACACGCGATTTGCCGCACAGCGGGCCTTGCTCGAGGAATGCGTACAGATGATCGAGGGCGACATGTTCAGCGGTGCGCAGGCCCTTGCCGCGAATGTCTGGGACACCTTCGTTCGCGGTCTGGCCTTCGCCAACCCGGCGTGGCTCACCGACAAGGGCTGGTGGCCCGGCTACGCCAAGATCAAGCAGAGCGTCCCCACTGTCGACGTAGACGAGGACGCCACGATTGGTCAGTTCCGCAGAGCCGCTGTCTTCCTGCCCTTCGCCCAGACACTGGAGGAGTTTCGGCGACAGCACCCCGTGCCGGAAGGCTTCAACCGGCACGCCACCGCCCACGCTGCCGGCTCCGTCCAGTACACCGCCGCCAACGCTGTGGTCGCCCTCATGCTCGCTGTCAGCGTCCTGCGCGAGATCGACGACCAGGGCTATTCCGTGCAGCTGCACGCCTGACAGGGGGCCTCTACGAGGTCCGAGCCCACAGACGCCGTACCCACGACCTATGCCGGCACCCGCTTCCGGTCCCGCCTCGAAGCTGACTGGGCCGTCACGCTCAACGGCCTCGGCATTGCGTGGGAGTACGAGCCTGAGCTGATCACTCTTCCTTCCGGCACCCAGTACGTGCCTGACTTCTGGCTTCCCGAAGTAGGAACATGGCTGGAAGTCAAAGGTCCGAACACGCCACGGCGGGAGAAGGCAACCGAACTCGGCACCGCCCGTGCCTGCCAGTGCACCGGCGCATGCAGGTGCCGGTGGCCAGGCGGCCAACTGGTTCTATTGGGCTGGCCCTCCCACCGTAGTCCGAACCAGCCCGGCTATCGCGGCCGTTACGGTCACGCATGGTGGGCCGCGGCATACGGCCCCAGTGCCTATCTCACCGAGTGCCCATCGTGCGCCCGCGCCCACTGGGTCACTCTGCGCAGGCCATGGCGGTGCCGCGGCTGCCACGCCAGCCTCGGCGCCACACCACGCTTCTACAGCCCAGCGGAACAGCTGATCCGGTTCGGCGAAGGTGCTTCACTGGCCTCGGCTCGCGTTGACGAGGACATACGGCGGCTCGCTGATGGAGACGACATAAGCGAGTGGTGACCTCCCACCGTTTCGGCGCGACCACTGTATGTGCACTGGCAGCGCACCGACCAACGGCTCACGGTCGTCAGCGGTGGTGCGACGTAGGAGGGCGCCCGAGCAGCCCGCGCTATGGGACAGACTGGGTCCTGCGAAATCGTGGCATCGTGGGTGGAGTTGTTGGCATGGGGTGGGACGTACGGCTCGGGGAGCTTGAAGCATCCGAGATTGATGCTGTCCTGCAGCATCCGGAACACATGGTCAACTTCCACGCCGTCACCTGGCTCCTGGAGCAGTTCGATGCAGCCAAGACCACTGCGGAGGACTTGTACGACTTCCAGGCCCATCTGTTCCGAGCGTCTTATCGAGCCCAGCTCGCTGCGGATCGGATCGCGCGGGCGGTACGTCGTATCAATGCCGGTAAGGCCCCCGGCTGGCCTGGCCCCATGGATGCCGATACTGCCACGTTCGTTAACCCGCCGTGGCGCCTGCGGTGCGCACCGGATTCCAGGGAGCGTGAGCAGTGGATCTTTGAACGGCGGGTCGCGGAGCGGGTGATCCGGCAGCTGCGCGCCGTGGGGGACGCGCTGGCGTGGCGGGTACACGGTTACGACCGGCGGGTGATCGTCGCGCTGTCCCGCAACGACCCTCCTGGACCATTCGTGGCCAAGTCCGGACTGGACGCGGAACTCGGGAAGATCACCGAATTCATGGAACAGGGCCGTTTTGCGCTGCTGCACGATCTGACGTCAGTGGTGCGGGTCCTCGACGCCACCGAAATCGAGCCCAGCGGACGCCGGATGCTTCATGAGATCAAGTCCAGTGGTTCGTCAAGCGCAACAGCGAAGGCCAAGAAGCAGATCAAGCGCGCGGAACGGCTCCTGGCCGCAATCGACGGCCGCGTGGCACTTCCGGGAGAAGAGGCCACGAGTCTGTGGCGGGCGGGGACGCAGCTTCGAACGCACGTACGCGAGTTGGTGCCGGCGATCGAGCGCGCTGCGGCCGAAGGCTTCTCGGCCGTGCAATTCGCCGACCGTGTCGTCGGCGCCTTCCATCTACTTTCCGCCTCGGGCCGCCACGCGGAAGAGGTGTGGAATGCGTATGTGCGCTGTCGCGAGGATCTTCTCCGCCAGCGCCTCGGAATCGAGAAGGGGTTGCATCGCCTCCGGGCCACCAGTGTCGACTCCGCCGCACGGGACCCGGCCACCGCTCCCTGGGGGATCTACCCCCTCCCTGCGCATCATAGGGCAGCCCTGATCTGCGACTACCTGGTCCTCGAATCGTTTCTGGTCGCCGACGAGGTAGCCGCCCGATTCCATCGAAAGCGTCTCGATGCTCAGGTGCTCCTCTCCGTGCCCGGACACGGATTCGACGGGCACACCAAAATCTTGCAGATCGCTGATAACGGGCACAACATCGTGGTCCACGGCAACGCCATGTACCAGCTGCTCATGGAGTTCGTCCGCACAGACCGCTTCGTCGACGCGATCGACGAGGCACTCAAGCTCCCTGATCCCTCGATCCACTCACTGCTGATGTACAGCAACGAACGTGCGGTCTGGCATTGAGCAGGCCGGGGGAAGTACTGCCATCGAATTCGATCAGGTCCAGGTCCGTCCGAAGGCGGCTCTGGTAGATCGGTAGGGCCGCTTCTGTGGCCATCTGTCGACCCGTCCGGAACCGCGCGCGGCCCGGCAGTCGCGCGCGAGCAACACCAGCAGCGCCCGATCCCGTCGCCCGCTGCCCGGGCCTGTCTCACCCACCCACTTCTCTTTTCTTCCTGCTGTGGGGCGTGGACTCGGGGGCGTAGAGGGGATGTCAGCCTTCCGAGCACGGCAGGGTCAGCGTGGTGACCTGCGAATTCGCAGGCAGGCGCGGCAGGCGGCGCGGTCGGTTGTCGGACGGGTTATCGGCGGGGACGTGGGTCTGGTCCACGGAGGTGTTGTCGCTTCGTGACCGTGGTCGGGCCTTCGTGGTCGGCGGTCTGGTCGGGGCCGGCTGCTGCTGTGGACGGTACGCGTGGCGCCGAGCGGGTCGGTGCCGTACCGGATGGGAAGCGAGTTGATCCGTGATGATCGGCGTGGATGCGAGCGGTGGGGACCGGCTGGCGCTGGGTGTGCTGGCGCATGGCGACCACCGGGCAGCTGCACCGGGTGATCGCCGCTGGGGTGCGGATCGAGCAGACGCGGCGGCGGCTGGCCCGGCTGCGGGAGGAGGGGCTGCGGGAGGAGGGGCTGCGGGAGGAGGGGCTGCGGGAGGAGGGGCTGGTCGACCGCATCACCCTGCCGCAGGCCGGACGGACCCGGGTGTGGCATCCGACCGGCTACGGCGTGCAGCTCGCCTGCGAGTGGCCCGAGCTGCGCGGGCACCGGCCGTCCAGGACCGTGTCCGATCCAACCGCTGTGCGGTTGAGGGCCGGCCACACGCTGACCGTGACGGAGACCGCGCTCGCCTTCCTCGAGGACGCCCGCCGCCGCGGGGAGCTGTGCGAGCCGCTGGACTGGATTCCCGAGGTGCACCATCCGATCGGGAGCGGCGAGGCCGTCATCCCCGACGCGCTCCTGTACTACCGGCGCGGCCCCGCCGTCGGCGAGGGCGGGTCGATGCTGCAGGCGTTCGTGGAAGTCGACCGGGGCGCCGGCCGACCTTCCAGGAACCGGCGGTGGAGGAGTGGCGGCGGCGCTACCCACTCTTCCCTCGCGTCCTGTTCGTCCTGGACAGCACCGGGCACGCCGGTGTCGAGAACCGGATCACGGCTCTGCGCGCGGCCGCCAGGGCGCTGGCGCCGTTCCTGCGGAACGTCCCCGTGCTCGCGGCGCCCCTGGCCGACCTGCTCCACCACGGCCCCTCCGCACCCGTGTGGCGCCCGGTCCACGACCCCGGCTGGCGAGTCCGCTGGACAGACTTCGAGCACCGCTGACGTGCGACCGCCGCAGACGACGGCACGGGTCTGTGGTTCGCCCGCAGACCCTGCGTAGCTGGTTGAGGTCGTGGCGGGCACGACCCGGCACGCGGTCGTCACCGTGGTCCGGCTGCGTTGACCGGTGACCATGGGGCAGGTGGGAAACTCTGAGCGGGCAGCAAGGGAGACTTGGCAGAATTCGGCGGGTGGGAACAGCACAGCCGACGTCGCGGCAGCACCTCATATCCCAGGTCCTGCTAAAAGAGTTCACGATGCCCGAGCCGAAGGGCGGCAGCCGGCAACTGCTCCCGTTCGACCTGCACAACCCCCAACGCGTGCACAAGCGGATGCCCACCAGCCGATGCGGCTGGGTCGAGAACTTCGTCGCCGTCGACTCCCCATCCGTTGAAGCACTGTGGGGCGACGTGGAAAGACGCGTGCCCGCGGCGCTCGCCGCCGTGCACGCCGGCACTCCGTTCGCCGACCCGCGTCACGTGGCCGTGCTGCGTGACCTGGTCGCGCTCCACTACATCCGGTCGCTCCACTACCGCGATGCGTACACCGGCGCGGTCGAGCGGGCCCGTACCCGGCTGGCCGCCAAGGTGATCACCCAGTACCCGGAGCAGCTGCGCCTCGAGGCACTGCGCGAGACGGGCCTGCATCTGTCCAACCCGGCTGCCCTGGGCGCCTTCGCCCAACGCCTCATCGAACGGTCCACGGAGAGCGACAAACTCTTCCGCACGCGCATTGAGGACGACTTCCACAAAATGCGGGACCTGGCGTCGACGCGACGGCTGGAGGTGATCACGTCCGAGACTGGCCAGTTCCTCATCGGCGACAACCCGGCCCTGACCCTGTGCGCGAAGGGAAACCGCACCATCTACGGCATGCCGTTCGAGGACGCCCAGACCCTCCTACTTCCCATCAGCCCGAGGCACATGCTGTCCCTGGGCACCGAGGACGTCAGCCTCACCGCCCCCCAGTCCTTCGTCGACCACCTCAACGCCGTGCAGGTCCACGCCGCCCACCGTTACGTCTACATGCACCCCGGCAGCGGCCTGGAGACGCTCGTGGAACGCGCCGCACAGCGACGACCAGCCGGGGACCGCACCGCCTGACAGGCGATCGTCATTGCCGTACCTCTGCGGCCTGCGGCGGCTCGTCGGACGGCGCATCCGAGCCGACCGGCTGCCTCAAGTCCAGGTGGCAGCGCAGCCGTACGCCGGGCTCGCCCGCGTCTCGCGTCGTGCGGTCGGCTGTTGCCGTCGCCCACCGGTCGGCGAGCATCTGTTGGAAGGCGAGCGCGGTGTCGTCGTCGGCGGCCGCGACGTCGACGACGACCAGGCCCGGCTCACTCACGTGCACCTCGTTGATCGGGTCCATGTACGGCACTACGCCCGGGCTACCGGGGAGAGTTCCGCCGCTGCCGTGTCTTCACCCGACCAAGTGGCCGGCCGTCAGGGGCTGTCGCCGCCCCAGTCCCAGCGGGCCGGGTCGCCCGGGCGCGGGTCGTACAGCGCCCGCCCGCCGGGCCCGAACTGTCCGAGTTCCGTGGCGAGGGAGACACCGTCGTTGATCTCCTCCGGCCTCCAGCCGGTGATGTCGAGCAGCAGTCCGTCCAGCGGCCCGCCCACCAGTTCGGCGTAGCTCCGTCCCGGCTTCGGGCCCGGGTGGTCGTGGTCGGCTCCGTAGATCCGGCCGCGCAGCAGCTGCTCATCGTCGCTCTCCAGCCTCGCAGCCGCCACCGACAACGGGGCCTTGCCCAGGTAGTCCTGGACGGCGCTCGTCTTCGGCCCGTTCCGCCTGCCGCTCCGCCTCTGACTGCCCGGGCCGTGCAGTCGTCGCACAGGTGCGGGTGACTGCCCCTGCGGCCCCAGTCGACCGCGATGCTGGCCTTCCACCGGTCGTCGGTGAACTTCTGTCCGCAGTCCGTGCACACCGGGCGCTGCGCCTCGCGTTCGGCGGCTTCCTGCGCGAGACGGCGCCGCCCCTCGTCGGCGGGCGAGGGCGGCGTCCCGGCGGGCGGGGGTGGGTCGTGTCCTGTCTCAGATAAGTCTGTGTAGCGTGAGTCGATGACCTGCGGTGCCCGGAGTTCAGTGAGACGTCCATCCTGTGCCTGTCTCAGTTGAGTCCGGGCATCTTGGTTTGCGGTATATGTCTCAGTCTTGAGAGATGTCCAGCGCTTCTCTGACTTGTTTGCGGAATTTGCAGCACAGCTTCCTTTAGTAGCTGGCCTCGGCGCGCAGCATGTCCGCCTCGGTGGGGTTGCCCTCGTCGGTAGCTACCTCTTTGGCTTCCATGGCGAAGAGGTCACGCCATCCCTGAGGCGAGCAGTGACGAGCAGTCGCGACTGAGGACTTCAGCTGGCGAGTTGAGCGGTGTGGTTGGCGAGCAAGCTGATCGCGCACCGACACGAAATTGAACACGTAGTGAGCGGATTCCAACTCAAGAACGGGTTCTCAGGCGTTGCGCGAGCAGCGGCGTGGCTTCGGCGGGGTCGATGTCGCAGACCAGCAGCCCGGGCTGTCCGTAGGGCTGATGGCTGAGTAGCATGCCGTCCGGCCGCACCACGGCGGATGTCGTGGGTGATCCCGGGCTCGCACAGTTGACAGCGGCGACGTAGCAATTGTTCTCAGCGGCGCGACAGATAAATGCCTTCTCGTGGAAGGAGTTTTTCGGGTCAGCGAATTCAGTCGGCTGAAATGCGCCGGGCTCCGCTTCGTTGTAGTGCGGGTGGAACACCAACTGAGCGCCGTTACGGACGGCCCAGCGTACCGTCTCCGGATAGCGAAATCCTTCGTGGCAAATCGAGATGCCGAAGCGGACGCCGTCGACTTCGAATATCCGGCGATCGCTGCCCGCCTCGTACGTGGAATCTTCTTCCGGGTCGAGCTGCACCTTGTCCTGATAACCCGCTAGATCGCCGTCAGGCCGAAGCACGAGCATGGTCAGACGAGGCTTGTCGGAAACGTACCGCTCGGTACCGAGCACCACGTATATGTCGCTCTCGCGCGCGGCTTGGGCGATGCGCTCGTGCGCAGTTTCTAGGAAGTCAACGCTCACGGCCTTGCGCGAGTTCGGCGGCCATGGGTAGCCCGGCACGTACGCCTCCGGGAAGCACACGATACGCGCGTCGGCAGCAGCAGCGGCTCTGACCGCGTGCTCGGCTCGCACCACGGAGTCTTCTGGACTCTCGGGAATTTCGAGGTTGGCGAGCGCGACTCGAAGTCTTGTCATGCGACTCATTGTGCTGCACAAGCTGGTCGTATCGAACACGATTCGCCACCCTTCCCACAACCGACGCTGGGTGCGCGGCATATGCCATCAGGGCGCCTTCGCGCTCCCTCGGCCGTGCCTGGACCAGGGGGACCGGTCTTCCCGCGGTCCAGCAAGGTGTTCAGTCCTCGCCCACTTGCAGGAGCACGACAACGAATCCGTTTCCCCGGCCGGCGACTACGCCGTCGAAGGTGTGCCTGGTGACGGGATTCCATGCGCGTCCGTTCGTCCAGGGGCCGTCGATGTTGGAGAACCATTCCGACCCAGGGCCCAGAATCGCCGTCGTCTTCGTGGCAGCTCGCCTGGCGTGGGCGAGGTCGCGCCGCGGGTGTCCGGGGAATACCAGGCTGTCGATGGAGAGGTTGACCATCAGCTCAGTCGCGGTGTCGTGTGTGACCGGGCGGAGGGCTGTCTTGATCGCCTTGATCGTGGTCGGTCCGGTGGCGCCCCTTACTGCCTCGTGAGCCCAGTCGGCTTCGGCGGTCTTGGCGAGGTTGCGGACATGGTGCGCGAGGTCAGTTCCCGAACTCCAGCACCAGCGCGAGTAGACGGTCTCCTCGCTGGCCAGGGAGGAGACGAGCGTTTCGAGGAGGTCTGCATCGTTCATGGTTGAATCCTGGCAGGCCGGTTCGAGTGAAAGTTCGCGGATGCCCACGTCGACTCTGCGCGATCCCAGGGTTCAAGCACGGCGGCTCACGGCTGCTTCGATGTCTCGTGCCGTCTCGCCCAGTTCCTTGAAGAACCACGGCTTGCTGGTCCTGCGGAGGACCTTCTCCTGAGGCAGGCGCCGGATGAACTCCGCCCTGAACTGCAAGTACTCGCTGCCTTCGGCAAGCGCGAGGCGACGCCAGTGAGGGGAGGCGTAGAGCGACATGGCTTCCACGATCTCGGGATAGACCGCGATGTGCCGTCGGGGGTCCCAGATCTGCGTGTGGGGGTCGGCGCCCATGGCTTCGAGTCGCCGGTGCCGGTCGCTGAGGCGGTAGCCGCGTGTGAGGACGGCTGCCCAGAGGGTGGAGCAGTGCTCGTAGCAGGCGTCGAGCACGGTGTGTCCGTATCGGCGTAGGAGCCGGTAATGGCGGCGTTGGGCATCGACCACGTCGGGGAGTCCGGAAAGATCGGTTTGCTGGTGGTAGTAGGCGACGGCCTTGCCGATCCAGAGCTTGTGGCGCGGGCAGACGTGATCGTGGAAGTGGGACTTCCAGGCGGTGACCGGGCTGACCAGGGTGTAGTTCCCGGTGCGGCGGGCGACGCAATGCCGGCAGGCCAGCGCCGGGGAGCGATCCGGGCGGCCGGGGACGAAGGGGCCGGTCTGCTGGCCGAGGAGAGGGATCGCCCGCACGAGGGACGCGCGGGGCTGGCCGCTGGCGATGGCGAGCCGGTCGATGTAGTCCTGCTGGGAGTTCAGCCAGTGACTCTGGTTCAGCAGTCGTTGGACCAGCACCTTGTTCTTGTCTCCGAGGCGCTTGAGGTAGGACTGCTCGCTCTCCTGCGGGAAGGGGACGACTGGTCGGGGGAGGGGCTTGATCAGCCAGTAGCGGGTGGGCTCGCTCATCCGGCCTTCTGGACGGAGGTCCCTGGCCGGGAGGCGGACTCGCTGTTGTGGTCGATCCGGGTCTTCTTCAGCAGGTCCTGGGTGATGCGTTCGCTCTGGTCGAGGATCGCGGAGATGGCCGCAGCACGGATCAGATGGGAGAGGCTGCCGATCATCCCGCCAGTGCGTTGGTGCAGGTAGTCGGAGAGGTTCACCAAAGTCTTCGGCTGATGCCGGTGCAGCCGCAGGGTCTCTTCCAACGTCGCGACCAGCGAGCGCCATTCGGCGTTGCGAGGGAACGGCCCGGTGCGGACCAGGACGCAGCGGCCGCCCATCTGCCGGCCGCGGACCCCGGTGAACACCCCGGACTGCTCGACGTCGATGCCTGCATAAACGAAGGTGGCCGGTAGGTGCTCGGTGAAGTACTTCAGATGGTCGGAGAGATCCTCACCAGCGACCGTGCCGTGGTTCAGCAGGTGAATCTCATCGACCAGTACGAGGTCCGTGCGGGCTTCGGTCATCACCTGGCAGACGACGTTGGTGATGTCGATCGTGTTGTGCCGGGCTGACACGGCGGGCAGGCCGAGGAAGCGGGCGAACTCGATGGCGAGCTTGCGGGGCGAGCCTTTGGGCGGAGCGGTCAGATAGACGACCGGGATCCGGTCGCTTCCGGGATAGCGCTGGCGGACCCGTAGTTCGTGGAGGCGCCCGAGCTGCTTGAGAGCAGTCGTTTTGCCCGTTGTCTGCCGTCCGGAGACGATCAGCCCGCGGCGGGCCCCGGTTTCACGCTGATTGAGCAGCGTCAGCAGACGTCCCTGATGAGCGATCTCCCGGACGGCCGCGGTGCGTACGACCTGAAGTTCGGAGTGATAGAGGACTCGGGCATCGTCATAGACCTCACGGTCCGCAGGACTCAGCGACTGCCACCGCTGTTCGGGCAGCAGTGGGAAGTCCGCCGGATCGGCATCCACGAACTGCCGCCATCCGGTGAGCTGGGTTGTGGGGTCCCGCCGGATCTCCAGCAGGTCCGCGGCGTCATGCCCGTTCGGCCCCGGAGTGCTCACCACCATGTCTCGGCCTCCTTGCGGGCATCGAAGATTCCCAGCGGAACCACGTCTGCCAGGTCGTCCTCGTTCTGCGCTGCCTCAGGCGCCGGCTCCTCGGCGGGTTCTGGATCGGCCGGCCGGGGCCAGGAAGGAGTACTCGTGGCCCGGGTGCGGGCGGCGACCTTGCGGTCCTTGCGGCTGCGTTCCGAAGAGCGGGCTGGTGTGCCCTGCGGGCCGTCGGCAGCCCGGTCCAGAAGGTCGACCGCGGCCTGGGCGATCTCCTCCTCGGTGACCGGGTCCGCGCCGCGCTGGGCAAGGACGCGGCGGGCGTGGTCCCAGGCCAGCTCGCCCATCGGAGTCGGTGCGGTGCGAAGGTGCCGCCAGAGCGCCATGATCCACGTCCCCTCGCGGTGGTTGCGCACCCAGATGCGCGAGATGTCGTAGGGGTCGTAACGGACCTCCCACCGCTTGCCGTCGGCCCCGGCGCGGGACGGCTGCCGGCGAAACGGGGTCAACTCCGCACTGTCGTAGGTGCGGTGGCCCAGACGGACGCCGTAGGAGTTGATGACCCGGAACTCCCTCGGTAGCAGCCCGATGTACTCCTCGGCGCTGAGCGCGACCGGGACGTGCCCGGCCGCGGCGACCAGAGCGGCGTACTTCTCATTCGGGCTCAGTGCCTTGCCCGGTATCAGCGGATCGCGCAGCCCGTCGTGCGGCCGCATCTGCCAGTGAACGATCCATTCCTGCAGCAGTTCCTGGAGCTGGTGGATCGTCCAGACAGCCTCCGCGGCCGGATCGGTCCCCCGATGCTCCGTGCTGCGTCCTTTGTGACCGGGCAAGTGCTGGACGAACATCGTGGCCACGGACTGAAGCGTCCGCTCGATATGGGGCTTGTCCGTCGGAGTGTCGGGGTGTGCAGGCTGGAAGGAGATGCCCAGCGACTGGCAGGCGGAGCGGAACGTGTCGGAGATGTAGGCCTTTCCCCGGTCGCAGACGATCGTCTCCGGAGTGATCACCGGAATCGCGGCCGCCTGAGCCAGCCTCTCGTCCAGCGCTGTCAGCGAGGCATGCGGGAGCACTGACCGGGACATCCGAAGCGCGTCCGCCCAGACCGGCCGCATCGGCTCCGGCGTCATCGCCCTCGCCAGCAGCAACGCGGCGTCGACCGCCTTCGTCGACGGCCGCAGCACCGCCGCGGCCAGCGTGCGGGTGGCGATGTCGACGATGCCGGTCAGCTCGACGGTGTCCACCGTCCCGTCGTCGTGAACGACCAGCACATCCAGCGGGGTCGAGTCGATCTCCATGACCTCGCCCGGCCGGGCCACAGTGAGCTGGTCGAACATGTCGTCCGGCTGCTTGGCCAGCGAGCGGCGGGTGCGGGCCGAGCCCAGTGTGTGCCGGCCGGAGCTGACCGTCTTCAGGAGCCGGTAGAACGTCGCCCGTGACGGCAGCGGCACCGTTCCAAGGCCATGCTCGGCTTCCAGCTGACGCTCCATCCGGCGCCGCAGCACCCGCGCGGAGACCGTGGACCGTCTGCCCTGTTCCTCCACCACCTTCTCCAAGGCCTCGATCACCCGCCGATCGGCCCGGCCCGTGCCATCCGGGACCGAACGCAGCCGCGGATCGACCAGCCCGAGGACTCCCTCGCGCTCGAAGCGGGCCCGCATGTCCTGCAACACGGTCATCGACACCGCCGTCCCGGCCGCCGCCAGCTCGGCAGCCTTGGCCAGCTCCCGCTGCCGCAAGGAACGAACCGCCGGGTCGTACTCAGGTCGCACCGGCCCGTCCGGCTCGTCCCATGGGCGGCCGGTCAGCATCTCCACCAGGTGCCGCTGCCACCAGCCGGCTCGCTCCACCGCCTTGTCCGGAAGCCCTTCCAGCACATCGGCCGCAGGCATCACGGTCCGTGCCGAAGTGGCAGAGACCACCTCGAAATCCTCACCCGACAGCAGGTGGGCCAGCATCACCACACTCGCCGACTGCTTCTCATCGACCAGCCGGACCGCAGCCCCCTCCAGCGCGGCCACCGTATGCAGACGACCATCGAACCGGACCAGGTCACCCGCCCGCAGCAGCCGCGGACGCAACGACACCCCCGCCCCCTTCCTCCGCCATGCCCAGCCGAACCCGCGTGTCCGCAGCCAGTAGTTTCGACTGCAGATCAACGGCCAGGACCCGGCGCCAGAGCAGGTGGAACAGCACCGGCAGCACCGCGATCTGGTCACCCACTCGCCGTGCTCCGTCCAGCAGTCCGCCGCCGTCGGCGAAGACCCGCACCAGATCAGCCGCAATCCGAGCGCGGTGCACCCGCGGATGCCGGTAGCCGGCCAGCCACCGCACATTCGCCATCAGAACGGCATCCGGCGCCCCCACCCGGATGTAGTCCCAGCCCACGGGCTGACACGCCGCCGCCGTCGCAGCGAATTTCACGGCGTCCGGCGGCTCGATCCGCTCATCGGGACGGACATCGACCACCAGCCCCGTCCCGTCCGCGCGGCGTACGAAAAAGTCCGGCGTATGCCGGATCCGCTTCCCTCGCGGTCCCGCCCACGACAGCCGGAACGGCTGCGAAGCCATCCCCGTCACCAGCGGGTCGAAGTCGAGCAGCACCAACCGATCCCGCTCCAGCCACGACTCGAAGCCCACATGCCCGCCACAAGTCGCCGACCAGTACCAGCCGCACCAGCTGCCCTGACCCCGGAAAGCCGGAAACCGCCGCTCAGGCCGAACCGACTCGAACCGAACCGACCACAGATCCTCCAGGCAACCACGCTCACGGACCCCGCCCGCGCTGACGTACTCCAGATCGAAGTACTCCGCCAACACCTCACACGCATCCATCCGGGCCTCCGGTACGACGCCGACCAGTCACGACGACCGTAGGCACAGCCGCAGCGGCGTACCCGAAGAAGACCGAGACACCCCACTAAATGCCCGGACATGACTGAGACGTCACCCCACTTGCCCGGAGATCTCCGAGACTGCCCGGACATCACAGAGACAGGACAGGTCGGGAAACGGTGTGCCCTGGCATTCGCGGACGCTACTACCCGCACGCCTACGGCACGCGAAAAGTACGTTATTGGTACGTGGAAGGTACGTTTCACCGGTAGGGTGGGGGCGGAGGTGTCCCATGTCGGAGTTGTTCGATGCCGTGGACGCGCTGGTCGCGTCCCGGTCCCCGCTGCCGCCGCCGGCGGAGCGCAGGCGGCTGCGCCAGGCTCACGCGCTCACCCTGGACGAGGTGGCCGCCGCGCTGCAGGTGCGGCGTGCGACCGTCGGTGCGTGGGAGTCGGGCAAGACCGAGCCCAGGCCGCCGGAGCGGGAGGCGTACGCACGCCTGCTGGAACAGCTCGCCACGCTCTATCCCGCCCCGGAGAGCAGCGACGCCGAGCAGGAGGGCGCCGGTGCCGAGCAGGAGGACACCGCGGTGCCGCAGCCCGCAGCTACGGCCACGGCAGCGGCGCCGTCGACGCCGACGGTGAGCCCGCCCAAGGCGCCGCCGAGCGAGGCACCGGACAGCACGGCCACAAGCCTGACCGGGGCAGAGGATGCCCCCTCGCGCCGTCCCGCCCCGGCGAGCACGCCCGCGCCCGGCGGGGCGTACGCGCACGGCCCGCTGCTCGTCCTCGGCGCCGACGCCGACCGGCAGGTGACCGGCTACGGAGTCGGCGGGCTGATCATGGACGTGCCCGCCAAGTCCCTGCCCGCGCTGGTCGAGTGGACGCTGACCGAGGCGCGGCTCGGGGCGGAGAGGCTGCACGGCTCGGGTAAGGACGCCGATGCGCTGCTGGTGCTCACCGAGGCCGCGTGCGAGCGCTACGGCCTGCCCGGCCAGTTGTCGGAGTCCGAGCGGCTCGCCGGGCGGCTGGCGGAGGGGCACAAGGTCATCAAGCAGCTTCAGCGGGCCGACTGGCAGCTGACCAAGCGGGGGCTGGGGCCGTGGGCGCGGATCTACCGCCCCGCCCAGGGGGGCCATCGGCAGTGCGTGCAGCTGTGCATCCCGTCCTGGCGCGCCCTCGACGGCCGCGCGTGGGGGCATGCCGCGCAGCTCGAGCCGGCGGAGCTGGCCCGGGTGCTGGGCGTGTACGCGCAGCGGGTGATGACCCCGGTGGGTTCCACCGCGGTGACGGGGCTGCATCTGATGACCGCGCTCAACCCGCCGACCCGCGCCAGCCAGCCGGACGCCGACGGCCGGCGCCACTCCGAGCACCGGCCCGGCTCGCTGGGCACGCAGCCGGTCGACCCGGCGCCGTGCGAGGCGACCGACGGGCACCCCGTCCTGGCCGACCTGCCCCGCTTCCACGTACGCCGCCCCGACGAGAAGCTGTTCGAGGAGGCCTACGACTGGGCACGGGATCTCACCGACGCCGAGTGCATGCAGCGCCACCTGGTCGGCCTCGACGTGAACCTGTCGTTCGCCGCGGGCGCCAACGGCGCCGTTGTCGGTCTCGCGTCGCCGCCGGTCCACGTCACCCGGCCCGCATTCGACCCGTCGCTGCCCGGCTCGTGGCTGGTCGACCTCTCCCACGTCGATCCGTCCCGGGTGAAGGTGGGCAAGCAGTGGCGCGACCTCGACGGTGATCTGCTGCCCAGCCCGTTCACGCCGAGCGGCCAGCGCCCGACGGGTCCGGCCTGGTATGCCACGCCCACCGTGGCGTATGCCGTCGAGCTCGGCTACGACGTCGCCCCGGTGGAGGCGTGGGTACGCCCCGAGCACGGCCGGTTCCTGGACGGCTGGTACAAGCGGCTGCGCGACGCCTACGTCGCCACCATGGCGGATCTCGGGGTGGGCGAGAAGCTGTCCCCGCAGGAGTTCTTGGAGGCGATGGACGGCTACAAGAGCCGTGATCCGGAGCTGGGCATCGTCGTGGACGCCATCAAGATGACCGTCAAGGGCGGCATCGGCAAGCTGCGGGAGAAGGCGCGCGGCGGGGGCTGGAAGCCGGGACAGGCCTGGCCCGCCCTCGCCCGGCCCACCTGGCGGCCCGACATCCGCGCCGCCGTGATCTCCCGGGCACGGATCAGCATGCACCGCAAGATGCTCGCCCTCGCCGCGGCCACCGGGCAGTATCCGGTCGCGGTCCTCTCGGACTGCGCCGTGTACGCCGCCGACGGCCCCAGCCCGCTCGACGTCCTGCCCTACAACGACGACGGCAAGACCGTCCCCGGCTCCTTCCGGCTCGGCGTCTCCCCCGGGATGGTCAAACACGAAGGCACCCAGAGCGTGCTGTGGGGCGCCAACGTCCTAGAACAGCTCGCCCGCGACGGCCACGTCGCCAACCTCGCCCGCTACATCAAAACCGGCGAGGTCACCGCCAAGGACACCGGAGAGTAAGGGGAATCGCGGCATGGTCACGGTCGGGGAAGGACTCGACAAGGCGGTGCAGGGCGCGTTCACCCGCCCGATCCCGAAGTCCGCCGGAGCGCAGATGCGTTACCTGGTCAGAGCGCACCACCGCAGTACCCGGCGGGTAGCCGAGATGCTCGGCATCAGCCAGCGCACCGTCGAACGGTACGTGAAGAACCAGATCAAAACCCCCCGCCCGGAGCTCGCCGACCGCCTCGAACGCGAGGTCCGTGCCCGCTGGCAGCCGCAGGTCAGGGCCAAGGCGAAGCAGGCCGCGGCCACCACCGGCGGCATCATGATCGATGTCCAGGCCCGCTTCGGCTACACCGCCGCCCCCGGCAGCACCGACGACGCCCGCGTACGCCACCTCACCCTCGCCCTGCCGCCCGGCCACGCTGCCCGTCTCTTCCAGGCCCAGGAGACCGGTCTCACCGAGGACCAGCTCCGCCAGATCGCCGCCGAGGCCCTGGGCGAGGTCTACTTCCGCGACAACGGCCGCCGCGCCCACGGCCTCGAAGTCGAACTCACCGACCTGATCGACCTCGAGTTCGAGCTGTAGGTCGGGCTGGCACGCCACCGCACCAAACGGTGCGCAACAGCGGCGCCTCGCCGGGACTGCGTTCAGGGGCCGGCCGTTGCACTTGTGACAGGACCGCCCGCGACAATTCCGTGCCCGCGGCAACTCCCCTGTCAAATGGACCGCGCGTCCTCCACCGACAGCTGGACCAGATCGGGGACATACACCCAGGATGGGCAGCCCAGCCGACGCAGCCCGCACGCTTCGGCGGCGGGCGGCGCGGCAAGTGACCGGCGCCCTGTCACGCGTGAGGAGAGCTGTGGCAGCAGGGGCGTTACGGACCGTGCCGCTGGCCGGGGAGCTGACAGCGTCGTTGATCCACCGGGCCGCGGGCGTGCTGCGGCTGTGGACATGCCGCAACTCCCTTGCGCGGCACGAGAGCGGTGGTGTGCGGGCCGATGCGGAGGTCGTGCTCAACGAGGCTGGGCGGGGTGTGCTCGCCGAGCTGTGCGGAATGGGACTGGAAGCGCTGGCGCGGGCACTACTGGGGTTCACTGTGGACGATCGGAAGATCAGCACCGGCCCGGAGGTCGGTGCGCCGCAGGCGCGATGGCGGGCGGCGGGCACGGTGGCGGGGCCGGCCGCGTTCGGGTGCCGGCTGTGCACCGCGCGGCGCACCGGGGAGGCGGTGCGGGCGGTGCGGTATCTGCCGTACTGGCGGCGGGTGTGTCTGCGGCACGGCCAGCCTGCTACAAGTTGGGAACCCTTCTGGGCCGATTACGACCAAGTCCGTCGACTGGACACGCCGAGCCCCGATCTTGTCGCGACCCCTCCTGGGCTGATGACGACCCTGGTCCTTGCCTCCGCCGCCCAGGTCAACGCCGCGTTGCGAACCCGTGACGACAACTCTCGACCAGCTCATGTACGGCGTCCGCCAGATGTTGTGAACCGTCCTGGGTTAATGATGACTACCGGACGCACCGACCTGGTCGGCGCCCGCAGCATCCTGTTGCGAACCCTCCTGGGCTGATGACGACGTGGCGGCAGGTCGCTGACTGGATCGCCGGGCGCATGTTGCGAACCCTCCTGGGCCGATGACGCCCCGCGTCGTCATCCTGGTGCACCGGGACGAGCTGGCGTTGCGAACCCTCTTGGGCTGATGACGACTACCCGGGCGCCGTCACCTACACCGAGCAGATCCTGTTGGGAACCATCCTGAGCTGATGACGACTTCATCTGTGGCGAAGGCCTGCTCTACCAGGAACCGTTGCGAACCCTCCCGGGCTGATGACGACGCCCCCGGCAAGTACAGCCTCTACGACGACACGAAAACGTTGCGAGCCCTCCTGGGATGGTGACGACACCACCCACGCCACCGGCTGGTCCGTCCCTAACCTGTTGCGAGGCTTTCTGGCTGATTAAGCCGCGGCCCTACCAAGGCCATCGCCCACATCACGTGGTTGCGAACCCTCCTGGGCTGATGACCACAGCAGCTGACTACGCGCGAAGAAGCACCATCGGCCTCACGCCCGGCATCTGGTGACAATACCTGACCCGTTGCCCGCAACGGTGGTATCTCCCAGCTCAGCGGACGTTGTCAGTGCCTCTGTGTACGTTGCTCCTTGGGACGCCAACTCCTTGTGGAAGAGGTCTATTTGGCGTGCCTTGACGTGGACTCATTCACCCCGGATGGGGAGAGAGGGGGGATCGTGCGGCTGCGTTTGGAGATTAGTACACGGGCTCGGGAGTCTCAATGACGAAGTCAAGCCGCCTGCGTGACCGGTGGGGCGGAGGTGAAGACCCGTCCGTCACGCAGCAGCGCCCACAGCACGCTGGCC
>NZ_JBEZKI010000063.1:0-27866 GCF_040651615.1 Streptomyces sp. NPDC048417 | reverse complement strand
ACCCGCGATCCGAAGAGGCGGTCACCCGCGATCCGAAGAGGCGGTCACCCGCGATCCGAAGAGGCGGTCACCCGCGATCCGAAGAGGCGGTCACCCGCGATCCGAAGAGGCGGTCACCGGGGGTCCGGACAGTGCAGGACCCCGGAACCGGCGCAGGGGTCCCGGGGCCCGATCGGAGGGCGGGCGGATGAACCGCCCGCCGCAGGCGTCAGACGCGCCGCAGTACCGCGACGACCTTGCCCAGAATGGTCGCGTCGTCGCCGGGGATCGGCTCGTAGGCCGAGTTGTGGGGGAGGAGCCACACGTGGCCGTCCTCGCGCTTGAAGCGTTTCACGGTGGCCTCGCCGTCGAGCATCGCGGCGACGATGTCGCCGTTCTCAGCGACCGGCTGGCGGCGGACGGTGACCCAGTCACCGTCACAGATCGCAGCCTCGATCATGGAGTCACCGACGACCTTGAGCACGAACAGCTCGCCGTCACCGACCAGCTGCCGGGGGAGAGGGAAGACGTCCTCGACCGACTCCTCCGCGAGGATCGGGCCACCGGCGGCGATCCGGCCGACCAGCGGTACGTACGACGCGGCGGGCTTGCCCGCGGTGTCCGTGGGCTGCACGCTCACGGCCTGGTCGGAGCCGCGCACCTCGTACGCGCGCGGGCGGTGTGGGTCGCGGCGCAGGAACCCCTTGCGTTCCAGTGCCATCAGCTGGTGCGCCACCGATGACGTGCTGGACAGGCCGACGGCCTGCCCGATCTCCCGCATCGACGGCGGGTAGCCCCGCCGCTGCACCGAGTCCCGGATGACCTCGATCACCCGGCGTTGCCGATCGGTGAGGCCCGAGCTGTCGGCCCGGATGCCTGGAGGTCGGCCCGGTAGGGAGCGCTTGTGTCCCTCGGGATTCACGGCTTCGTTCATGGCATGCACCGGGTCGAGTCGGCCCTGGGAGCGGTCCTGGGCGGTGATGGTGGCACTGTCTGCGGTCGTGGTCACGTCGGCCCCTCTCGATGGTCTCCCTGCTGGACAACGGTAGTTGCTTTCGAAAGGTTGCGCCAAACACACGTTCGAGTGAAAAAACGCGGTTCACCGTACGCGATCACATGTCTGGGTGTATGGCTCACGCGGTACCCGGCGGACAAAAGGTCTCATGGTCGTACTCTTCGTCGCCGGGCTGATGGCCTTGTGGGTGTGCCCAGTCTGCCATCCGGACCGCCGCCGACCGGGGCGACCGCCCCCATCTGCGCCGGAGTCGCACGTGACCTCCGTGCGGCGCCCACGGTATCTCCCTATCCGCCGTAGCGGTACGTGTGCGACACGCGCAACCTGGCGATGTATCAGCCAATCACCATATCTAGTGGTTGGATTGCTACGGCAGCCCACAAGTTGTGGTCCCCCGGGTCTCCGGAGCCTTGGAGATCGCCTATGCTTGGGGCTGCTTCGTGGGGCCCAGGTGGTCCGGCGAGGCCATCGAGTCTGCTGTGAGGAGGGTTGGAGATCATGCACTGCCCCTTCTGCAGGCACCCCGACAGCCGCGTGGTCGACAGTCGTACGACCGACGACGGCACGTCGATCCGCAGGCGCCGCCAGTGCCCTGACTGCTCCCGTCGTTTCACGACCGTGGAGACGTGCTCGCTCATGGTGGTGAAGCGGTCCGGAGTAACCGAGCCATTCAGCCGTACCAAGGTCATCAACGGCGTGCGCAAAGCGTGCCAGGGGCGGCCTGTCACCGAGGACGCACTCGCCCAGCTCGGCCAGCGGGTCGAGGAGGCGGTGCGAGCCACCGGAAGTGCCGAGCTGACCACCCACGACGTGGGGCTGGCCATACTCGGCCCGTTGCAGGAACTCGACCTCGTCGCCTACCTGCGATTCGCCTCCGTCTACCGGGCATTCGACTCGCTCGAGGACTTCGAGGCCGCGATCGCGGAGCTCAGGCAGGTGGCGCGGGGCCCCGTCGCGGACGACGAAGACGCGGAGACGGGGAGCCAGGAGGACGATCACGGGCCGGGCGGGGCCGCTCGGGCGCCCGCGCCCGTCCACTCCGCCGGCTGACGGGCGGACCGGAACCGGGCGGAGGGCCCGAATCCGGTTGTCGGTCGGCGATCCAGGACTTGTCGCGGGTGGCAGCAGTGAGTGCCCGCGACGTGAGAACAGAACAGCGTGTCACGGGAACAGCGTGGCATTTCAGGGCGTTTTAGCCCGTAGAGGGAGGCGGCATGACAGAGACGGCGAGCGGTCCGGCACGGAGTTCCCGCGCGAAGGGCACCAAGGCCACCAAGGGGCTGCGTATCGAGCGCATCCACACCACCCCCGGCGTACACCCGTACGACGAGGTGAGCTGGGAGCGCCGTGACGTCGTCATGACCAACTGGCGCGACGGCTCGATCAATTTCGAGCAGCGTGGCGTCGAGTTCCCCGACTTCTGGTCGGTGAACGCGGTCAACATCGTCACCAGCAAATACTTCCGGGGTGCCGTCGGCACCCCGCAGCGCGAGACCGGCCTCAAGCAGCTGATCGACCGCATCGTGAAGACGTACCGGAAGGCGGGCGAGGACCACAAGTACTTCGCGTCGCCCGCCGACGCCGAGATCTTCGAGCACGAGCTGGCGTACGCCCTCCTGCACCAGGTCTTCAGCTTCAACAGCCCCGTGTGGTTCAACGTGGGCACCCCGCAGCCCCAGCAGGTCTCCGCCTGCTTCATCCTGTCCGTCGACGACTCCATGGAGTCGATCCTCGACTGGTACAAGGAAGAGGGCATGATCTTCAAGGGCGGTTCCGGCGCCGGCTTGAACCTCTCCCGGATCCGCTCCTTCAAGGAGCTTCTCTCCTCCGGCGGCAACGCCTCCGGCCCGGTCTCCTTCATGCGTGGTGCCGACGCCTCCGCCGGCACCATCAAGTCGGGCGGCGCCACCCGCCGCGCCGCCAAGATGGTCATCCTGGACGTCGACCACCCCGACATCGAGGACTTCATCCAGACCAAGGTCAAGGAAGAGGAGAAGATCCGCGCCCTGCGTGACGCGGGCTTCGACATGGACCTGGGCGGCGACGACATCACCTCCGTCCAGTACCAGAACGCCAACAACTCGGTCCGCGTGAACGACGAGTTCATGAAGGCGGTCGAGCAGGGCGGTCAGTTCGGTCTGCGTGCCCGGATGACCGGCGAGGTCATCGAGGAGGTCCAGGCCAAGGACCTGTTCCGCAAGATGGCCGAGGCGGCCTGGGCCTGCGCCGACCCGGGCATCCAGTACGACGACACGATCAACCACTGGCACACCTGCCCGGAGTCCGGCCGGATCAACGGCTCGAACCCCTGCAGCGAGTACATGCACCTGGACAACACGTCCTGCAACCTCGCCTCGCTGAACCTGATGAAGTTCCTGAAGGACGACGGCAAGGGCAGCCAGTCCTTCGAGGTCGAGCGCTTCGCGAAGGTCGTCGAGCTGGTCATCACCGCGATGGACATCTCCATCTGCTTCGCGGACTTCCCGACCCAGAAGATCGGTGAGAACACCCGCGCCTTCCGTCAGCTCGGCATCGGCTACGCCAACCTCGGCGCCCTGCTGATGGCGACCGGCCACGCCTACGACTCCGACGGCGGCCGCGCCCTCGCCGGTGCCATCACCTCCCTGATGACCGGCACGGCGTACAAGCGCTCCGCCGAACTCGCCGCGGTCGTCGGCCCGTACGACGGCTACGCCCGCAACGCCGACGCCCACAACCGCGTCATGAAGCAGCACGCCGACGCCAACACCGTGGCCGCCCGCGCGGACGACCTGGACACGCCGGTCTGGGCCGCCGCCACGGAGACCTGGCAGGACGTGGTGCGCCTCGGCGAGAAGAACGGTTTCCGTAACTCCCAGGCGTCCGTTCTCGCTCCCACCGGCACCATCGGTCTCGCGATGTCCTGCGACACCACCGGTGTCGAGCCCGACCTGGCGCTCGTGAAGTTCAAGAAGCTGGTCGGCGGCGGCTCGATGCAGATCGTCAACGGCACCGTGCCGCAGGCCCTGCGCCGTCTGGGCTACCAGGAGGAGCAGATCGAGGCGATCGTCGCCCACATCGCCGAGAACGGCAACGTGATCGACGCCCCCGGCCTCAAGCCCGAGCACTACGAGGTCTTCGACTGCGCCATGGGCGAGCGCGCCATCTCCCCGATGGGTCACGTCCGCATGATGGCCGCGATCCAGCCCTGGATCTCCGGCGCCATCTCCAAGACGGTCAACATGCCGGAGACGGCGACCGTCGAGGAGGTCGAGGAGATCTACTACGAGGCCTGGAAGCTCGGCGTCAAGGCGCTCGCGATCTACCGCGACAACTGCAAGGTCGGCCAGCCGCTCTCCGCCAAGACCAAGGAGAAGGAGAAGGCCGAGGTCACCGAGAAGGCCGAGGCGACCATCCGCGAGACGGTCGAGAAGGTCATCGAGTACCGCCCGGTCCGCAAGCGCCTCCCGAAGGGTCGTCCCGGCATCACCACGTCCTTCACCGTCGGTGGCGCCGAGGGTTACATGACGGCGAACTCCTACCCGGACGACGGCCTGGGCGAGGTCTTCCTGAAGATGTCCAAGCAGGGCTCGACCCTGGCGGGCATGATGGACGCCTTCTCCATCGCGGTCTCCGTCGGCCTCCAGTACGGCGTGCCGCTGGAGACGTACGTCTCGAAGTTCACCAACATGCGCTTCGAGCCGGCCGGTATGACGGACGACCCGGACGTGCGGATGGCGCAGTCGATCGTCGACTACATCTTCCGCCGCCTGGCGCTGGACTTCCTGCCCTTCGAGACGCGGTCCGCCCTCGGCATCCACTCCGCCCCGGAGCGCCAGCGTCACCTGGAGACCGGTTCGTACGAGCCGTCCGAGGACGAGGTCGACGTCGAGGGCCTGGCCCAGTCCGCGCCGCGCGCCCAGGAGCTGAAGGCAGTCGCCTCCCCGAAGGCCGAGACCGGGGCGGCCAAGCCCGCCCCGCAGCAGGCCCACACCAGTGCCGAACTGGTGGAGATGCAGCTGGGCATCCAGGCCGACGCCCCGCTCTGCTTCTCCTGCGGTACGAAGATGCAGCGGGCCGGTTCCTGCTACATCTGCGAGGGCTGCGGCTCGACCAGCGGCTGCAGCTGACGAGTTGATGTGAAGTGAAGTAAGGGGCGTCGGCTATGGCCGACGCCCCTTACTGCTGCTTCTGGCTGCTCGCCGTCACGGCCGGCCGAGGCCGCCCATGGCACGGGTGAAGAGCACGGGGTCGTCCTCGAATCCGTGCAGGCCGGGCCGGAAGCTCCAGTCGCCGGACCCGTCGCGCACGAACTCCGCGACGGCGGCCGCCGTCGCCCCGAGGACCGAGCCGAAGTCGTCCTCGGCCAGCACGTTGTAGCCCTCCCGGACGCGCACCTCCGGGTTCAGGACGTTCACGAACGTCCGGTGCGCGGACCGCTGTTGTATGACGACCCCGACCACCACGCGCGTGTACCGGCCGGCCAGCCGGTCGAGTTCGAGCGTCATCACCTCGTCCCAGCCGAAGCCCTTGCCGTCCTGACTGTCCCGGTTGAGGAAGATCGTGCCGTCGGGCGAGCGGCTGTCGAAGTGCACCAGATAGGCCGCGGTCCCGTACGGGTCGTCCGCCGTGTAGGTGCCGGCAAGGATGTCGAGGTCGGTGGGCGGCTGCCCGGCCTGGCTGGGATCCCACTTCAGAGCGACCTCGACCTTGCGGATCGCCTTGCTGAAACCGCTCATCACGCGTCCCCTTCCCCCTAGAGGGTCCACTGCCCCAACTGATGGCCTGCCAAGGCTCTTTGTCCATCGTGCCACGCGCGCGGGGGCGCATGCGCGGGTGATCTCCGCCGGAGCGTGACCGACGCCACGTCCCATGGCCTTACGATGGCGCGGTGCTGGTCAAGTGGATTCGCTGCACCGTGGTGGACCGCCGCGGGTTCGAGCGGGGGCAGCGGAAATGGGCGGGGCTTCTGGGGGAGCCGGGATTTCGCGGACAGGGCGGGGGCTGGAGTCGGCAGCGAGCCGGGGTGGCGCACACCTTCGCCTTCTGGGAGAGCCGTGCCTTCTACGACTCCTTCATGGCGCGCTCCCACGACCGTCTGGCCGCGTCCCAGTCCGGCACGTACAAGGATCAGCAGGTCAAGCTGTTCGAGTACCGGTTCGATGTGAAGACCGGCTTCGAACCGCGGTTCACGGACTCCGACCTGGTCCGGGTGGCTCTCTGTCGGGTGCACGAGGAGCGCGTCGAGCACTTCACGCTGATGCAGGAGAAGGTCTGGAACCCGGCTATGGCCGGCTCGCCCGGCATGATCCGGGGCATGTTCGCGGAGGCCCCGGCGCACGAGTTCATGATCCTCTCGATGTGGCGGTCGGCCGCCGAACACGGCAAGTACCGAACCGAGCGGGTGGAACGTCTGGCACTGCGCGCCCAGACGGAGGCCGACATCGCAGCCCTCACGGGCGACATCGTGGAGCTCGAACCGAGCTGGATCGTCTGAACCTCCAATCCTGATTTATGTGACCTACGCTGTATGCAGCCCATCCGAGTGCTCGACTTTGCGTCAATCGATCTAGGGTTTTGGCATGGCACGACCACGGCGCATCGTCCTTGTCCGGCACGGCGAGTCAACCGGCAATGTCGACGACTCCGTGTATGAGCGGGAACCGGACCACTCACTGGCCCTGACCGAGCGGGGCTGGCGACAGGCCGAGGAGACCGGAAAACGCATCCGGGAGATCTTCGGCCAGGAGCCCGTCAGCGTGTACGTCTCCCCGTACCGCCGTACGCACGAGACCCTCCGCGCCTTCCACCTCGACCCGGACCTCATACGCGTGCGCGAGGAGCCCCGGCTGCGTGAGCAGGACTGGGGAAACTGGCAGGACCGCGACGACGTACGACTGCAGAAGACGTACCGGGACGCGTACGGGCACTTCTTCTTCCGCTTCCCCCAAGGTGAGTCCGGCGCCGACGTGTACGACCGGGTCGGCGGCTTCCTGGAGAGCCTGTTCCGCAGCTTCGAGGCGCCGGACCATCCGCCCAACGTGCTCCTGGTGACCCATGGCCTGGCGATGCGGCTGTTCTGCATGCGCTGGTTCCACTGGACGGTCGCGGACTTCGAGTCCCTGTCCAACCCCGGGAACGCGGAGATGCGGATGCTCGTCCTCGGGGACGACGGCAAGTACACGCTCGACAGGCCATTCGACCGCTGGCGGGACCCGGAGCCCCATTGGACGAGCGGCTAGGCTGGCCGAGATGACCATTTCCTCCGACAATTCGAACGCCGGGCGCCTGGACCGCGCCCTGGCCAGCCTGCGCGGACTCGCGACCGGCGACGCGCTGGGCTCACAGTTCTTCGTTCCGGCGAACTACCCGCTGCTGCAGCGGCGCGAGCTGCCGCCGGCCCCCTGGCAGTGGACCGACGACACGGAGATGGCCTGTTCCGTCGTGGCCGTCCTCGCCGCCCACCACCGTATCGACCAGGACGCGCTGGCCCACTCCTTCGCCGCGCACCACGACTTCGACCGGGGCTACGGCCCCGCCGTCAACCGACTGCTCCGGCTCGTCAGGGAGGGCGGCGACTGGCGCGAACTGGCTGCCGCGCTCTTCAACGGGTGCGGTTCGTGGGGCAACGGAGCGGCGATGCGGATCGCACCCCTGGGCGCCTGGTACGCGGACGATCCGGAGCAGGCCACCCACCAGGCCGAGATCTCGGCCTACCCCACGCACCAGCACCGCGAGGCGGTGGTCGGGGCCATGGCGGTCGCCGCGGCAGCGGCACTGGCGGCGGCGCCCGGCGGCCCGCCGAGCCCCGAGGCGTTCCTCGACGACGTCGTCGCGCTCGTCCCCAGGAGCGCCGTGGGCCAGGGCCTGCGGCGTGCCCGCGACATGCTCGACTACGGCGACGCGGGCACCGTGGCGGCCGTCCTGGGCTGCGGACGGCGTACGAGCGCCCATGACACCGTCCCCTTCGCCCTCTGGTCGGCGGCACGTGCCCTCGGTGACTACGGGACGGCGTTCTGGACGACCGCCCAAGTGGGCGGCGACGTGGACACCACCTGCGCCATCGTCGGCGGCGTACTCGCGGCGGGCAAGGCGGGAGCGCCCCCCGCGGCCTGGAGGGAGCGGACGGAGGCGCTACCGGAATGGGTGCCTACGGGGACGGGGACCGCTGCAGGCGCATGACTGTCGACATACGGTGACCGGTGTCGGTGGGTGATCTTCGGTAAACGGCGAACGCTGTCGGTGGGTGACCGTTGGTATACGGCCCTGCTGTCGGCGGGTGACCGTCCGGCGCAGGAAGACCGTGCGCGTCGACCCCGGGCGTGATCGAAGCTCTCCGTGCCCGATGGGAACTCTCCGTGACCGTCGGGCGTTTTCCTGGCATCCGATCCGCGCTCCGTCCGAGTGCGGACGGCGGAGCCGGAAGCGGAGCCGAGGGGAGGGTGTTGGCGTTGTGGGTCCGAGTGGCTGTTCTGGTGGTGTTCGCGGCGCTGTCGGCCGTGGTGCGGATGGCCGGACCTCTGCCCCTGCCATCTGTCCCCTGGCGGCGGCCCGGCCATCCGCGGCTTCGCGCGGACCCGGTGGGTTCAGCCCAGCCCGGGGCCGGCCGTGCCGGCGAGGGCTTCGAGGTCGCTCTTGCGGACCTTGATCACCAGCCAGGCGGTGATCAGGCCGAGCGCGGCCATGACGGCGGCGGGGAAGAACGCGGTCGAGATCCCGTGCGCGAGTACCTCGTGTCCCCAGGGCGCGGGCAGCTGGTGGGACTTGGCGAACTCCGCCTTCTGCTCCGGCGAACCGTCGGCGAGGAACTTCGGCAACTGCTTCTTCGCCTCGTCCTTGCTGGCCGAGCCGAAGACCGTGGTCAGGATCGACAGACCCAGCGAACCGCCCACCTGCTGCATGGCGTTGAGCAACCCGGAGGCCGCTCCGGCCTCGTGCTGGGCGACGCCGGAGACCGCGGTGACGGTCGCGGTCACGAAGTTCAGGCCCATGCCCAGGCCGAAGATCAGCATGGGCCCCAGCACCCCGCCGAGATACGAGCTGTCGGGCTTGATGAACGTCTGCCAGGTGAGGCCGACGGCCACGAGCGCGGAGCCGGTCATCATGAACGGCTTCGGGCCCAGGGCTGGCAGGAACCGCTGCGACAGCCCGGCGCCGACGGCGATCGCCACCGTCACGGGCAGGAAGGCCAGACCGGCCCGGATCGGGCTGTAGCCCAGCACGTTCTGCACGAACAGCACGATGTAGAAGAACATGCCGAACATCGCCGCGGCCAGGCTCAGCATGATCACGTAGGTGCCGGAGCGGTTGCGGTCGGCGAACATCCGCAGCGGGGTGATGGGCTCCTTCGCCCGGGTCTCGATGAAGACGAAGGCCAGCAGAAGCACCACCGCGGCGCCGAAGGACCCGAGGGTCAGAGCGTCGCGCCAGCCGTCCTCCGAGGCCCGGATGAAGCCGTACACCAGGGAGACCATGCCCAGCGTGGAGGTCAGCGCGCCCGCGATGTCGAACCGGCCGGGATGCCGTTCGGACTCGTTGATGTACTGCGGGGTGAGGGCGACGATCAGCAGGCCGATCGGCACGTTGACGAAGAACACCCAACGCCAGTCGAGCCAGTCGGTGAGCATGCCGCCGGCCAGCAGACCGATGGCACCGCCGCCCGCGGAGACGGCGGCGAACACGCCGAACGCCCGGTTGCGCTCCGGGCCCTCCGGGAAGGTGGTGGTGATCAGTGCCAGCGAGGTCGGCGACGCGATCGCGCCACCCATGCCCTGGAGGGCACGGGCGGCCAGCAGCTGCCAGGGTTCCTGGGCGAGACCGCCGAGGAGCGAGGCGAAGGTGAACAGCAGGATGCCGGTCATGAACACCCGGCGCCGGCCGAGGATGTCACCGGCTCGCGCACCGAGCAGCAGCAGACCGCCGAAGGTGAGCGTGTAGGCGCTGACCACCCAGGTGAGGTCCGTGGTGCTGAACTTGAGCGCGTCTTGAATGTGCGGGAGCGCGATGTTCACAATCGTCGCGTCAAGTACGACCATGAGCTGGCAGGCGGCAATCACGGTGAGTGCGATGCCGGGGCGCCCCTGTCGGCGGGCCGCACCAGGTTTCTGATCGGATATCAGTTGAGAGGTTGTCACTATGGGTCCCCCACGAAGGTGTTAGTGAACGCCCGCGTTCACTGTCGCGTCAACGGTAGTGAGTCCTCGATAGAGAACGCAAGCGTTCACTTAGCTGCGAGTCGCGTGCCGCGTCCCCCTTTGTCGTCGCGCGCCGCACCTCCCCCCCGCTCCGGAATCCCCGCTTCCCCTCGCTCGCTGGAGAAACTCAGATGGTTACCTCGCGCTGGACTGCCGCTCCCCCTCGGGCGGCCTCCCCTCGTCGGCGCGGTGCGGTCCTCGAACGCGCGATCCTGGACGCAGCCTTGGAGCAGCTAAGCACCGTCGGCTGGAACGGCCTCACCATGGAGGGCGTCGCCGCCGGTGCGCAGACCGGAAAGGCGGCGGTGTACCGGCGCTGGCCCTCGAAGGAGGATCTGGTCGCGGACGCGCTGCAGGCCGGTCTGCCACGTTTGGAGGAGGCCCCCGATCTCGGAAGTGTGCGCGACGACCTGCTGGCGCTGTGTCGGCAGGCCAGGGACGCGATGTTCTCGCGCCCTGGTTTCGCACTGCGGTCGGTGATTCACGAATGCGATCCGACGCAGGTCGAGCGCTTCCATGGCGTGATCTTCGACGGGGTGGTGGGGCCGACCACCAAGCTGATCGGTGAGATCGTCACCCGTGGCATAGAGCGGGGGGAGGTGCGCTCCGATGCGGCCAACGACTATGTGCTCGACGCCATTCCGGCGATGATGATGTATCGGAACAAGATTTCTGGAAGCGAATGGAATGACCAGGAGGTCGAGCGGATGATCGACCACTACATGCTCCCGCTGCTGCTGTCGCACGGAGCCTGATCGACCGCTCCGGCGGCCCGCGCTCCCGTCGGGGAAGCCGGGGTGTCGCTCGGGGATCGGCGCGGCGTACCCTAAGGGCGCTATGCCGTACGAACCGCCTACTCACACCGTCGAGCGCTCCCTCCGCGCCACGACCGGAGCGAAGGTCATTGCCGGTGTCGACGAGGTGGGGCGCGGTGCCTGGGCCGGGCCCGTCACTGTCTGCGCCGCGGTCACCGGTCTTCGCCGGCCGCCCGACGGCCTCACCGACTCCAAGCTGCTGACCGTCAAGCGCCGTACGGAACTTGCCGAGACGCTGCGGACATGGGTCACGGCCTACGCCCTGGGGCATGCCTCGCCGGAGGAGATCGACAGCCTCGGCATGACGGCCGCACTGCGGCTGGCCGCGGTCCGCGCCCTGGAGGCCCTCCCGGTCCGCCCCGACGCGGTCATCCTCGACGGGAAGCACGACTACCTCGGCGCCCCGTGGCAGGTGCGCACGGTCATCAAAGGTGACCAATCGTGTGTGGCCGTCGCGGCGGCCTCGGTGATCGCCAAGGTTCAGCGCGACAAAATGATGGCCGAACTGGGTATCGACCATGCAGACTTCAGATTTGCGGACAACGCCGGGTATCCGTCACCCGTGCACAAGGCCGCACTGGAGGAGCGGGGCCCCACCCCGTACCACCGGTTGTCGTGGGCGTATCTTGATGCGCTGCCCCAGTGGCAGCACCTCAAGAAGGTCCGCAGCTGGGCGGCGGGAAGCGTTCCGGAGATCGAGGGTCAGCTCGGCTTCGACTTCTGACGTTCCAGTCGCACTGTTGTGCCACCCAGTTCACGTGACCTGCACCAACGTTTGATAGATATCAGCTCATGCCTCTCATTCCCGAGGAGCCTCAGATTCACGAGAGTGCCCAGGGTCCCCGCGCCACTCCGGCCAGTGGCCGTACCGCGCCGACCCCCCGTCCCGTACCCGGCCCCCGCCCCGCGGCTCCGTCGCGTCCCGGTCGTCCCGGCCCTCTGCGGCCCACGCCGCCGGTGCAGCGCACGCCGCGTGACGTGGCCAAGCCAGGCCCGTCCGGCCCGGCCGTCCCCGCCGCGGCAGCGGCGGCCCCGCAGATCCAGCTGATCCCGGCATCGGTCGAGAGCGCTCTCGACTCGGCCGAGGAGGCAGTGGACCTGCTTCTCGAATCGGGTCGTGCCCCCGGTGACGTGCTGGTGATCACCACCGGTGCGCAGCATCCGTGGGCCGACCACGAGCTGACCTTCGGCGAAGCGTCCTACTGGGCGCAGCACGACGCGGGCGACGACGTCTTCTACACGGACGCCGCCGTCGCTTCCCGTGCCGCGACCCGCCCCGTGGTCGTGGTCGCCGTCAACGGCGGTTCCGACGCCGTTGCCGCCACCGCCCTGCCGCTGGCCCTCTCCCGGGCCGGTGCCCTGCTGATCGTCTGCGGCGACCCGCAGCGGATCAACTCGGTGCTGGGCGCCGGAGTCTGAGCCCCCTCCGGCGCCTCTGGGACTCCGGAGGTTCCGGAGGGGCCGCAGCGACGGACTCGCACGGAGGCGCCTTCGGCATGCCTGGATGCCGGGCGAGGGGTACCGACCGTCGGGGCGCGGCCGTTCCGCGGACGGAGGATCCGACCGCGGGTTTCCGGCCGGGGCTCTCCCGTGGCCGGACGACGGGACGAGCGCGGCCCGAAGCACGGTGAGCGACCCCGCTGAGCACGCCGTGCGGCAAGCTTCAGCGAGCCGTGCCGGTGGTGCGTGCTCGGCCGGTGCCCCGCGCGGGGGCCGGATTCAGCGGGCGGCCGCGCGGCGCAGTACCTCGGAGGCGGCGCCTCCGGTGCGCGGTGGCAGGGGTGCGGCCTCGGACAGAGCGAAGGGTTCGGGCGGCGAGTCGGCGTTCGGGCGCCGCCCGCCGCGGCCCTCGCCGAGCACCTGCCAGCCGTCGTGGGTCAGCGTGATGTACGCCCCGCAGCGCAACCCGTGCAGAGTGCAGGCGTCCCGCAGCCCCCACATCCAGGCACCGTCCTCCTCCGTCCAACGCGCGTCCCCCTCGCGGCAGTAGAGCAGTACGGCGGTCCGCACCGGGGTGCGGCGGCGCAGGTCGTGCGGGATGACCCGGCGCAACTGGGCCAGCAGCGCGTTGCGGAACATCCAGCCGTCGGCCTGGGCAGAGCGCCGGGTGAACGAGGCGCTCGCGCACAGCCGTTCCTCCGGGTCGAGGACGGCCACGATCGCCGTCGTCGGCTTGGGGCGGTGCCGGGCGTGCAGCCCGCTGACGACCTCACGGGGGTTCCGGAGCAGCGGTATGCCGGCATCGGCCCACTCCGCGGGCTCGAGCAGACGGCTGGCGGAAGTGGCGGACGCGGAAGTCGACAACGATGCCGCCGAGGACGGAGCGAATCCGAAGGTCACGTTCCTCCCTTCGGCTACGCGCCCACACAGCGGGCGAGATCGGATTCGGGGGAGCGCGCACCGCAGTAAGGCCCAACCGGATCACGGACGAGCCGTGCGGGGAGCGGACTTCAATTCTTCCTGTCGAACTTGAATGCGGCAACGAGCAAATGGGGCCACCGACTGTTATGTGGTGGTGCGTTGCTTATATCCCTACCCGGTGAGGCACCTGGACGACCCTGGGACGTTCGAGTTCGGCACGTGCGTACGTCGCACCCGGCGCCGCATTCGAACAGCACCGGGTCGATCAGCCCTGAACAGCCAGGACCAGCGGCAACACCCCGCGCGCCCCGGACCTCCGCAACATGCGCGTCGCGACCGCCAGCGTCCAGCCGGTCTCGGTGAAGTCGTCCACCAGCAGAACCGGACCCTGCGCCGCGGCGAGCGCGGTGGCGAGGGCGGGCGGCACGGTCAGCGCACCGTCGAGGGCCTTCAGACGCTGGGCACTGTTGCTGCGCGAGACGTGCGGCGCCTCGCCCGCGTACTCCACGGAACCCAGCAGGGGCAGTCTGCCGATCTCCGCGATGCGGGCACCCAGGGAGTCGATCAGCCGGGGCCTGGAGCGCGAGGCGACGGTGACGACACCCACGGGGCGCGGCTGCGCGTCGGTCGCGCCCGGGGCCCATCCGCCGGGTGCCTTCGCCCAGTCGGCCAGCACCTCCACCACCGCGTGGGCGACATCGTCCGGTACGGCCGTGTCCGGGGCCTGGGGCGCGAGCAGCGGCCGTAGCCGGTTGCCCCAGCCGATGTCCGACAACCGCCCCAGAGCCCGCCCCGCCGATGCCTGTTCACCGGCCGGAATGCGTCCCTTGAGATCGATGCCGATGGCCGGCAGGCCGGTCGGCCACATCCGGCGGGGCTCCACCTCGACGCCCGCGCGGCCGAGGTCGACCCGTGCCGCGTCCAGCGCGGCCGTCGAGGTGTCCGCCGTGAAGCGCGGCCGCGCGCAGTTGTCGCAGCGGCCGCAGGGCTTCGCTCCCTCGTCGTCGAGCTGGCGCTGCAGGAACTCCATCCGGCAGTCCGTCGTGGCCGCGTACTCGCGCATCGCCTGCTGCTCGGCCGCGCGCTGCCGCGCCACCCAGTCGTACCGCTCCGCGTCGTACGCCCACGGCTGCCCGGTCGCGATCCACCCACCCTTGACCCGCTTGACGGCGCCGTCCACGTCGAGAACCTTCAGCATGGTCTCCAGCCGGGAGCGGCGCAGTTCCACCAGCGGCTCCAGCGGGGGCAGCGACATGGGGCCGCCGGCCCGGGAGAGGACGTCCAGGGTGCGGCGCACCAGATCCTCCGACGGGAAGGCGAGCGAGGCGAAGTAGTCCCAGATCGCCTCGTCCTCCCTGCCCGGCAGCAGCAGTACCTCGGCGTGCTCGACGCCGCGCCCCGCGCGACCCACCTGCTGGTAGTAGGCGATGGGGGAGGAGGGCGAGCCCAGGTGCACCACGAACCCGAGGTCGGGTTTGTCGAAGCCCATGCCGAGGGCCGAGGTGGCGATCAGCGCCTTGACCCGGTTGCCGATCAGGTCGTCCTCGGCCTGCTGCCGGTCGGCGTTCTCCGTCTTCCCCGTGTACGACGCCACGGCGTAACCACGCTGCCGCAGGAAGACGGTGACCTCCTCGGCGGCGGCCACGGTGAGCGTGTACACGATGCCGGAGCCCGGCAGTTCGTCCAGGTGATCCGCGAGCCATGCCATCCGGTGCGCGGCGTCCGGCAGCCGCAGCACGCCGAGGCTCAGGCTCTCCCGGTCCAGCGGACCGCGCAGCACCAGGGCGTCCGAGCCGCCACCGGTGCCGAGCTGCTCGGCCACATCTGCGGTCACGCGCGCGTTGGCCGTGGCGGTGGTCGCCAGTACCGGCACACCCGGCGGCAGGTCGGCGAGCATGGTGCGCAGCCGCCGGTAGTCCGGACGGAAGTCATGACCCCAGTCGGAGATGCAGTGGGCCTCGTCCACCACGAGCAGTCCGGTCGCCGCGGCCAGCTTGGGCAGGACCTCGTCGCGGAAGTCGGGGTTGTTGAGACGCTCCGGGGACACCAGGAGGACGTCGACCTCACCGGCCGCGATCTCCGCCTGGATCGCCTCCCAGTCCTCGGTGTTCGAGGAGTTGATGGTGCGGGCGTGGATGCCGGCCCGGGCCGCGGCGCCCACCTGGTTGCGCATGAGCGCGAGCAGCGGGGAGACGATGACCGTCGGGCCGCTGCCCGCGGCCCGCAGCAGCGAGGTCGCCACGAAATACACCGCGGACTTCCCCCAGCCCGTGCGCTGGACGACCAGGGCACGTCGCCGGTCGGCGACCAGCGCCTCGATCGCCCGCCACTGGTCCTCGCGCAACCGGGCCGTGCCCGTGTCATCGCCGACGAGACGGGCGAGGACGGCGTCCGCCCGTGCCCGGAGTTCCGCGTTGCTCGTGTGCTCCATGCGTCCCATACAACAGGACCGGACCGACAGCCGGGCGGGCTGTGGATGAGCGAGACGGCTTTGTCGTGTCCCTGATTCGACTTATCCACAGGCAAACCGGAATCCCGAGATCCGCGAGATCGTCAGCGCATGACGAATCACAGCGAAACCACCGGACCCTCCGAAAACGGCGACATCACGGGAGGCGCGGGGCCGCTCGGCCGATCCGCCCACGACACCCAGATCACCCTGCGCACCCCGGCCGAACTGGCCGACGCACTGCCCTATCTGCTCGGGTACCGCCCCGAGGACAGCATGGTGCTGGTGGCCCTGCACGACCGGGGCGGCCGCGGCCGCTTCGGCGGACGGGCCCGGCTCGGCATCCCCGCGAACAAGGATGACTGGGAATCGGCGGCACTCCAGCTGGCCCAGGGCCTGATGACGGGCAGCGAGCGCCGCGGAACCCGACCTGAGCAGATGGTCGCCTACGTCTGCCAGGAACCCGCGCCCGGCGAAACGGGCCGGGACGTGATGCACCGGCTCGCCCCGCTGGCCCAACTGCTGCGCACCGAGTGCGGCCGCCTCGACGTGCCGGTGATCGAGGCGCTGTGCGTCTCGGAGGGACGCTTCTGGTCGTACTGCTGCCCGGCCGATGAGTGCTGTCCTCCCGAAGGCGCCCCCATGGGCCTGCCCGGCACCTCCGTGCTCGCGGCCGCCGCCACCTACGCCGGGATCCAGGTCCGCGGCACCTTGCGCGAGCTGCGGGCCAGGCTGCAGCCCCGGGAGACCGGCGTCGTGCTGGAACAGGAGCTCGCTCTGGACCGCGCCGGAATGGCGCTGGTGCCCCGCATCCTCCACGACGCCTCCCGCGCGGAAGTGGCCGAGGAGACACTCGCCCTCGCCGAGCGGATCATGAGCCGGTACGCCGCCGCCACCCCGGTGTCCGGGATCCACCAGGCGGACCTCCGTGACGACGCCCTGCTCGCCCACGACGAGGCCGCGATGCTGATCCTCGGACTGCAGGACCGCACGACCCGCGACCGAGCGGCCGCCTGGATGGAGGGCGACGAGGCCGGACCCGCTCTGCGCCTGTGGCGAGCCCTCGCCCGCCGCTGCGTCGGCCCGTACGGCGAACACGCCGCCGCTCCGTTGACGCTGGCCGGCTGGGTCGCCTGGTCGACCGGTGACGACCTGGAAGCGCGGGAGGCCCTGGCGATGGCCCTGGGCGCGGACCCCGAATATCTCTTCGCCCGTCTGCTGCACCAGGCCTGCAACGAGGGTCTGGACCCGGAGTCGATCCGCCGCTGCCTGCGTACGGAACGCGCGGGGCGCGAACCGGAGGACAGCACGGAAGCCGTCGGCGACACCGCCCCGGTCGAGCCGGTCGCCGGCCACGAGCCGAGCGCCGCCGCCGAAACCCGAGATCGCCACCGTCCGCACATTCAAGACGGGCCCGACCTGCGGCGGCCACGGCCGACGGGCACCCGTCCGCGACCGACGGGCGCGGGTCACACCCGCACCCGCCCCGGTTCGTCCAGGCCGGGTGACGGCACGCGCACCCGCGCGGCGGAGAAGAGCGACACCCGAGGCGGCCGGGCCGCGCGGGAGGACACACGCACCGGTAAAAGCCGTGGCGAGGGGGACGAATGAACGAGGACCGGCCAAGGGCGGCATACGGAGGGGAGTGGGCCGGTGCCGTCCGCCGTTGGACACGCAACCCCGTCGGCCCATCGCGGCGAAGTGACCGCTCTCCCGCGGGCCGGCGCGGTATCGGCTCCTTGGTCTTCGGCGTCCGAAAGCACAGGCCGTCCGGGCCGAACGACGTCTCTCCGCACCGTTGTCCGATCGGGTTCGACGGGCGGAGGCGTGACCAGGAGCTGCCCTCCTCCGTTCACCTGAGTGGCGGAACGCCTGGACGGGCCGTGCCGCCGCCCGCCCCCGGTCCCTCCGGAGCCCTCCGTCCGGCGCCCAGCAGTCCCGGGCGCACAGAGCGCAGAAGGAGCCTCCCCATGCATCAGCCGACTCCGACCTCCACCGCCGACGCCAACCCCCGACTCCGGGACGGCCCACCCTGGCTCCCGCCGGCCGAGGGCGTCTCGCGACAGCCGCGCAACCGCACAGCCCGGCCCACGCCCCCACGACCGGCTCCCGGCGCGCAGGGCCCGGGGCACGTCGGCGGGCTGCCGCCCACGCACGCCGCCCTGATCTGCGTCGCGCTGCCCGGCCTCGCCATCTCCACAGAGCAGGGCCAGTTGACCGGTCGCGGCCTGGAAGGCTTCTACCGGGCGGGCCGGCGTCTGCTCGCGCGCTGCCAGGTCCGTGTCGCCGGCCGCGAACCACTCCCCGTGCAGGCCCGGATGGCGGGGGCGGACTCCGTCCGCTTCGTGGGCACCCTGCGGGCCTCTCCGGCGGCCGGCCCGGATCCGGATGTCGTCGTGGAACGGACCCGTCACGCCGAGGGCACCGAGCGCATCACCCTGTACAGCTCCGCGCGCCACCCCCTGCGCCTGCCGTTGGAGGTGGCCCTCGGTACCGACCTGGCGGAGCTGAGTGCCATCGCGTCCGGCAACCCCGGCCCCGAACTCCCACCCAGCGTCCACGACTCCGGCCTGCGCTGGACCACCCCCACCGGTAACTCGGCGGTCACGGCGGACCCGCCACCCGCCGACGCGCTGGCCTCCGCGGGACTGCTGCGCTGGGAGTTCGAACTGCCCCCGGGCGGAACGGCGAGCGTCGAGCTGCGGGTGCGTCCGGACGGCGCGGGTCCCCCGCGCGCCGTGGGACGCGCGGCCACCAGCCCACTGGCGCCGGCCAGGGCCACGGGCGACGACCCGAGAGCCGGGGCGCTGCTCAGGACGAGCGTCGAGGATCTTCAGGCGCTACTGCTCCGCGACCCGGCGCACCCCTCCGACACCTACCTCGCGGCCGGGGCGCCCTGGCGCTGCGGTCTGGCCCCGGCCGAGGCGCTCGCCGCCGCCCGGATGACCCTGCCCCTCGGCACCCGCCTCGCCGCCGGCACGCTGCGCACCCTGGCCCGCAGCCAACTCCGCGGCCCGGGACCGCAGGCCGGCATGATCCCCGGCCCGCGCCGCGACGCCGGAGCGCATCTGCCACCGGGCTGCACGGGTACGGAGGCCACCCTGCTCTTCCCCGTCCTGCTGGCGGAGGCCCGCCGCTGGGGGCTCCCGGACCAGGAGGCGCGGGAACTGCTGCCCGTGGCCGAGCGCTGCCTGGCCTGGCTGCGCACCACGGTGGGCGACCACACCTACCTCTGCGACCCGCAGCCCGGCGGCCCCGCGCGCAGCGAGACCCAGGCCCACGCCCATCGGGCCGCGGTGCTCGGCGCCGACCTCCTCGACGCGTACGACCGGCCCGGCGGCGCCGGACTGCGGAAGTGGGCGGGAGAGCTGAGGAAGGCGTTCCAGGCGGACTTCTGGACCGAGGACAGGGGCGGCGGCCGTCCGGCGGCTGCGCTGACCCCGGACGGCCGCCCCCTGACCCACCTCGGCTCCACCGCCGTCCACCTGCTCGACACCGGGCTGCTCGATGCCGGCAGACCGGCCGTCGGCCTGCTCGACAAGGTGCAGACCGAGCAGCTTGCCCGGTTGCTCGGGGGGCCGGCCCTGGACTCGGGGTGGGGGCTGCGCGGACTGGGGGCCAAGGAGGCGGGACACAATCCGTTCGGCCATCGGGCCGGGGCCGTCCGGGTCCAGGAGACGGCGCTCGCCGTCGCCGGGCTGGCCGCCGCGGGCTACGAGAAGGAGGCGGGCGGGCTGCTGCGCGGCCTGCTGGCGGCGGCCGAGCACTTCGGCCACCGGCTGCCCGAGATGTTCGGCGGTGAGCAGCGGACCGACGGGAGCGCCCCCCTTCCGCATCCCGCTGCCTGCCGTCCGGCGGCCACGGCGGCCGCTTCCGGGGTGCTGCTCCTCACCACACTCGCCGGCATCCGCCCCGACGCCCCGGCCGGGACGGTCACCCTCCGGCCAGTCCACAGCGCGCCCCTGGGCGAACTGGGCCTGACCGGCCTGCGGGTGGCCGGCGCGCCCTTCTCGATACGGGTCAGCCGACTCGGCCTGGCCATGGTCGAGGAGGCCGCGGACGGCCTTCAACTGGGGGCGTGACCTCCTGGGCGACCGTGCGGGACGCGACCATCACGACGAACGGGTGGCCGGGCGTCGGACGTCTGCCGGAGCGAACCGTGAGGTGCATACCGGAGCGAAGTGGATCAGCCGCCGAAGCGAGCGACGAAGGGAGTGTTTATCGTCAGGCAGACGACTATGATCACCGCATGCCCTACGACCCGTCAGCGTTTCCGCCCTTCGCCGTCACCGTGGACCTGGTCGTGCTGACTGTGCGCCGCCACGCCCTGTGCGCGCTGGCGGTACGCAGAGGGGAGCAGCCGTTCCAGGGGCGCTGGGCGCTGCCGGGCGGCTTCGTACGGGCCGACGAGGATCTCTCGCAGGCGGCGGCGCGGGAACTCGCGGAGGAGACCGGCCTGCGCGCTCACGACCCCGATGCGCCCGCCCAGGACGGCGGAGCCCACCTGGAGCAGCTGGCGACCTACGGCGACCCCAAGCGCGACCCCCGGATGCGCGTGGTCAGCGTCGCCCACCTCGCTCTCGCCCCCGACCTCCCCGCCCCCCGCGCGGGAGGCGACGCCAGCAACGCGCGCTGGGCGCCGGTCGAGGAACTGCTCGCGCAGGGCGGCTACGGCCGGGACGGCGAGCCCCTCGCGCCGCTCGCCTTCGACCATGCCCAGATTCTGTCCGACGGGGTGGAGCGAGCCCGCTCCAAGATCGAATATTCGTCCCTGGCCACCGCGTTCTGCACGCCCGAATTCACGGTCGGTGAGCTGCGCCGCGTCTACGAAGCGGTGTGGGGCGTGGCGCTCGACCCGCGGAACTTCCATCGCAAGGTGACCGGCACCCCGGGCTTCCTTGTCCCCACCGGCGGCACGACCACCCGTCAGGGCGGCCGTCCGGCCCAGCTTTTCCGTGCCGGCGGCGCGACTCTGCTCAACCCGCCGATGCTGCGACCCGAGGTCTGACCGTCCGACAGCGCGAATCCCGCCGAGGTTAAACCCTTCTATACCTGGAAAAACGGTCATTCCGCGCTATCTTCCCTAAGGTGATCGAGGCCTTCGGACTGACCAGCAATCCCCGCAAGGCGCACCCGCCCGCCGTCGACGACGTGTCCTTCGAAGCGTGCGCGGGCCGCGTGACCGCACTCCTGGGCAAGGAAGGCGCGGGCAAGACCACGGTGCTCAGACTGATGCTCGAACTCCAACAGGGCCGTGGACTGACCTACTTCAGGGGCCGCCCCCTGCATCGCATCGCCCACCCCTCGCGTGAGGTCGGCGTCCTCCTCGGTGACGTCCCCGGTCATCCGGCCCGCTCCGTCCGCGGCCATCTGCGCATGCTGTGTGCGGCGTCCGGAGTCCCGGTCCGGCGTGCCGACGAAGTGCTCGAAGCGGTCGGGCTCGTCAGCCTCCGCGAGGAGCGCCTGGGCACGCTGTCGCGGGGCGTGGACCGCCGGCTGGGCCTCGCCTGCGCCCTGCTCCCCGATCCACACACCCTCGTCCTGGACGAACCCGCGCACGGTCTCTCCGCCCGCGAGGGCCACTGGCTGCACCGCATGCTCAGGGCCCACGCCGTGCAGGGCGGCACGGTCCTGTTCACCACCACCGACCCCAAGGAGGCCGCCCGCGCCGCCGACCGGGTGGTCACCCTGGAGGCCGGCAGGCTCGTCGCGGACCAGGAGGCCACCGCCTTCGCCCGCACCCGGCTGCGCCCACGTGTGGCCGTCCGCAGCCCGCACGCAGCCCGGCTCGCCGCCCTCCTCACCAAGGAGGCCCGCACGACCCACCGCTCGGTGGAGGTCGTCAGCGAAGGCGGCAACCGCCTGTCGGTGTACGGCAGCACGACGGCCGAGATCGGCGAGACCGCGTTCCGCCACGGCATCCTCGTCCACCAACTCGCTGATGAGGTCGGCGACATGGGAGCGGGTGCCGGAGCGGAGCCGCCGACGGACGTCGTACCGGAGGCCGAACGGCGGCTGCGGGGCGCGACTGAGCCGGCTGCCGTGGACGGGGCTCGGACGGTCGACGAGGCATCGATCACGCAGCGGCGGGACACGCCCGGCGCCGATCCGCGCCAGGACACGAGTGGTTCTCCGGTCACCCCACAGCCACGGACGTCGGCTGGACCGAGGCCGGTGAGTCGGTCACGCACCGCCGAGGAGCCAGGCCCGGATCAGTCGTCGAACGCGGTGGAGCCCTCCGCCACGGCTGAACAGCAGCCGTCCATGTCCACCGAGGCGTTCGCCGACGGTCCGGCGGCCCCGCCCGGATCTCCGCACGCGGAACCGTCCGGTAGCGCCCTCGCCACCGAGGCCCCGGCCGTCGCGCTCTCGGCCCGTTCGACAGGCGCCTCCGCGACTTCCCGGCCGTCGTCCACCAGCACCGCGTCCGCGCAGTCTCCGGCCCCCGCCCCCACACCCGAGCCGCCGACCCACGCCACCTCCCCGGACCCGATGTCCGCCACCGTGCCCGCCCAGCCACCGTCCACCGCCGACTCCGCCCAGCCCTCGGCCGTCGCGTCCGTTCGCCCACCGGCCGGCGCCGCCTCCGCTCACTCGTCGTCCGCTCCCGGTCCTGCTCAGCCCTCGGCCGCTGCTTCCTCCGCTCGCCCAACAGCGGTCCCTGCATCCGCCCGGCCACCCGCCGGCGCTGCCTCCGCTCATCCGTCGGCGACCGCCCCCTCTGCCCAGGCCCCGGCCACCGCCGCATCCGCCCGGCCGCAGGCCGCTGCCGCATCTGACCAACCGCAGGCCCCCGCCGTATCCCCACAGCCACCGCCCGGCCCCGCGTCAGGCGATCCCTCCACCCCCGCTGCCTCTTCCCAGCCATCGATCCCCGCCGTACCCGGCGAAGCCCCAACCGCCCAGCTCTCCGTCGAACAGCAACCGCCGCCACCCGGCCAAGCCCCCACGGCCAAGCTCTCCACCAGGCAGCCGCAGCCGCAGCCGCGGCCTCCCGCCAGCGCACCCCCGACAGCCGGTGGTGACCCCACTCCGCCCCCGGCCGGGCTCGCGCGGCCGGCGGGGGCCGTCGCCCTGGACGACCCCTCCCCGCTCCCACCCGCCATCTCCATCCGCTCTGCCCCCAGCCCGCTCCGGCCCCTGCGCTACGAGCTCCGCCGGGCCGCCGGGATCGGTGCCGGCTTTGTCACCTGCGGTGCTGTCCTGGCGGTGTCCGCCCTCATCGCCGTCCTGCTCGCCCGGCTCGGGCACACCCCGCAGGCCCGGCTGTTCGCCGCCTGGCCGCGGGAGCTGCCGCTGCCCCCCGCGGCGCTCGGCGCGGGGCTGCTCGGGGCGCTGGCCTTCGGAGACGAGTTCCGCCACCCCGCGCTGGCGGCGGACCGCGGCACCGTGCCCCGCCGGCTGGGGCTGCTCACCGCGAAACTGGTGGTCTCCGGAGCCACCGCCGTGCTGCTCTCGTTCCTCACCCTGGGCTGCGACGCCGAAATGCTCTATCTCGTCTACGGCCGGGAACTCGCGAAGGTTCCCGCCGACTGGCTTCCGATGACCGCGAGTTGGTTCGGACTGATCGTCGGCTGCGCCTGGGCCGGTGTGCTGGCGGCGGGCGTCTTCCGGTCCACCACGGCCGGTCTCGCCGCGGTGCTCGCCGTACCCGTACTCGTCGTGCCCGTCGTACACAAGGTGCTGCAAGGGTCGGGTGTGCGGATGGCCGCCGGACTCCCGATGCGGATGCGGGAGATGTTGCTGCTGCAGTGGCCCTTCGGGGGCGAGCGTTATCTGGTCGCAGCGGTCCGGGTGCTGGCCCAACCCGTGGGCGGGGCACTGGCGTTGTCGCTGACCGCACTGCTCTGCGCGTACCTGTTCACCACCCTGCGGGCCAGGCTCAGATGACCACGGACCGGGCGCTTCCGGTCCCCCCATGCGCACAACTCCCCGCAGAAAGGCCATTTCTTTCCGATAAGGCGTCAATTGCGATGGGGTGAGCGATCACCCTTTCGTGTGCTTTTCACCAAAGACCTCAAGGGAGTTGGAGGCAGCGCCGACAAAGGATCCGTGAGTACCCTTGCGCACACCATGATGACCGCCGCCCGCTCCGCAGACTCTGGTCTGGTCGGCCCGGGCGAACTCGACCGCTACCCGTACGTGGATGCCCCCGTCAACGATCGTGTCGGGGCGCCCTCCTGGGAGGGCCCGGACCCGGAGCTGGGCCGTGTGGGACGACGTGCCGCGGGCAGCCGCGGCCGCGGACTGCACGGTCAACTCGTCCAGCAGCTGGGTCAGATGATCGTCTCCGGCGACCTGGGCGCGGACCGCCCGCTGGTGCCCGAGGAGATCGGCCAGCGTTTCGAGGTCTCCCGCACCGTCGTCCGTGAGTCCCTTCGGGTCCTGGAGGCCAAGGGCCTGGTCAGTGCCCGCCCCAACGTCGGCACGCGCGTGCGTCCCGTCAGCGACTGGAACCTCCTCGACCCCGACATCATCGAGTGGCGGGCCTTCGGGCCGCAGCGCGACGACCAGCGCCGTGAGCTCAGCGAGCTGCGCTGGACGATCGAGCCACTCGCCGCCCGGCTCGCCGCCGGGCACGGGCGCGAGGACGTCCAGCAGCGCCTGTCCGACATGGTCGAGATCATGAGCCACGCGATGGCGCAGGGCGACGCGCTGACGTTCTCGCGCGCGGACGCCGAGTTCCACTCGATGCTCATCCAGATCGCGGGCAACCGCATGCTGGAACACCTCTCCGGCATCGTGTCGTCGGCCCTCCAGGTCTCCGGCGGCCCGGTCACCGGCTGTGAGCGGCCGAACGAGACGTCCCTGGCCCAGCATGCGCGGATCGTCGACGCGCTCGGCACGGGCGACGGCGCGGCGGCCGAGTCGGCCATGCGTCAGCTGCTCACGGTCCACCCCGAGGTCGAGCGCGTGGTACCCGCGCCGCGTGAGCACTGACCCGCATCGAGAGCGGTGCGCTCGGTCGGTTCCGCGTTCTCTGGGCGTCGCCGACCCCGGACCCCGCTTCCGCCGGACCCCGCCGGATCCCTCAGGGCTCCGGCGGGGTCCGGCGCGGCGGGACGGGCGCGCAGCGGTCGTATGACAGACACCGCGACGGTCGAGCGGTGTATGGCAGGCTCTGTGGCGGTCGTACGGCGCACTCGCTGCCGTCCGAACGGCCCGGAGAGATCATTGGCGACAACCTCTGCCCATGTCTGACCGTTTTTGAGCGCTTACGGGGTGTGACTCGGGCCACGTAGATTGGGCGTAACGCTCTTGCGAACAGCGCGATGACCTAAGAGGTGACAGCCGCGGAGGGAATACGGACGCCATTCATGGCGCTGTGTATCTTCCCGGCCCACGCCCGCGCCGTCGGCCCATCCCCAAGCCGGCGGTCGGCTCCAGTCCGTCCAGGACGGGGCCGGAAGCCGTTTTCCAACGTTCCGAGAGGTTGTTCGTGTCGGCCAGCACATCCCGTACGCTCCCGCCGGAGATCGCCGAGTCCGTCTCTGTCATGGCTCTCATTGAGCGGGGAAAGGCTGAGGGGCAGATCGCCGGCGACGATGTGCGTCGGGCCTTCGAAGCTGACCAGATTCCGGCCACTCAGTGGAAGAACGTACTGCGCAGCCTCAACCAGATCCTTGAGGAAGAGGGTGTGACGCTGATGGTCAGTGCCGCGGAGCCCAAGCGCACCCGAAAGAGCGTCGCAGCGAAGAGTCCGGCCAAGCGCACCGCCACCAAGACGGTCGCGGCGAAGACGGTGACCACCAGGAAGGCCAACGCCACGGCCGCCCCGGCAGTGCCCCCCGTCGTAGCCGACGATCCGACCGACGAGGCGGCGTCCGCGAAGAAGGCCGCAGCCAAGAAGGCCGCCCCCACCGCCAAGAAGGCGGCCGCGAAGAAGACCGCGACCGCCGCGAAGAAGGCGGTGCCGGCGAAGAAGACCGCCGCCAAGAAGGACGACGCCGAGCTTCTCGAGGAAGAGGTCATCGAGGAGGCCAAGGCGGGCACCGAGGAGCCCGAGGGCACCGAGAGCGCGGGCTTCGTCCTGTCCGACGAGGACGAGGACGACGCGCCGGCCCAGCAGGTCGCCGCCGCCGGTGCCACCGCCGACCCGGTCAAGGACTACCTCAAGCAGATCGGCAAGGTCCCGCTGCTCAACGCCGAGCAGGAGGTCGAGCTCGCCAAGCGCATCGAGGCCGGTCTGTTCGCCGAGGACAAGCTGGCCAACGCCGACAAGCTCGCCCCGAAGCTCAAGCGCGAGCTGGAGATCATCGCCGAGGACGGGCGCCGCGCCAAGAACCACCTCTTGGAGGCCAACCTCCGTCTGGTGGTCTCCCTGGCCAAGCGCTACACCGGCCGCGGCATGCTCTTCCTGGACCTCATCCAGGAGGGCAACCTCGGTCTGATCCGCGCGGTCGAGAAGTTCGACTACACCAAGGGCTACAAGTTCTCCACGTACGCCACCTGGTGGATCCGTCAGGCGATCACCCGCGCCATGGCCGACCAGGCCCGCACCATCCGTATCCCGGTGCACATGGTCGAGGTCATCAACAAGCTCGCGCGCGTGCAGCGCCAGATGCTCCAGGACCTGGGCCGCGAGCCCACCCCGGAGGAACTGGCCAAGGAACTCGACATGACCCCCGAGAAGGTCATCGAGGTCCAGAAGTACGGCCGTGAGCCCATCTCCCTGCACACTCCGCTGGGTGAGGACGGTGACAGCGAGTTCGGTGACCTCATCGAGGACTCCGAGGCCGTCGTCCCCGCTGACGCCGTCAGCTTCACGCTCCTCCAGGAGCAGCTGCACTCGGTGCTGGACACCCTGTCCGAGCGCGAGGCCGGTGTCGTCTCCATGCGGTTCGGTCTCACCGACGGTCAGCCGAAGACCCTCGACGAGATCGGCAAGGTCTACGGCGTCACGCGCGAGCGCATCCGCCAGATCGAGTCCAAGACCATGTCGAAGCTGCGCCACCCCTCGCGTTCCCAGGTGCTGCGCGACTACCTCGACTAGGTCGCGCCCATACGACGTCGAAGGCCCGGCTCCCCACGGGGAGCCGGGCCTTCGGGCTGCGGGTCGCGGTGCACTGGATGACTCTGGGTTTCCTGGTACCACCCAGAGTGAGGAGTGTGCATGCGCCGTCCATTTGCCCCGGTCCTGATCCGACCGCTGATCCTGGCGACCGCCGCCGCCGTGATACCGCTGGCCGGTCCGCCTCCGGCAGCCGCCGACAGCGTTGTCGTCGGCGGGTTTCCCGTCGACGTCTCCCAGACTCCCTGGACGGTCGCGCTGTCCAGCCGTGACCGGTTCGGGGGTACGCGGGCCGGCCAGTTCTGCGGCGGGGTGGCGATCGGCCGGACCGCGGTGCTGACCGCGGCCCACTGCCTGGCCGACGAGGTGATCGGCGGACCCTCCGACCGGGTGCACGACCTCAAGGTCATCGCGGGCCGCACGGATCTGCTCTCGGCGCAGGGCCAGGAGATCCCGGTGACCGTCGCCCGGGTCAACCCGCGTTACGACCCCGATGCCAACACCGGCGACTTCGCCGTCCTCACCCTTGCCCGGCCCCTGCCGGCCGACGCCGTCGTCAAGATGGCCGCCGAGGGCGACACCGCCTACCGGACCGGCACCGGTGCCCTGGTCTCCGGGTGGGGCGACATCACGGGAGGCGGCGACTACGCGCGCCGGCTGTACGCCGCGCGGGTCCATGTACTGCCCGACGAGGCGTGCGAGCGCGCCTATCCCGGCGGCGCCGACGGTACCTACCGGGCGGATTCCATGGTGTGCGCCGGGGAGGCACTGGGTGGCCCCGACGCCTGCCAGGGCGACAGCGGGGGACCGCTGGTCGCCGGGGGGCGCCTGATCGGACTTGTGTCGTGGGGCAGCGGCTGCGGGCGGCCGGGGAGTCCCGGCGTCTACACGCGCGTCTCCGAGGTCGTGCGGGCTCTGGGGTCCGGTGGTGCCTTCAGCCGCTCACAGCGGCCTCAGGGGCCCTCCTGAGGGGCGTCGCGGGTACATGACGACGGGCGGTCGCGGTGGAACCACATGGCGTGGTCCAGCGAGGCGCCCACCACGTCCCCGACGGCCCAGCCGC